>CALAUZ010000032.1 GCA_937892105.1 uncultured Fretibacterium sp. | reverse complement strand
GCTCGCTAATCTCAACCAGCCACACGCCTTGCAGGAGTTCGCTAGCCTCTTTGCCCTCGAAGGTACGGATACCGTCGTTGAACCAGCCTTTGCTCATTTTGTCTAAGAGCGTGGATTTTCCGATACCCTGCGGACCTGAGAGAATCAGCATAGTGTCATACTTGCATCCGGGTTCTATTGCCCTAGCGACTGCTGCTGCAAATGCCTTGCGTGTAACTGCCCGAACGTAAGGTGTGTCCTCTGCTCCTAGATAATCAATAAGCAGAGTATCGAGCCTAGCACGTCCATCCCATGACAGGGACGCAAGAAATTTCGTTACATCATTGAACTTATGCCGTTCACTGTGAAGGGATAAAGCAGCGTCAATCTTGCTGTTGCCGGTGATACGGTAGGTTTTCTCGAAATACCAGTACAAGCCTTGATTGTCGTTATCCGACCACGCACGGCGTTTCTTTGACGGATTCCACGGCAGGTCGCCAAGAACTTCACCTCGCCCTGCAAATTCATTCAGCGCAAACTTTCCGCGCAGATTCGGGTCGTTTTCAAGAATTAGCCATATGTTGTCGATGGTTGCCTTTATTTGTAGCGTCTGCTTGTTGATTTCCAATTCAGCAGTCCAGTCAAAATTGTCGCCTTCATGGTCATCATCAACAAGTCTTCCGAAATCGCCAATGACAGATTCCGCACGTTCCTTCGCAAGTTGCTTCGATACTCGTGCATCATTCACAGCAAGTTCGCACATGGCCTGATAGGACGGGAGTCTGTTGGGAGGTGTTTTGACATCAACCGCATAATCTTGTTCACCGAATTTGTGCAACCTCACTAGGTCGAAAGCATTGACAAGCCGTCCGCTGCATGGGTCAGTAGCGTGGTGTGAATACAGGAACAGCCCATTGTCATAAACAACTGCACCGCCTGTCGTACTGCCGCCGAGATAAGTAAAGCGTCCGGGCATTGTTTCTACAGGTGTGTAAACGTCAGCAAGGAATGTATCTATAGCTCCGTAGATGTCATAGGTGCGGCAGAAAGCTCCGATGATGCCGTTCTTCGTTAGCGGGTCGCTCTGCTTTGTAGCCAGCTTCCTATACTGATTTTCTGAGCCGGGTACTTGCGGCCATTTCGTAACATCATGCCAATCACCGTATTGCACGTCTATCGCATCAAGCAGACCGTCAACTGAAAGCATTGGCTTGTCGGCAAATGCAAAAACGTATTCTGCGTCAGAGCAAACACTTGGCCAGTACATGAGGCGTGATGCTTCAAACGTAGTAGGGTCTGCAAACTCCATGCCGATTAACGCTGCCATATACCGTGCTGTAGGCTCATACTCATCAGCACTAGCTGTTCTGTCATACGGCAGCAAGATTCTCAGACGCGGAGATGCTGGAGAGTGTTTGCGTGTGGAATATATGCAATACCCGCAACCAAGTCCTTCAACACGCCGCAGGATTTCTTCTGTTCCTCCCGGCTGTATGTTGTCAAAGTCTAACGTGATAAGGTCGCGCCCTGTCACAGCTCCGGCCTTGCGGCGAGGCCCCGATAAGGAGCCTGCCACGAAGCCGCCGATGTCCTTGCGGTCATCCTGTTCACTCTTCTTCAGAGCGAGATACTCAGCCATTGTTTCAGTTGAACGTGCAGGAATGCGGAGCTTCTCGTAGAATTCTGAAAGCATGAGTGTCTGAGGCTGCCAGTTAGCACTACGGCGATTATTGCCTACGGTTGTGATTATTCTTCGGTCATACTGCATATCAATTAACCCTCCTTTCCTGCTTCAATGTATTCATCATCAGCACTTACTCCATCCGCACTTCTTGCAACGGTAGCAGCCTTCCCAGCGTGTCAGCTCTCCGCCGCACATAGGACAGTGATGCTCATCGAAAACAGGTTCAGGATGTTCCTCTGCACCGGGAGCTGCTGGTACTTCATGAGCATGTTTTATCATTTCACGGAATGCCATCTTGCGCCGTGTCATTTCGAGACGTTCTTCGTGGCTGAACATTCTTGCTGTCATTGCTATATCACCTCAATTTGTCTGTCCTGTGAGCAAAACCTGCTCAATTCTTCTGCGCAGTTCAAACTTCCGCGCTGTCCTCTGATTTGTGTAGCTTCGCTTTAGAAAGCGTCTGAGTTCATGCCATACCTTACTCATGGTTCTACCTCCTGTATATTTTTACCGACTAATTGAGCGTCGGTGTATGTTCTTGTCCATCCGCCTCTGACTTCACGGAACACGTGGTGAATACCCTCTTTGCGCAGGAACATGAAGATGCAGTCGCGTTCCCAAGATGCGCCGCTGGAAGCAGATGCCTTGCCATCGCCATGAAATCCTGAATAGCCAGAGCCGTAAATCTTGTAGCATTTGCCTTCGGTGAAGTGCCGCCGAATGGCTTTCTGCCGTTCCTCTAGTTCCAGAACCTTTTTGCTTTCGGCAATGACTGCCGGACTAATGTCCTGAACTTCGAGGAATGCCTTAATTTTGTACTGTGCTGGGGTCTTCACTTTGCCGATCGGTGTAAGACCATTTTCACAACGTTCTATAGAAGCCTCTGATACGCCTATCTTTTCAGCCATTTGAGACTGAGTAAGTCCTAGCGTGTAACGAAGTGCCTTGAGCTTATCTGCGTTGCTACTCATGCTGTGTCACGTCCTCAATGGTCTTGTCCGGCCAGCCGTACAGAGTTGCTCTGTCGCCGTCCGAGAGTTCCATTCCTACAGGCAGACACGGTATGAAATGTACTACTTCCCTGCCTGTAAGACGGTTGCACAGTTTGCGTAAAAACTTAATCATCGCTGTCCTCCTTGTATGCCCTGTGATTCCATTTCTGGAGCAATAGGGCTTTATCTTCATCAGGCAGATATACATACGTGTTAGCACGGCAGGCCGAGCACTGTATATACAAGATGCCCCTATGGTCACTGTGTATGTAGACCTTGTCG
The DNA here is from genome assembly GCA_937892105.1 of uncultured Fretibacterium sp. The sequence goes on along the minus strand of CALAUZ010000032.1, from coordinate 21,028 downwards.
CTTCCACAAAACGGACAAGGCTTAAGTTCAGTCATTGTTCGGCCTCCTGCGAGATAAACATTCAGGGCAGATGCAGAAATTCTTATTGACCCCTTGACTCCAATCTATAGGTAATACATAGTCAATCTCGTTGTATCTGCCATTCTTACGCTGGGCAGGTTCTACCTTGCCGCACAAATCACACTCGGCTATCCATACTTGTTTCAGCATTAGTTTTCCTCCGCATCTATAGCCGCTATAATCTTCTGAACTTCACGCATAGCGGCCACAAGCTACGAAAAACTGTGCTCTGTCTTTGGGGCGAATAACGGCTTCAGAATGTTGTACAGCACTGGGGCTTTCTGTATTAGGCGAGCATTAGCGAAGCATTCTGCTGCGTTATCTTCTACGTTATACTTAGTAGCCCCGTATACCTTTGCTATTGGCTGCCCATTAGCTCTGATATTGCCGTCTAGTGAGTTGAATATCCATTGCCCTGACGTAAACTTTGTCATGACATCTCCTCCTTTAGCGTATCTATAATCTTCTGGTAGTTCTTGTGCGGTAAAAGACAATTAGAGCAATCCTTTATGCCATTAGGCAGATACTCCGGCCTGCCTGGACACTTGGCCAGAAAGTAAAGCGGACAGAAACAGAACAAACAGTTGAAGTCCTCTGTATTGTCTACTTTATGGCAAGGGAAATATTCGCAGTCGGAGTTACGGAAGAAGCATGTAGAGTTCTTCATTCTTGACTTCCTTTCTGGTTGCGTAGTTGTCTATGAAGTGCCTGTGCTGATACTCTGCGTCTAAATCTTGAGTGCAGAACACCCCATATACTTTTTCGCCATCAAAAGACATCGTTAATAGTTTTGCTTCACTTCCGCAAAATGGACATAGTTTAAGCTCTGTCATCGTTCGCTCTCCTGTTCCATTTCTTTAACGCATCTTTCAGACCGTCTTCGTCGCTCGTACACTGTTTACTTAATGGCCCTGAAGTTTGACATTTGTTACAATGGATAAAGTATCTACCTTTCATGAACTCGCTTAATTCTCCACACTGGACATTCTTACTCCCGCAGAATGGACATGCTTTAAGCTCTTTCGTTCCACGCATTGATAGCTTCCTCTCGTGTATCAAAATCGTTAAGCAGAAGACAGCAATCAACTCTAGCTCCGCACATGACTTTCCAAACTACACGGTCATACTTGTCTACTGTGTAAAACTTAGCTTCTCCGCCGCAGAATGGACATGGTTTTAGTTTTCTTCGTTCCATTGTTCTCTAGCCTCTGCTTCCATCTCACATGGAAATGTTGTACACATGCATTCTTCACAACAATACTGCTGACAGTATAGCCCCATGAACTCTATCTCCCGTAGTTTTGGGGTTTTAACGCAATGTTCACACACCTTCAGTGCGTTCATCATACTTTTAGTACGGTCATCCTGTATTTCTTTCGCGTCTATAGCATCAACTACTTTCCGAATTTCCATCATCACGCCCATAACCTCTGAAAATCTCAATTCGGATTTGGTCATGAACAATGGCTTCAGTATCAGGTACAGCTTCGGCGCATTCATTATTAGCTTCGCGTTTGCAAAACACTCCGTTACATTGTTCTCCATGTTGTACTCCGTCGCTCCGTACACTTGACAGATACGCGCCCCACCGGAATATACTTCTCCGGTCTTCTTATCCAGCTTCCACACTCCGGACGTAAATTCACTCATTTTTTCTCCTTTTGGGTCTAATTAAGGAAATACACTTCTTCAGGCTTAACTTCTTTCCTGTTTAGTGTGCCATCGCTATTGCTAGTAACTATTGCGCTTATGCCTGCGTTCAGAATTAGCCGGTAGCACATCAAACATGGCTTTGCATCCGTGATTGGTGTACCATCTGCTTCCTGCCCGGCCAAGTACAGCGTTGCTCCTAGCATGTCTCGTCTTGACGCGGAGATTATGGCATTCGCTTCCGCGTGAACGCTGCAGCACATTTCGTACCTTTCTCCGTGCGGTATGCCTTTCATATCACGTTTGCAGTACCCCAAATCACAGCAATTCTTTGAGCCACGCGGTGAGCCGTTGTAGCCAGTCGCTATGATTTCGTCGTCCTTGACTATCACTGCTCCGTACTTCCGACGCAAGCAGCTTGAGCGGGCTAGCACTGTCTCTGCTATGCTCAGGTAGTAATTGTCTTTGCTTTTACGCATCGCTAGCCTCCTCTCCGTCTATGCGGGCTAGGAGTTCCCGTGCCTTTTCTCGTGACTCCATTAATGTTGGCTCGATTTGCAAATTTACCCACATTTTCAATAGCTCGTACATTTCATTTCTGGCGCGGCGGCTATCAATCGGGCGTTTGCTTTATTCGTGATACCTATAGCTACAACTTCATTGCGGCGACCTTTTTCCTGTGCTGGAGCAAAAATCACGTCTCCGTCGAACACGGGCGGAGCTATCCACCATCTACCTTCACTGAACTTGCTCATGCTCGGTCTCCTCTAATTTGTGGGCGCGTTCGACTATCCATTCGGCTTGGCGAATATCTCCGCATAATTCTTCTTCATCGCGCGTCTGCGGATACTTAAACCAGTGTACAAACCCTTCTAAGCTCTCTAGCATGGCCTTGTACACTTTCTCCTTGCTGTCAACAAACCGCTCGTTCGGTATCAATCCTTCAGTCATGCTCCGTCTCCTTGTAGACGCTCTGTAAAGGGGAATTATCGATACGCAAAAGACAAGCGTCTATATCTCGCTTGAGCTGTATATCAAAATCCTTTTCAGAAAGAAAATTAAGCGTTTTTTTCAGTAGCTCGTGCATTTCAGGTGCAGCGGCAATAAGACGGACATTGGCTGCATTGCCACCATTCACTAGAGCTAGAACTCGACCATCAACAATAATGCGATTGGGTCTAGCTTCCCACTTGCCTTTCGTGAACTCACTCATGCTTCCGTCTCCTCGTGTACGCAGTCAGCAAGCAGATACCTGAACTGTTCCGGAACAGCCTCAAACAGTTTGTGCCCTAAGTCCCGAAATTCCTTCAACGCTGCCGGAGCAGTGCGCAAGTCTAAGATGTGCCTTAGTTCCCTAATGTTGACGGTCAGCACTAGGTTAGTCGGCCAAAATTCGGGTAGGTAGTACTTCAGCTCATCGTTGGGCATGTCGGGATTTTCATATGCTATTTTTCTGAAAGCCAGAAGCATAATATCTTGATTATTGTCATACTCAACGTCTGCAGGTTCAGCCATGACTTTCTTTAACGTGTGCCGTGTGCTCTCAACGCTTAAGCTAATATGCCTGTGTCTAGCGAGTTCCTGAAGGCATGCCCTACTCAATCCCTTAATGGAGTAAGTCAGGGTTATGTGCTCTAGAATGCTCTCATGTCTACGCTGGATTATGCGTTCAAGCACTTCATGCGGCACTAAGTCCTTACCTGTGTTCGCGTGGCACGTTAGAGCTGCTAGTGCTGCAAATTGCTCCATGTCTGCCAAAGATTGTCCACTCGTTAATAGTTCTACCTTCATTTGGTTCCTCCTGAATAACTACGGGACTGGCTAGCAGCCCCGCATTTTGTTCTTGTCCTACCCTGTTTATCTCTCGGTTCAGATACCATTGAGCTTTTTGCAGGGCTATTAATGCGTCTTCACCTTGTTTGCGTCCTGCACGTGTTACGTATTTGATTACGTTACCCATATTAAAGTTCAGCTTGTGCGCATCTATGAAGTCCGCTACTTCTATTCCTCCGCTGTTGTAGTAGTCAGGATGATTGATTTGCGTCATGTTCTTTCCCTTTGGTTGTCATAAAGACCGTGAAGTCAAGCACGTCTAGACAGCGTCTCAGTAATTTCTTCACATGCAGACTAATCATTACTGCGGCAATTAGGATTACAAGAGCGAAGATTGTTAGGATTAAGTCTGCAGTGAGAATGTATCCAAGTATTGTGCTAAGAGTTGTGGTCTGCATTATGGTTATCCTTTAGGTTAAGAGAATTGTGCATCTCCCAGAAGGGTTTTTCCGCCTTTTTGCTCTCTACTACCAAAAACGCTATGAAAGCAAATATAGCTGTCCAGCTTATGAGAATACCTATGCCTATAAGTGCAAGTATGCTGTAAAGGCTGTCCATAACTTTTACTTGGCCTCCTTTGATGAGTACATGGAGTAAATTAGCCGTACCAGAATGTCGATGAAGCAAGCTGCCACGAACAGTATTGCGATAATCAGTGCTACTGCAAAGAGAGCGTTCATAACAACGCCAAGAATGTGTATCAGCATTAATTGTCTCCTTCCTGTTTCTGCTTAATGAAATTTGTCATTGCCTGTATTTCTTCTGTCTTGGCCTTAAAAAACTCTGACACGTAGTCCGAGAAGTAGACAGTAAGGCATGCCGCTAACAACATAAAAGTAGCCATACCTACGATAACTCCAAAGAGTATTAGCATTTATTTAGTTCACCACCTTTCACTACAACCGCTATCATATGTTTCACTGCCTTAACCGCAAGCACCCCAGCCGCAGGAACGGCAATGCATACATCCGTCTTCGTGAATTAGCGTTTCCTGCCCGCAGCTAGGGCATGTACTGTAGCCTTCACGGTGCTGTTTGTTGGCTTGCACAGTTTCTATTACCTGTTCACCGACGCTTTGGGGATTATCCGTAGCCGAGCCTAAGAACTCTTTACCATACTTCAGCTTACTCCCGAACTTCTCCCGCGTTAGAGCTAACCGGTCTATCGTTTTTGCTTTCATTGATTGCCCTCCATAGATTCGTTTTCTACTACTATCTTAGTAAGCAGTCTCCGCACTTGGCCGACTGACCATACTTCTCTTTCGTTCGCTATCCTATACAGCATACTTACCGCTAATCCTAAGCGTTCGGCTAACTGTTCCTTTGATAGTTTGTGCCATATTGAGCAGGTTGTCTTCACTGCCATACCTCCCAATTGAAAAATTTTGCTAACTTGTTGTACGTTCCTTTCGTCGGGTAACAGATACCTTCCTCGAACTTCTTTATTGCCCGCTCAGACACTTTCACGGCTGTAGCAGTATCCTTGCGTGTCAACCCCAGCCTCATGCGTTCACTGAACATTCGGCTCATGTTTTGCGCTAATATTTGCCCGTTCATTGCCACACCTGCCAACCTAACACTGATGCCACCTTGTTGTAGGTGTTGCGGCTCGGTGTTGCTATTCCACTTGCTAGGTGATTTGCAAGTCCCCTAGCAAATCCTAGCTTCTCTTCTAAAACCTTCAGCGTATAGCCACACTTGAGTGCTTCCGCCTTTAGGTTGTCTAGATTGTCGAATACATACTCTGGGATATTGCGTTCATGCCTGCTCATCATCATTAACCTCCTTAATGACTTTGCCTATTAGTTGCTGGTCTGTGTATGTTCTACTCCAGCGTCCTTTGACTTCGATAAATTTGTGGTGTATTCCTGTTTTCCCTTCGTACTTGAATATGCAGAAATTACCGCTCATAGGGTTTATCTCGCACTCGTACTTAGCTCCGTTGCTATACGGAGTGTCCCGTATCACATAGCAGTGTCCTACATTAAATGAGAAAGAGACAGGCTTATACTCCCATTCTTCTTTTTGAGTAGTCCATGTATCTCCTTGACGTAAACTTAGTTCTAGTTCTTCTTCTGTCATATTGAGTATCCGGCACAAACAGCTCCATGAAGATTTTGATGGAGTAAATCGTCCTTCTTCATAGGCTCGTATTGTTTTCTGCTTTAGCCTAGACAGTTTAGACAAGAACTCTAATGAAAAACCACGCTGTAACCTTTTAGACTGCAAAAGCTCAGGTGAGAAAACTTCAACATTGCTCTTCATATTTTTCCGCCATAGATAGCAAGCCGTTCACTCTCGGATAACTGAAGTCCTACAGGCAGACTATTAATCCAGAAAGCATTACAGCCGACTTGTATTCCTAGCAGGCGCAAGATAAAGACTAATATCTTCTTCATCTTTTGACTGCCTGACTATTAAGCCTGAAGTTCAGTATGTGAGAATACCTGTTTGAGAACTTCGGGTAGCAGCGTTCACATAGCTGCAAGCGAGATGTGTTTATGCGCAATAGCCATACAGCATTAGCATATCCGCACGTAGGACACTTATACGTCTTAATCATTGGGGTGTTCCTTTCTGCCGTCTATTAACTTCACCAGCTTGTTCGTTGTTACTGTTACGTGCTCTATTGCCCAAGCTATACGGAAGCGTGAACATATTGAGCTAAACGGGCTTACTCTGCATTCTTCATTGGTGTAGTAACAACCTGCACAGAAAGCACATTTATTCCTATCATCCCACTTAAACGATACGGGGAAGTGCACTTTTCGGGAGCAAAGGGGCTGAAAGTATTTCTGTCCTATGGAGATTTCACCTCTGTAGGCTAGTAGATACCCTATCAACCTGTCTGCGGCTAATATCAGCGTTGAACTTTCTTCCGAAAGTGCTAGAGAGTTCCATACAGACAAAAACTCTGTTAGCAATGGAACTTCATCTTCTCCATAGGACTTATGGTAAGTCTCGTACTTAGCTAGCGAATAGATAGTACGTGCCAACGAGCGCGACATGAAAATAACCACCTTTCAATTAAAGATTGGCCGAAGCTTAAGCTCCAGCCATAACCACCATAATCTGGAAAAATTTTACAGATGGATAAGCTCTCTTGTTATGACCACTCCGGCAACTTAAGCCGCCATCTCAGTTTGAGAAGTACAAGAGCGGTATTTGTCAAAGAACCAGACCATCGTCAGTAGGGCAATATCAGCCCCAGACAGGCTAAAAAGGTAATGCGGTAGCCTGTTTCGGTCTTAGGTTAGTTTGTCTTGGGGAGTTAGTGAACAGCTATGAACAGCAGAGCATCGACGATTATATTTACCAACCAGAGGGCTATGGAGCTTATTAGCAGCGATTTGTTTGGTCTGTATTCCAAGTCCGTACACCAAGCAACTGAAGTTAGCGTCAAGCCCGCTGTGTTCAGGATAAACAGTATCCCTAATGCTAGTTTGAACATCAAGCGCAATCCTCCAACAGGGTCTCTACAACTGGGATAATGTCTGTAGTCCACTTGAGCTGGCGGATTGGCGTTCCGTCGGAATGTGCCTTGCCAGTGTCTTGCATTACCGAGTACTTTTTGCCGTCCCCTATGGCTTCCCATTTATCAGCTATCTTGTGCTGTAGTCCTGCTCCAGCGAGCAAGTCATTCACTTTACGGGCAGATAGACCGAACAGCTTGCCAATCTCTGTTGGTGTTAGGAGCTGGCAATTATCGGGGGCTTCTAGCTCTACACCTGCTGCCCTTAGTGCACTTGTCCCTGTGTAGAACTTATACAATTTATCTAGGGCTAGCGTTAGTTGATTGCCTTCTATTCCGGCTTGCCCAAATATAAGAGCTGCTTCACTGATTGCATTTTTGGGAATGAATGGCTCGTTTTTAATAGAGTAACTTCCAGTTCGGCGTATTTCATCTGCAACACTCCACAGCCAATCCATTACCGCGTCGGCCTTCGGTTGATTGCTGTAGCGACACACCTCAAGCAGTCCCTTGAAGTTGTAAACTATTATTTCTCGTATTACTTCACGGCTTCCTTCAACTTGGGTCAATTTGACCGATGTTGAAAACATATCTAGGCGTTCTGCGTGCCGTTCATGTATCTTCCTGATTGAGTCATTGGGATACTCATACTCCAGTAATGCCCCTATCTGCTCGCGCGTCGCCCAGAAATCGCCCTTGTCTTCTTGTGTAGGCTTGACGTAACAGTCAAGCGCAATACCGTTAAAGCTAGCGGATTTCACTAATACCATGTCGTTCATTACTTTCTCCTCCTATGCTGCTATCCACATTTGGTAGGGCAGTGCTTTGGGTTTATCTGAACGCCCCAAAAAGAAGTACACACCCTGTTCCGTAAGGCATAAAACGTCTTGATACGGTCTAGCAGTGGGTTTATCTGATGTGCTATCAATCCGTTTGATACCAGACCAAATGCTAGGTACGGATTGCATAACCTGAGCTGGGGTACTCGTCTCTGAATACTCAAGAGCATTCATAATATCTTTCGCCACAAACCACACTGTCCCATCTGCGTCCTTTACTGTCCGAACGCTGAAATCCTCGTTGCTATAAAGCTGAATACTGTTCATGCTTTTACCTCCTCGTTCCCTATACGCACTAGCATTTCTTCTATTCTCTCTAGAAGATTGCCTACGAGTTCCGAATACTCTTCACTTTGGAGTTCGGCCAAGTCCTCAAACACTTCCGAGCACTCCACCAACATGCTTAACATTTCCGGCGCGTGGGTTATTAGTCTTGCCTGGTCTACAGATGCCCTTCCTGAGCCGTAAAGTGTCCCTATCTTCCGATTATCAACAAGCAGGGAGACGCTGTTGTTTATCTGCCTGACTTGATATGTCCACTTACTCATATTTCTCACTCTTGTCTACGTTCTCCTTCCTATTAAGGGGTCTCTGACTGCCGTGTTCATGGGAAACACAGCAGTCAAACTGGATGCCTTATTGATTTACTGCAACTTGGCTCTCTGGATTGTCAGCTTCGGGTGCTCCGCTGTTGAGCCAGTTACGCAGTACCTTTCCTGTTTCTGGCGTTATCGTGAAGATTGAGCCGTCGAATATTCCCGTCCTGTCCTTACTTACTGTTGCGTTATGGTTGGCTGTAAGGTCAAACACCGTTCCGAATTCGTAGTCCATGCCTTCTCGCTATACAGGGGCTAGTCCTACTTTGCGTATCTCCTTGCCGCCTCTGTCATTGTCTACCTGCACATATTCCGTCTTGGAGCGCATCGTTGCTATTATGTGGCAGGGAGAGCTTAACATTGCGTCTATCAGCCGGTTGTGCAGGGGGGTTACTTGTCTCCACGCCATATAGGAATTACTGCTCCGTGATGCCGCAGCTATTTTCCCTTGCATGTACAAAAGCCCGCCTTCTCCACTCCATGCATGAGACAAGCTGTCAATCACTATGGTGTCATACCCTGCTTTCTCTGCCTCTGCTATCAAGGCTAGATACTTCCTTACGTCATACGGGGCTGTTACTGTGCATATGTCGTAATCCCCTAAGTTCGCGTAAAGGTCTCCGCTGCCGTTCTCCGTGTCTATCATGGCTATCTTGCCGCCTAATCCAAACGCTATCAGCAACGCGCTATAGGTCTTACCACTTCCTGCTGGACCGGTAATCCCTAACCTTAACTTTGCCTGTCTTCTTTCTGCCTTCCTGAATGCCATAAATATTAGCCTCCTTTAGTCGTCTGTATTTAGGATTGAGTTTGTGCCATGCTCGCTATAGGCTTGAGCAAAGTAGTGCCCATAGCCATAAGTCGATGGCTTGTTCCCATTGGCTGTCGTTAGGCTGATTATTGCCTCTACTAACTTGTCTTTCGTCTTGTCTGAGAGCGACGCTGCGTGTTTATCTAACACTTCTCTGAGTATCTTTAAGCTCAGAAAGTCCAGTGTCTTACTATTGGGGTTGTGTGTACGGTGCTTCATTTGCCTATGTCCTCTTTCAGTGTGAAATATGTTGCTATGCTTTCAGTCGTGAACTTGGCCGCCAAATCGGGGTGTAACTTCTTGAACCCTGCGCTGTCAAAACGACTTGAAGTTCTCTCTGTTATGGTGCAGGTAAATCCTCCGCCTTTGAGTGTATCTTTACCTTTGGCTCTCGCTTCTGCTAGTAGTACTTGTTTTGCGTCGGCTTCCATTGTCTTGGCCTGTGTCGCTAACTCTCGCGAAAAAGCTAAGTCTTTTAGTGCGTGAACTACAGCATCATTCTCATCAAGTAGACTTGACAGCAAAGTATCATCAACTACTGGAATAGTTGCAGGTTTGGCTTTGCCTTTAAGGTCGCACATGTGGGAAAACTCACAGTAATTGCAACACCAACCCTCAGCAGGCGAGCATTCTATTGGCGGCTCTACCATAGCGAATACGGCTTCAGCCTTGCTCTCAATATCAGCTATCTTGGCGTAGTCAAAGTCAAAAAAGTCTATGTGCCAGTCAGAATTGTTCTTGTTTACACCTACTATACCTAGATTGTTAGTGTTGATGGCTATACCTGCTCTAATGCACCCCATAGCATAGATATGTACCTGTTCAACATATTGCGGCTTAGACTTAATAGAGCCTTCCTTTTTCCACTGCGTAAACGCTCTGTCATTCATTGTCTTGATGTCCACTAGAACGTTCTGCAAATTCTCTTTAGAGATTATGCAGTCAGGGTGTCCGGCAAGAATGCCATGCTCAAACGGCACAGTTACTTCAAGGTCAGCATGCTGACTACCTGGATTGTATTCAACGTCCCAACCATCCTGTTTCAGCCATTCAACAACCATCGGTTCTAAGTAAGTGCCTACGTCGAAGATACGCTGTGTCTTTGGAGTGATTATGCCCATGTCGGGGCTGTTGACTGAGTAGAAAAGATTGCGCAGGCATGGAAAACCTGCTTTTGATGCGCGTAATACTTTGTCCAAGTTTATCCTCCTAGAATGATGGCTGATTAGATTGCCCGAATAACTGTCTGAACCTTTGGAGTGCATGTGAGTTATAGATAAACGTGGAGCATTCGTGGTTGGAATGCTTTGACTTTGAGAATATCCAGCGTCCATACTCGTTGCTTTCGCCTTCTGGTGCTTTTATGCCGTATTCCTTTGCTATGCGGCCGACTTTATTCGCTGAGATACCTAAAACTTGGCCTATGTCGGTAGCCGAGTACCATTTTTCGGTACTCTCAGGCAACATGGAGAGTAAGGAGTTCCCTGTAAGAGCTTTATACGCCTCATGAATGAATACAGTTTTTGTTTCATCAGTCATAGGGCACATACCAATCATTGATTGAAGCAACTCTGCTTTCCGGATATTCAATTCTTGGTCTTTACGTTTCAGCTCTTCGTCGCTCTGGCGTGTGTAGCTGCCAGTGCGCCGTATTTCGTCCGCAACGTCGAATAGCCAGTCCATTACTGCGTTGGCTTTCGGCTGATTACTGTACCGGCATATCTCTAACAAGCCCTTGAAGTTGTAGATTGTTACGTATTGAACTCCACCAGAGGGTAGGTCAATTTGGTGTACCCTTGAGAATTTATCGAGACGTTCTTGATTACGCTGATGGATTTTTCCAATAGCAACACCAGGTTCAACATATTCTAGAAGTTGCCCAATCTGTGTCCTTGTTGCCCAAAACGCTCCTTTGTCCTGCTGGTTCGGTTCTACGTAGCAATCCAGCTCCACACCATTGAAGCTCTTAGTTGTAATAAGCTGCAAATCGTTGTCCATATATAGCCTCCTTAATATATCTATAATAGAGTTGAATAGCATCTAAACAATGCTAAGAGTATCATTAGAACTGAAAATGTCAACTCTTAGCATCGAATAATGTGCTATTATGTACAAAAACACTAGAAGGGAAGTATAAAAATGCAGACTAGTGCATTAACAGTAAGGTTCACCCCCCAAATGAGAGCTGAGTTAGAGCAAGTGTCCAATAGGGAGCACCGCCCTACAGCTAATCAGGTTGTCCATTTTGTCGCGCTAGGTATCAAGAAGTACCTTGAAGATAATGGACTGAGTTTTTACTCTGTTGGAGATACAGATTGTGTACTCAGAGAACGCAACGCGGGGAGTGAGTGATAGGTCTCGTGAACTCTACCATTGCTGCGTCTACTAAGTTGCGGAGAAAATCTGAGGGGTCAGATGTATTACCATAATGAACCCCAGTTATCTACTATCCTTACAGCACCAAACCAGATATTTGTGCACTCTGATGCTGATACTGGGGGGATACTTTGGGCGCAAGCCTTCTCAAACTGAGACCATGCACTTGCTCTGTCTTTGTTTGGCGTTCTCAATAGTTTTAGTGCTAGTTGGAACAGGCTGTTATTGTTTTGACCTTCGGGGATTTGTTCTGCTTTTCTCTGCAAGTCTCGTTCATGCACTTTCTTGTGGCAATCTCGACAGAGAGTTATCAGGTCATCTATCTCGTCATACGTGTCTAAGTGTTCGTAGGATATGTGATGCACATTCAGGTTAGTTCCTGAGCCGCACATTTGACACTGGAAACCGTCTCGCTTCAAGGCTTGAAGTCGCTTCGCTTGCCAAGCATCCGATTTTAGATAGTATGCGTAGTTAATGGACACTATATTCACCAACTTTCCCTTAAGAATGAGCCGAAGCTCACTCTCTTTGGCGAAGTCTTAGCCAATAAAAACTACCACAGACAGTTAAGCCGGATACAAAGCCTTTGAACCACTCTTCGGGCATTTCGACGCAGAGTTCATATTGAGACCTTATGAAGACTATAGTTGCTGCTATGCATACCAGCATCAGCACGGCTCTGCTTATTTCGTCTATGTCGTTCCTGTTCATTGCTGGTCTGATACTCTTCTGTTCCATGCTGCAGCGGCATCGTCTGCAGCCCCCTGCACTTGAGACTTGCAACAGCAGTTACCACACTCTGCTATCCACTTGTCCCCAGCAAGTTGCTCTATTGTCGCCTTTCCTCCACAGAACGGACACGCCTTGAGTTCAGTTGTCTCAAATACGTTTTCATCTAGCTCCATGATAAAAAGCTCATACGCCATTGCTATAGCATGGAGCAACGAGCACTCTTTAGACGACCGCCAATCCTTCGTGAACACCACTACGTCTGCCTTACTCATGCCTAAAAGAGAATAGGATAGGTAGTCGAGTGGGGATATAGCTTTATCGACTATAGGGGTTAGTTTGCAGTAGGTGTCGAGTTTCCCCTCTGCTATATGAGCTAACTTAGCTGCAACATCTAGAATGTTGTCTAGCTCCAACGGTAACACTACAAAAATTTCAAGAATACTTTTCACGACTGTAACCTCCTTATGTTGTTGACCATTGCCTTATTATGGCTGTCCTTTATTGGGACATGCCCCTTTGCCATTGTCTTTCTCCGCGAGTAGAGAATGAATTTCGAGCGCAGATACTTATCCATGACCACCTCCCCTTTTCTTGGTGAAATAGACGCTCCCACTCTAAAATATGGGGGTAACGGTGGGAGCTAGTGAAAAGTTTTTCTAATGACCTCGATATGCCTGTCATCACAACATGGCCATCATCAGTACGGGCCAATACCCGTAGACGTGAAGATTTTCTCCCCACGTTTCGGCCTCTGTTTTCTACGACGCTAGACGCTCCATCATCTTCTGCGCCTTCCATAACTCTACTGCCTGCTTTGTGTCCAAATAGAATACAAAGTTCTTGTCTAGCTATTCTTCCGCAAGAGCTGATGCGGCTTTGTTGGCTACTTCTAGTGCTTCGTACAGCTTCTTGTCTATTTTGGACAGACCGTGCCGGTCGCTCGTTTCTGTAAATTTCTTCGTGCCGATTTCGCCTTCCACAAAGCCTATTAGCTCTTCTACTCGGCTAGCTATCTCGCACCACTTGTCATAACGTTCCATTTCAGTCATCGTTTTCACCTCCTTTCACCCACGTTACGCAGCTCTACTTTCTGCTGAGTGAACCTTTTGCTGCTTACGCGGTACTTTCTCTGGGCGAATATTATTAGCATTGAGCGAAAATACTTGTTCATTACTGCTGCACCTCGCTGCATACGCCATCATGATATTCTCTGAACCAGTCAAGGGCATCTTCGGAATAAATGAAGCTAGGAACTTCACGGCTGCAATACTTCGACTTGGAGTATATCCAGCGGCCATACTTGTTGCTCTGCCCTTGTTCAGGCTTTAGGTGATTGCTCTTCGCTATGCGTCCTACCATGTTTGCGCTGATGCCAAACACCTTGCCTATATCTTCTGCTGTGTACCACTTTTCCGTTATCTGCGACAACATGCCTAAATACTCATGGCCGGTTACCAGCTTGAACGCTTCGTGCTCAATTACAGCCTTGCTTTCATCGGTTAGCGGGAACGGCGGTACTTCGATTATGTGTTGCAAAAACTTCGCTCGCTCTAAATCTATCTCTAACCGCCTACCATCTAGTTCCTTGTGCTTTAGCTCTTTATCTTCCGCAGGCTTATTGACGCTGTAGCTTCCCGTCTTGCGTATGCTAGGCACTACGTCTCCGGCTATCCACATCTGATACGGAAGTGCTTTCGGCTTATCGCTTCTCCCTAAGAAGAAATACACACCCTGCTCGGTAAGACAGAGCATTTCCTGTTCACCGCCTGGGGTCAGAAACCGTTTCCGACCCTTCCATTCGTCGGGCACATTTGCACAAAGTTTATTTATGCTTGATATTGAACTTTCCTCGTATTCCAAAGCCTCCGCCACGTCTCTTGCTACAAACCAAATCATTCCGTTCTCATCTATCGTTGACCGGACGGAAAATTGCTGGTTACTGAAAAGCTGAATACTACTCATATTGTGCCTCCTTGCTATTGATACTTGATTAGATACGGTTTGCGGACAAATATGCGCCAAGCAGGGATACCTACCCCTTTTGCTCTGGGACATATTTCTTCTCATTCACGCCGCCCTTGTCTATCGTTGACCTGACGGGCTTCAAAACGAAATGCTGAATACTATTCATCTGTCCTTCTCCTTATCTGTCTTGCTTTATGCCTATGAAGCTAGGAAACCTTAGACTGTAGATGCCTTCTTTGTCCGGCTTCTCCGTCAATACCTGATACTTCACTGTCAACAGCTTACCGACAATATTTGTGTCCTGATACAGCTTCTCTCTGTCCGCATCTGTTAGTCCTGTACCAACGCATGACCTTACCTTCAGCCCATTAATTTCACCTTCAACCACTAGACTGCCTAGCGTGCCAACTAGCCTTCCTTCACCGTCAATCATGCCAACTATGCGCAAGTCTGTTTCCTTGAATAGCTTGTACTTCAGCAAGTGATTGCTTCTGCCTGCGTGATAAGGAATGTCTGGATGACGAAGCACTACACCTTCATACCCCTGTGCACAAAAAGAGCGACAAGCATCATCTACTGCCTTTGGAGTATTAAGGATTAGCATTGAGTGTACTTTGAAGATATGTGCCTTCTGACAGTCTGGTATAGCCTTGAGCATGTCTGCTGTATCAGAAAAATCACCGCCAGCCGCAAATACATGAAATTCTACATTGGACTTAGCCGGATGTTCTGCTGACATAACAGCACTTTGACTGTCTTGAAATCCTTTTCCAGCTACTATGAGTTCACCATCAACGAATGACAGCCCGCGACTTGTACACTCGCGCTCTAGTGCTTCGGCCATGTAATCAAAGCCATTGATAGCTTTATCGTTCCTGGTGAAAAATCCTTGCTGGGGGACGAACACTGCTCTTACGCCGTCAAACTTAGGCGTTGCGTACCATGACGCTACCTTATATTTCTTGGCCGGACTGTAAGTGTTAGCAAGTTGAACATTGCTATGTATTTCACCTTGCTCAAACAACAATATCCCTCCTTTGAGATAGAAGCTCCCCTGCTGAGATATACAGGGGAGATTTGAATGGATTGGGGAAAAATAATCTGACGATTAGGGGTCTCGTCAGCAAGCTCATTACGCTTGGACGCAGGAATTATCCTTACGTTTCGACCTGTGTTACCCTGCTAGAATATGCTTGCCCAATACACTAAAAGTAAAAGGTTAAAGTTGTACATGATTACCTCATGAATAATTGTGCGCATTCCATCAACACGAGGCAAATTGACTCTAGTTGAAAAAAGGTCTAGTCGTTCCTTGTTGCGCTGATAAATTTTCCTTATGGCCTCTGCTGTGTATTCATAGTCGAGTAACCTACCAATCTGTTCCGTAGTTGCACAGAAGTCGCCTTTGTCCCGCTGGTCTGGGTCTACGTAGCAGTCGAGCACGTATCCGTTGAACTCTCTTGATGCAATTAACTGTAAATTGGTATCCATGCGTGCCTCCTTTTGGATAAACATTCCCCTGCTAGGCTGTGTTTCTGTGCAGGGAAAATCTATTAAATATGACTTACGAAGCTCTGATGATACGGGTCATCATCAGTACGGGCGCAACCCGTAGACCGCTTTGTTGTAAGAGAAGAAGCGGTTTCGACCTTTGAGCTTTAACCTAACTTAAAGTAATAAACGGTTAATCCTACGAGCGCGAATATCTTTACTGTCAGTATCCAGTCCATTGACTTTCACCACCTTTCATTTACGACGCTAGAGTTCGTTGTGCTTCCCACGACGCTATTGCCTGCATAGTGTCTTCCCTGCTGATGCCCTTAAATTGCTTGAGCTGGGCTATCTTGTACCATGAACTAGGCATGAACCATAGATACTTTGGCACTGTGCGCATCACTTGCGGGCAAAGTCCTAACGACCACGCTTCATACGCATTCTGCAAGTTTCTCTGCTCATCAAGCCAAGCAGAGTATTCAATCCCTGCGCTCTCTTCACGCTTTTGCAGAAAAGCATCCAAGTCGGCTAGCATGTCAAATAGCTTCTTTGCTTCTGGAGTATCCTTGTCAGGCTTCACTAGCTCTCCGTTTTTGTCATGCTTGTAAGGCGCAAACTCGCTGTATATAGCGTCTTCAACATCAATGAACAGCTTATGCGCTCTGTCGTGAAAATCTTCCCAAATAGTAAAACGTTCCTCTGGGGTTAGCATTGTATTGGTCTCCTTTCTTTATGCATCAATGAGTTTGCACAGTTGAGTAGCGCATTCCTTGATGATTGCTTCTATATCTTCTGCCCGCGAGCATCTGTGGCATGCACTACTAAGAAAATCTCCTTCTGCATCGCAATCTCGTTCAGGGTTATTCGCTCCAAATGCGGTACACCCCATGCAGAATTTCTCAGTACCTACTCCGTCCCAAAAATCCGAACTGAACACACCAGCTAAAAGTTCTGCAGCTAAAGTCATTCCAATACCACCTTTTTGGCGGACTTAGCCAACCCCTCAACCGTATCCTTCAGGAGCAAATTACGTAGCTTGAAGGACATTTTTTGTCTCCGTTGAGACTGCCTTATTTGCGCTAATAATTGTTGAAACATGAGTAACCTCCTATAAGAGAAAAGTAGCTCCACTGCTATATCGGGAACAGTTGAGAGAGTTAAACTTAGTAAAACACCAGCTGACGAATGGCCTCGTCAGTGAACGCATTACGTCCAGACCGCTTTGTTGTAAGAGAAGTCAGCGGTTTCGGCCTTGTCCATTAGTTGAGTGAGAAATAGTAGACAGTCAGTACAACCAGCGCGAATATCTTTGCTGTTAGCATCCAGTCCATTCCAATTCACCACCTTTCAAAAACCCAATCCGCAATCATCTTGTACAAGCAGGTTCTCAAACATACCGAGTATTGAGCTATCCCACTTCAGTTGCCTAATTGGTGTACCGTCCGAATGGGCTTTACCCGTGTCCTGCATAACAGCGTAAGTCAAACCATCCTCTATCGCCTCCCACCTGCCTGAAACCTTATGCTGCAAACCTGCTCCAGCCAATATCTCATTCACCCGTATTGCTGACATTCCGAATATCCTGCCAATTTCAGTAGGGGTCAGAATTTGGTTTTGGGTTGGAGCATTGAGCTGTATACCTGCGGTCTCTAGGGCACTACGACCTATACAGGATTTTATGTACTTATCTAGCGCAAGGGTTGCTTGATTTCCTCTTAGCCCCGCGTATTCGTAGAAGTAAGCTATACCCTCAAGTTCAGTTTTGGATATTGATGGGTGGTATTCATTAAGGGAATAACTGCCAGTCTCTCGGATACTTGGTACTACATCACCGGCTATCCACATCTGGTACGGTAAGGCTTTGGGCTTGTCTGAACGCCCCAAAAAGAAGTACACACCCTGTTCTGTAAGGCATAGCATCTCGCGCTCTTGTACTACTCCATTCTCAGACCTGACGGAAATCCGTTTTCCCTGTTTCCATTGCTCCGGTACATGAGAAAAATATTTCCCCGTCCCCCCGTCTAATTCATACTCTAGGGCTTGGGCTATATCCTTCGCTACAAACCATACTGTATCGTTCTCGTCCCGCGTTGTTCGCACTGAGAAATCTTCATTGCTATAAAGCTGAATACTAGTCATCTTTACTCTCCTTTACTGCATATCTTCTTCTTGCGCAAGCATACCCTTGAAGACACCGAGTATTGAACTGTTCCACTTGAGCTGCCTAATCGGTGTTCCGTCAGAGTGTGCCTTGCCAGTGTCCTGCATTATTGCGTAATTCACACCATCCCTTAACGGCTCCCACTTATCGGCTATCCTATGCTGAAATCCCGCCCCTGCTAGGATTTCATTGACGCGTCGGGCTGATAAACCGAACTGTGCACCTATCTCGGTTGGGGTTAAGATTTGGTTCTTCGTTGGGGCTTCTAGCTCTACACCTGCTGTACTAAGCGCGCTGTGCCCCGTGTAGAATTTATAGGCTCTGTCCAGTGCTAAAGATAGCTGATTACCACTAATTCCTGCAGGCTCTAAGACAACTTGAATAGCCTTCAAATCTTCCGACAGTTGGCGTTTGACGCTATAGCTCCCAGTCTTGCGCAGAGTAGGCAATACCTTATGAGTTACCCAGCGTGTGAACTCTTTTGCGGCGGGCTTCCTACTCTTGAACGTCAGCTTATACAACCCCGCCTCGTTAATCACGGTCATAGACTGCATTCCGCCAGGGGTGTAAATATTACTTACGCCCTTTTCATCCTCATCAAGCTCCTGCACTGCCATTCGTGAGTTTGTGTGTCCTAGTACATCGCAAACGTCCTTTGCCACTAACCATGCCTCTTCGTCTATCATGACAGCGCGAATAACATCACCTTTGTAATCAAAGGGCTGAATACTATTTCTCATACATATCCTCCTTTATCTTCTGAACGATTGGTCTCGTCAGTCAGGGCTTCACCCCAAGACCGGCAAAGTTGCGCCGGTTTCGACCTTGACATTGAGCGCGAGGCTCTCGCAGTCCTCTTACTATTACGCTCCTCCGTAGGTGTTTTCGCTTTCATGCTCTCAATGTCTCCGCTCGTCTCATCGCAGAGCCGCATTTAGTCTCTGTCTGCTTTTGTTTGGGTCTTCGCGCTTCGTCTTACTTTCTACGCTCTCCTCAACTTTCCCTTTGGGGTAACCTTCTCGGCTCGGTTACTGAGCTTTTCCGGCTTCTCTTGTCATTATTTCTAAGTCCTGTTCATCGCCTTTTTTGTCAATTTACTTTTGAGCATGGTCGGGGGGTAGTATGAGTAGTTCCCGTTTGTTAGAGTGCCCAATCTCTGGCCTATTCTTGTAGCAACTTCAGCTATTGATTGAAGTAGTAACTATTGCTAAAAACCAGACAGCAACTTTGATGCTGGCAGTCGTAACACTTTCAACTTTTACTTGTCAGGCAAGTGCTTTGCCTTACCAGAATGAAGCTGAGCACATTACTGAAATTAGGCAAGTTCAGTGGAATAAAAACGAGCTTCACGCCATTGCACGGACTCTCGCAGGTGAATGCTATGACGACAAAGAACTTGATAAACGCCGTGTATGTGAGGTCATTCTGAACCGTGTCAGTAACAGCAAATTCGCTAACACGATCCTTGAAGTCTTGACAACCCCTAGAGCTTTTAACGGCTATTGGCGGCAGTCTCGTCCAATTAGCAAGAACGACTATGCCGTAGCGGAGAAGGCTCTTCAGGATTGGTATGACGAAGGATGCAAGCCTCTTTCTGAATGGCTTTTCTTCAGTAAAGGCTCGAATCGAGAGAACGTATTTCGTTCTAATTTTTGAAATCACAAAGGAGGATAAAATCCATGTTAGAAGGAAAAATAACCATCGTAGCCCCTGATTTAACAGAGGCAATCAACAATCTCGCCGCCGCGATCAGTGGCAAAATTCTTCAGGCGCAGACTGTCCCTGCATCACAGCCCGGCACTCCGATGTCCGTCCCTGCCCCAACACCTGTTGCACCAGTTCAGCCCGCGCCAACGCAGTTCCAGACTCCTGCTGTTCCTGTTCAGCCTGCAACGCCCATCGCTACCGTTCCCTTAGCCAGTGCTCCGCAATTCACAGTCGATCAGATTATGGCTGCTGGTGCGACACTCATGGACGCTGGAAAGGTTGACGACCTGCTGAACCTGCTTCACTCCTTCGGTGTTCAGGCCGTTATGGACTTGAAACCCGAACAGCTCGGTGCGTTTGCCACAGAGATGAGAAAGCTGGGAGCTGCGATATGAGCGAAGGCCACGCACTGCTTTCTCCTTCGGCGGCTGAGAGATGGCTAAATTGCACTCTCGCACCAAGGCTTGAAGCAACACTTCCTGAGAAGACAAGCGAGTATGCGATGGAGGGAACTGTAGCACACAGTGTATGTGAAGTTACAGCCAAGCTCCACTTCAAGAAGATTAAGAAGGCATCATACACTGCAACTATCAAGCGTCTGAGGCAGGAAACTTTGTGGAATGACGAAATGCTCAACACAGCAGAAATCTATGTTGGCCACCTGTTAGAGAGAACAATAGCCTTCAAGCATGAACCATACATCGCATTCGAGGTTAAGGTTGATCTCTCAGACTATATCCCAGAAGGCTACGGACGCTGTGATTGCACGATATTCGGCGACGATACACTTGTCATCACTGACTACAAGCATGGTAAAGGTGTACCCGTGAGTGCGGATAACAACCCGCAAATGATGTTGTATGCACTGGGTGCTCTGAAACTCTACCGTCCGCTTTTCGGCAATGCTATCAAGAACATAAGCATGTGTATTGACCAGCCACGCCTTAACAGTTACGAGTGCTGGAGCTGCACAACAGATGAATTGCTGGCATGGGGCGAAAGTATTAAGCCGATTGCTCAGATGGCATTCATGGGCTTTGGTGAGTACAAGGTCGGTAATTGGTGTAAGTTCTGCCGTGCTAACGGTCAGTGCAAAGCACAAGCTCAACAGCAAATAAGCGCATTCGATGATTTTAACCCCACAACGTTAGCTGACGGAAGCGGTGCTGTTGTCAAGACTGAAAATGTCCCACCCTCAGTTCTTACACCAGAAGAAATTAGCGAAGTACTGAAACGTGGCAAGCTGCTTGTAGCTTGGTATAAGGCTGTTGAAGAACATGCACTTGAAGTACTCCTTAGCGGTAAGTCAATACCCGGCTACAAGGTTGTGGAA
>CALAUZ010000031.1 GCA_937892105.1 uncultured Fretibacterium sp. | reverse complement strand
GACGCTCTTCCGATCTCCTCGCGTGAGACCAGACGCAGCAGATTACGACATGTCCACAGATAAATATGTAGTTCTCGGACTCGATCCCGGTCGGGACAAAACCGGCTTCGCTTTCGTGAACCCTGAAGGCCTCCTCCTCGCGTCAGGCATCTTCCCAACTCCCGAGTCAGCTGACTTCTTCCTGGCAGTCTCGTCCGGTCGTGAATCCCTCTCCTCTTGGCTCATAGAGGGCACAACTGAATCACTCCCCAATAACTTGCTCGCCTCAATCAAGTTCATCGCCATCGGCAACGGCACTAACAGCAAAACCTTCACTCAGCACGTCAAGGAGAGTCTCCCCTGCGAGATACTGACCGTCGACGAGAGAAACACCACCCTTGAGGCACGTAATCTTTACTGGACTATTCACCGGCCAAGTTTATGGCAGCGTCTAATTCCTGAAGGCCTGAGAGTTCCTGACAGAATGCTTGATGACCTCGCTGCATGGTCAATAGCTCTAAGGGGACTCAAAAAATATAGAGATATACGCCGGAATAAGTTATAATATGCCTAATTTCACAATAAACTCATTTTGCATAAACATAATTTACAGGAGGGAGATTAATATTTTATGGCCGGAATGGATAAACTTGTCGCTCTGGTGAATAGTTTTGCATCGGCAGTGCTGTCCGTCGGGCGGGAGGTAGGGCTGAATATCACCCTCAATAAGTCAAAAGTCTCTCAGGGCATCAAGGTAGGCAATATCTGCACAACTGCTCTTATCGGAGTAGTGGGTGTGGGGTCTCGCGGAACTGTGAATATCATGCTCAACAAAGAAGGCTTCGACAATATCATCTCTGCAATGTCATTCGGAGCAATTCCCCCAGTCCTCGGTGATGATGTCTCCATGAGCGTCATAGGAGAACTCTCCAACATGATCGGAGGACGCGCACTCGTACAAAGCTCATTAGGGACAGTTGACGTAACACCTCCTCAGCTTATCATCGGAGAAAACATCAAGAACGTTACTAAAGAGGATAACGGCATGAGGAGCTTCACATTACCGTTTGAGCTTCAACCGTCAGGAGGGCTTTATCTTGTTCTGTCGTTCAAGATTGACTAGCCTGTAAATACACACTAATACTTTAGGAAAACTAGCAGCGGTTCTGGTCTGAATGGGCCGGGACCGTTTTCCTTTAGGAGGAGTATAGTCATGCTGAGAAAATGTATTTATGCTTTCATGGCCGCGTTAATCATCGCATTAAGCCCTCTTGCAGGTGATGCAGGAGTAGTCCTTGTGCTTTCAGGGGGAGGAACTAAGGGGTTCGCTCATCTTGGTGTCATCGAGACTCTCGAACTTAACGGAGTTCCCATAATCGGGATTGTAGGTACAAGCATGGGAGCATTGATGGGAGCGTTGAGGGCATCAGGATATTCTACACAGGAAATGCACAGGATACTGAAGGAGTTAGACCTTCCGAACCTTTTGAGCGAGAACACCGGGCCTATGTTCGTGTTCACCGGAAATGACAGGCGCGCTAAAACCAGCACAATTCCAGCCCTTACATGGAAGAAGCAGAACGGTCAGAGGGGGCCTAAAGGATTGCTTACAGGCGACAAACTCTACGAATATTTCTCCCAGCTCATGAGGCATGTTACGGAGACGGATTTCTACCAACTTCCCATTCCCTACGCGGCAGTTGCTACGGACATAAACACGGGCGAGAAAGTTGTCCTTAGGGAAGGAAACCTTGCGTCGGCAATGAGAGCTTCGATGTCAATACCGGTGCTTTTTGAGCCTTGGACGATTGATGGAAGAACTCTGGTTGATGGCGGAATGGTCTCAAATCTTCCTGTTTATACGGCAAAAGAGCTTTTTCCCGGAATGCCAATAGTGGCGGTGGATATTTCTGATAGTATGCTTAACGGTGTAAATTCCTACATGGACGTTATGAACCAGGCACTCACTATCCTTATGAGGAAGACTACGGACGAGGAGGGGGCTGCCGCAGATATTCTCCTGAAGCCCAAAGTTGCAGGACTGGGAATGCTTGATGCCGGAGACCCTGAGAAGATTGTCGAGCTTGGAATTGATGCTGCTATGGAAAGAATTGACGACATCAAGGAACTGTCGGAGAAAGGCCCTGCATTGTTCACGCTTGAGGAAGACAGAAGGTTAAGCAATATTGTTGGCGACATAGAAGTTCACGGACTGCCGCCTAAGCTCTCGGAAATGGTTAGGAAGAGGGCGTTGCGCTGGGTTGGGAAACCTGCTGACGTGAAGAAGATTGATGAGACTATTGCGAAACTCACTGAAGCAGCTGGAGTTGAGATGGCAGATTACCAGCTTGGCCGCACGGATTCGGGAGATGTTCTTGTGCGTATTGACGTGAGGCAGTCTCCGGAACTGAAATTCGGGCTGTCCGGCTACACAACAAACCTTCACCCAAACAGGTGGCTTTATCTCAAGGGAGAAGCGCGGGGAATATGGTCTGAATATGACTCTCTGGTCGGTGTTGCGAAAATCGGCGGACAAATGGGCGTAGACCTTGTGTATCAGACAGCACCTCAGCCTATGGACGCGTGGCAGTTCACGGTTTCGATGCAGAACTGGCAGCCCGCCGGAGACAGCGACAAACTCAGGGATTGGGACAGGTACGCTGTGGGTGTGGCAAAGCTGTTCACGTGGGGAGATGTCAACGTTGGGTTAGGCTATGCGTATGAACATGTTGACGGCGACTCGATATCGGCCAAAGATGATACGGAATCTGCCGGGCCTACATTCTTTGCGGAATACGACACTCTGGACATGCCTTCTGATCCTACGAGCGGATATGCGTGGAAGATTAATGCTTGGTGGCCGGACTTTGACGAGGTAAATTACAGGATAAGCTACTTCAAGCCTCTTGATGTTTCGAGCATATGGAGGACGTATTTGCGTGCTGGCTTTGCTGAAGGTGATTTGAACAGGAGAAGCCATGCAGTATATCTTGGCGCGGCGGAGGAACTTTACTCGGTTGCGCGCAATCCTATTGAGGCTGAGCGAATGGGGTGGGTAAACCTTGCTGTACGCAAGATACTAAGCCGTAACGCAATAGGAGTAATAGCCGGAGAACTTTTTGCGAGCTGGGGATATGCTATGGATAAGGGTTGGCACAAGGTTGATGCTCCGTGGGAAGTCGGGCTTGCGGTGAACTTCCCGAATAATCTGGTGGACATGAAATTTGCCATAATGTATGGGTCTGAGGATTTCAAGGCAGGGTTCTTTATTGGTGTGCCTATATGGGATCATTATCCGTTGCCGTAAAATTTGTGTGATAGGAGGAATGAACATGATACTTCGCGAGAAAGACCTAAAGGAGCTTGAGAAAGTTCCTGCTGGAAAATGGCATGAAGTGATGGAGTTTGCACGTTTTTTGACAGCGTAAAAACGCTCTGGTAAAAACGCTCTGGAAGACAATAAAGGAGGACTAACACGAATTGGCACGCAACATTACACCGAGAAAAGAAAATTATTCACAGTGGTATCTTGACGTAATAAAGGCAGCAGGTCTGGCAGATTATGCCCCAGTACGAGGCTGCATGGTGATACGTCCTACAGGCTACGCGATATGGGAGAACATTCAGGCAAAACTTGACGCTGCGTTCAAGGCAACAGGCCACGTCAACGCATATTTCCCGCTCCTTATTCCTGACTCATTCTTCAGGAAGGAAGCTGAACATGTCGAGGGATTTTCCCCCGAACTTGCTATGGTTACTCACGCAGGCGGCGAAGAACTCGAAGAACCCCTCGCAGTCCGCCCAACATCAGAGACAATAATAGGCCACATGTACGCAAAATGGGTACAGTCATGGCGTGATTTGCCCGTTCTCATAAACCAGTGGTGCAACGTCATGCGTTGGGAGAAGCGTCCCCGTCTGTTCCTGAGAACTTCCGAATTTCTCTGGCAGGAAGGCCACACCGCGCACGAAACTGAACAGGAAGCACGCGAGGAAACACTCAGAATGCTTGAGGTCTACAGGAAGACACTTGAAGATGAACTTGCAATACCCGTTCTTGCCGGTGAAAAGACAGCAGGAGAGAGATTTCCAGGAGCAGTTGACACGTACACATGCGAGGCCATGATGAGCGACACAAGAGCTTTGCAGTCAGCAACAAGCCATTTTCTCGGACAGAACTTCGCTAAAGCATTCGAGATACAGTTCCAGAACCGCGAGGGTGAGTTGGCCTACTGCTGGACTACAAGCTGGGGAATGTCAACAAGAACAGTAGGAGCGTTAATCATGGTTCATTCAGATGATGACGGCCTCGTTATCCCGCCCAGAATTGCTCCCGTAAAAGCCGCAATCCTCCCCATCTCAAAGGACGAAAGCATTGCGGAACATGACATACTCCCGAAAGCAAAAGAACTGTCAGCAAAACTTGATGCCGAACTTGGCGGAATGTTCACGAAGGTTGACACTGATTTCCACGAAAGACCCGGCGACCGTTTCTTTGCACATTTGCAAAAGGGTGTACCTCTGAGGCTTGAGCTTGGGGAAAAGGATATTGCCGCCGGAACTGTAAGGCTTGTCCGCAGGGATACAGGCGCGAAAATTGACGTTAAGAACGAGGCAGTAATCCAGACGGTTAAAGACACACTCGCTGACATTCAGGCAAATCTTTTCGCAAGGGCAAAGGCTTTCCGCGAGGATAATACACATGATGCAGGAAGCTATGACGAGATGAAGGATATTCTGGACAAACAGGGCGGTTTCGTTCGCGCATATTTCGGCGGAACACCAGAGGACGAGACCAGAATACGCGAGGAAACAGGCGCAACCCCAAGAGTTATATTGCCCGGCGGCAACAAAGGAAAGTGCATAATCACCGGCAATGACGGCGCAAGGCTCACAGTATTCGCAAAGGCATATTAGCTTATGGCAGAAAATTACGAGGCAGACCTTGTGTTCTCATGCGGCGAGGGACAATATCTTCCTTCTGCTGATGTGTGGCTGGTTATTGATGTTCTTAGGGCAACTACCGTAATGACACGATGGTTTGAGCTTGGAGGAACTGAGCTTTACCCTGTCAGAACTCCAGACAGGGCGCGGCAGCTTGTCCGTGAACTTAAAGACAGAGGTTCGTCCCCTCTCCTTATGGGTGAGGTAAACGGTATTCCGCCGGAAGGTTTTGACGCTGGGAACAGTCCCTCCGAACTTACATACGAGATTGTACGCGGGCATTACTGCGGTGTAATGTCAACAACAAACGGAACGGTTGCACTGCTTGAGGCGGCATCGACAGGGTGTCCGGTTATTGCCGTAAGTCTCAGGAATTACTCGGCATGTCTGGATTACGCCTTGACTCTGGGAAACCGCATAGGCATTCTTTGTTCGGGCAGAAAGAGGCGGCCTTCATGGGAAGATACATTATGCGGCGGCGCAATAGTTGAGGGTTTGCAGTTGAAAGGTGAAGTCATTATGTCCGACAGCGCGAAAATATCACTTGCGTTGTGGCAGAACAGAGGGGCAGACCTTGAAGCGTTCGTGAGAAAGTCTGAACATGCACGCTACTTATCGCAGATAGGCTACAATGATGATATACCGTTTGCGTGTGATTATGACGCTTCTACTGTAGTTCCTGTACTGTCTGAGAGCGATGGTCATACTGTTTTGCGGGCAGTGTCAGGGAGTGCAAGGCCGTATCACAGGGAAAACGCAGAGATTATAGAGCCGCAGGAAACCAGGAAGAAAGCTGACCCATTCGAGGAATTACTGGCTTACACTAGAAAGAAGGAATTATTATGAAGGCTGTACGTGAAGAAGAATATGTAACGCTACAGGTTCATGACGCACAGCTGGGACGAATTGAAGCACTGATAGAACGTAATCTCGCAAGACAGGAAGCCATAGCCAGCGACCTCAAGGGGGAAATAAGAGAATTATGCGGAGAGATAAAGGCCATTGAGGCTAAAGTTGACGGACTGGAAAAGAAAGTTGACGCTAGGTTTGAACATCTCGAAGACATGATAGCGATGACGAATGACCGCATAACGGAGAATAAGTCCAGCAATTTAGCGTTAAGGGCAATAGCAGCAGCAGTAGGGATATGTGCATTTCAGGCGATAGTTTCCCTGATTTCACTTCTGAAATAGATAGGAGGATAATAATTTGAGCAGAGTATATAACTTCAGTGCAGGGCCAGCAGTTTTGCCGGAGGAAGTTTTATGCACGGCACAGTCAGAAATGCTGGAGTACGGCAACTCCGGTATGTCCGTAATGGAGATGAGCCACCGTTCCAAAGACTTCGAGGATATACTGTTCACGGCAGAGAAGGATTTGCGCACCCTCATGAACATTCCGGATAATTACAGGGTACTGTTCCTTCAGGGCGGAGGCTGCACTCAGTTTGCGATGGTACCCATGAACATCATGCGCCACAAAACCGCCGACTACATCGTAACAGGCCAGTGGTCAAAGAAAGCAGCGCAGGAAGCAAAGATATTCGGCAACGTAAACATCATAGCTACTTCGGAGGACAGAAATTACGCATATATTCCGGATTTCACTGGCCTTAAAGTTACACCCGAAGCAGATTACGTATATATATGCCAGAATGAGACCGTTCACGGCAACACTATACGCACACTCCCTGACACTCAGGGCAAACCGCTTGTCGCCGATATATCGTCAATGTTCCTCAGTGAACCCGTTGATGTTAGCAAGTACGGAATAATATGGGGTGGTGTTCAGAAGAATGTTGGGCCTGCTGGAGTAACGATAGTGATAATCCGTGATGACCTGATATATGATGATGTACTGCCGTTCACGCCGACAATGTTGAAGTATAAGACACATGCCGACAATAAATCGCTCTATAACACGCCACCATGTTATAACATCTATATATGCGGGCTTGTCTTTAAATGGCTATTGAAACTTGGCGGAACAGAGGCAATGCACAGGATTAACCAGAAGAAAGCCGGAATGCTCTATGAATATCTTGACGGCTCAAAGCTCTTTCACGGTACTGTGGACAAGAATGACAGGTCTCTCATGAATGTACCGTTTGTTACGGGAAGCAGGGAACTTGATGCTGAATTTGTCGCTGAAGCAGAGAAAGCAGGGTTACGCAACATTAAAGGTCATCGTTCAGTCGGCGGAATGAGAGCCTCACTCTATAACGCAATGCCGATTGATGGTGTTAAAGCACTTGTTGATTTCATGGCAGGTTTCGAGGAGAAGCATAAATGTTAGCACCTAAAGAACGCAAAATATTCTGCCTGAACAATATAGCTCAAGTAGGATTGGATAAGTTCAGGGCAGGTTACATTGTTACGGAGAATATAGACGATGCAGCGGGTATTATGGTACGTTCTGCCGACATGAAGGAAATGAATTTTCCCGCAGGACTTAGAGCAATAGCGCGTGCCGGTGCTGGCGTAAACAACATACCGATAGAGAAATGTTCTGAAGCAGGAATAGTAGTCTTCAACACTCCAGGAGCTAATGCAAACAGTGTAAAAGAGTTAGTGATTGCCGGATTATTGCTTGCCTCAAGGGATATTTACGGCGGAATTTCATGGGTAAGGGAGAACGCTGGTATTTCTGACATCACGAAACTTGCAGAGAAGGCCAAGAAGAATTTTGCCGGACACGAAATTGCGGGGAAAACGCTGGGAGTTATAGGTCTGGGAGCAATAGGAGTACGTGTTGCCAACGCCGCAATCTCTCTGGGAATGAACGTTCTGGGATACGACCCATACTTGTCTCTGAAGTCAGCGTGGATGTTAAGCCCAATGGTGAAACACGCAGACACTCCCGATGAAGTATATTCAGCCTCAGACTTCATAACGATACATGTCCCTGCGATGGACGCTACCCGACACATGCTGAACGCTGAAGCATTCTCGAAGATGAAAGAGGGTGTAAAGCTGCTGAACTTTGCGCGAGATATTCTTGTTGACGAGGAAGCACTGAGGGACGCAATGACTTCCGGCCATGTTGCAAGGTATGTGTCAGATTTCCCGAACGGTACGAGCGCGAACATTCCAGGAGCAATAGTGCTGCCTCATTTGGGAGCTTCAACGGAGGAAGCCGAAGATAACTGCGCAGTTATGGCAGCGGTACAGCTGCAGGACTATCTTGACAACGGCAACATCGCAAACAGCGTGAACTTCCCTGAGATTAACGCCGGTTTATGCGGAGCAGAAGCGAGGGTAGCGATACTTCACAGGAACATTCCGGCCATGCTTTCTGGGATAACGTCATTTTTTGGCAGTAACGGACTGAACATTGAGAACCTCATCAATAAGGCACGCGGGCAGTATGCGTATACGCTGCTGGATATTTCGCACAAAATGCCTGATGACACAACAGAGAGACTTCGCGAGATTAACGGGGTATTGAGGGTCAGGAGGGTGAAGGAGAGGAGTCAGGGTTGGTGAAAGGCAGGGTGTAAAAGAATGATCCCCCTTGACCGTGATGGGCAGGGGGATTTGTTGTCTTAGCGCATATTCATGGCAAAGTTCATCGCATTGAATGCGCCCATACCGTTCATGCCGCTGAAGCCCTGAACCTGTGGCATTCCACCGAAGCTGCTCACACCTCCGGGCTTGGTGCTTCCGATACTGCCGAGCATTGTGCGTGTAGTAGTGGTTACGCCGTTTTCAGTTCTCTGGGTCTCGATGTAGGATAATCCCAACTCATTCACGATCGTGCTTGTGGTTGAGTCCTCATCTTCGTCCTCATCATCTGATGACTCTGACGATCCAGCACCGCTAGGACCGCCTGCACCGCCGGGACCTCCCGGACCTCCTGAGGGAGGCGTACCTTTGGGGGGTTCTTTGCCGTCAGGAGCTTCGGGAATTTCACCATCGGAAGAAACTGGAGCGATACTGCCCGCTGAAGTTCCGTTCAAGACTTCCTCAACAGCCGCGTCAATATCCTCTATCTGCGGAAGCCCTAATTCTGCCGCCCCATCATTGAGCTTATTGGCCAGAGCTGTCAGATTTTCGGCCTCTCTGAGGTCTTCTTCTGTCAGTCCGAGTTCTGACATGGCCGACTTGATGACATCCTGATTTGCCCTGAATGCGCTTGACATGCGGGACATAAGATCGCTTGTGTCTGATGATCCCCCTGAAGGTGCAACAGGAGGAATGCCGCCGGAAATTACTCCTGACATGTCATAGACTCCGTTGGGCATCGAGAAATCACTTGCGCTCCTTGTGAACGTGTCTACTTCTGTTTTGTTGCTCTCAGTTCTGCTTTGGGGCTGGACTACGCGTGTGCTGGCTGTGTATTGCTGTGCAACAGACAAAAGGGATGACGTTGAGTTATGAAAATTGACTACCATAATGCAATCCCTGCTTTCTTTGTGTTAATTTTCTGGCAATTTCCTGAGGCAAAACGATACTATAACTATCCAGACCGCCAAAACATCACTTGCGGCTTTCAGTCTGACATGCCGGCCTGAAGACCTTAGCCGGGATATTGACTTCTGTTATTTCTGCGTATGCTCTTCTGTCTTTGCGTGAATTTGGGAAATTCTGAAGCTGCAGACGGACTGACGCACATAATAACATTTCATCTCTCAGAAATTACCTGCGTCCGTGCGTGAAAAAATTACATCCTTGATGATTGTTATATCGGACACGGAGCTGTCAAACTTTAGGACGGTGCAAAAAAAAATTCCCCCAGCCGTTTTCGCAACTGGGGGATTTATTCATGTCCTAAAAGTAAATCCCTGTAATGCCGTCAAGATAACCTGATATCAATTCTTTGCACAAAAAGAACAAAGCGTCAGCACCCTCCGGCAAGTCATGATACCTTATCCTCTCAGAACGTATAGTACAGCCCCTCATGTCCATTTTACGCACAGCAGGACTTTATCACTTCAGCAGCCTTAGCCAGCAAATCATCGGGAATATTCAGCGCAGGAAGAAGCCTTACCCTGTCTTTTGCCGTCAAACACAAAACTCCCTTCTCAATGCACGCGCTAACGATTTCTTTTGCAGGTTTCGTCGTCTTCAGACCCATCATCAACCCCATTCCCGTAACAGCCTCAATCCCTGCCGCACCGGTGAATGCCTCAAACAGAAACTTACTCTTCTTCCTCACGCCTTCCATCAAGTCTTCGTCAATGCGTCCAAGAATGCTCACAGCTCCAGCGCAGGCAACAGGATTTCCACCGAAAGTTGAGCCGTGATCTCCTGGTTTCAGAGTGTCCTTTATCTTTTCGCCGAGCATTGTCGCACCAAGAGGAAGACCTCCCGCAAGTCCCTTCGCTGTCGAAACTATATCGGGCTGAATGTCATAGTTCATGTAGCTGTATAGTTTCCCCGAACGTCCATTGCCCGTCTGAACCTCGTCAACGATAAGCACAATGTCATTTTCCCGCGCAAAATCCGCAACACCCTTCACATATTCCTGGCTCAAAGCAACTACTCCGCCTTCACCCTGCACACACTCAATCATTATTGCCGCTGTCTTGTGAGCGTCCGCAAGAGTCTTCATGTAGTCGAGATTACCTGGTTCCGCGTGAACAAATCCAGGCGTTAATGGCCTGAAAAGTTCGTGGTAATGATCCTGACCTGTTGCCGAAAGCATTGTGATTGTGCGCCCGTGAAAACTGTTTTTGAGGGTTATTACTGTGCTGTAGTCAGAACCTTTAGTGTCAGCAGCATACTTTCTTGCGGCTTTTACTGCGCATTCGTTGGCTTCAGCTCCTGAGTTCGAGAAGAATACACGGCGCATTCCAGTACGTTTGCAAAGCATTTCGGCGAGTTTTGCGCAAGGCTCGGTATAAAACAGGTTGGACATGTGCTGAATTTTCGCGGCCTGTTCACAGATTGCCTTGTACCACACATCATCGCACGCTCCGAATGACGTTACTGCTATTCCTGATGTCATGTCGATATAATCTTTGCCGTCAATGTCCGTAACCAGTGAGCCTTTACCCGCCGTTATCGTTACTGGAAAACGCGCATAAGTTCCTGCTACATATTCTCTGTCTAGTTCCTGAATATTCATGACGTTGTGCCTCCTTTAGGCGAGAAACATTGTTCCTGCTCCCTCATTCGTCAAAAGCTCTATCAGTATCGAATGGGGAACCCTTCCGTCCATAATTATAACTTTCCTAACGCCCTCTGTAATTGCCTTTATGCAGCAGTCAGCTTTAGGTATCATTCCGCCGGTTATTATTCCGGAACGTTTCAGCTCCTCTGCCTCTGACACTGTGATTTCGGGGATTAAAGTTTCGGGGTCTTTAGGATCGCGGAGAATGCCTGCGATGTCGGTCATCATGATTAAACGTTCTGCATGAAGCGCACCTGCAATGTATGCCGCCGCAGTGTCGCCGTTAATATTGAAGATTTCGCCGTTCTCACCGCTTGCAATGGTCGAGATTACGGGGATATAGCTTTTTGCCATGAGGTCATATACGCATTCGGGGTTAATGCCTGTGATTTCGCCGACAAGTCCCAGACGTTTGTCCTTGAATTTTGCCTGAATAAGTTTGTCGTCAATCCCTGAAAGTCCAACAGCCCTTCCGCCTTTAGCCTCAAGAAGATTAACCAATGACTTATTGACCTTACCTGCAAGAACCATCTGCACAACGTCAATAGTTTCCTGATCCGTAACTCTGAGGCCGTCAACAAATTCCGGTTTCTTTCCGAGCCTGTCCATCAGGGCGTTAATCTCCGGTCCTCCTCCATGAACAAGCACTATATTAACGCCTACAAGACGAAGAAGCACAATATCTTCCATGACCTGCTGTTTAAGTGCCTCACTTGTCATTGCGTTTCCGCCGTATTTAACGACAACTATCTTACCTGTATACTTTCTGATGTATGGCAATGCCTGAACCAGAATTTCAGCGCGTTCTGTTGCTTTCATGATGGTAATTATCCTCCTTAAACGTTAAGCCCTGTAGTTTCGTCAGCACCGAGAAGTATATTCATGTTCTGAATTGCCGCGCCCGAAGCACCTTTGCCAAGATTGTCGAAACGTGAGACCAGCAATATGCGCTCAGTATTTCCGTAAACGCTGATTTCAAGGTCATCACGCCCCGCAAACTTTCCAGCAGAGATGAACCCTCCCTCGTCAGCATCATCGGAAAAATGAACAACGCCGTCATGGTAATAATTCCTGTAACACTCAGCTATTGCTTTGATATCCTTGTTGTAGAGCGAAACAGTAACTTCCATTCCAGCATAATAAGGTGCAACGATGGGGCAGAATACTGGAGATACTTTGAGGCCAGAGACTTTGGTCATTTCGGGGAGGTGCTTGTGTTTTTGAGCGAGGCCGTACTGTCTTGGGGCATCAAAGAGTTCGTTTCTGTCATCGGCTTCGTACTGTCCAATCATTTTCTTTCCGCCGCCAGAATATCCTGTGATAGAGAAGCATGTTAGAGGTTCATTATTCCCGACAATTCCCGCTTGAATGAGGGGTGCAACCAAAACGATGAACCCTGTGGCGTGGCAACCTGGATTAGCGACACGTTTTGAGAGAATAATTTTGTCCCGCTGGCCTGAAAGTTCTGGAAGACCGTATGCCCATTCAGGATTTACGCGGTGGGCTGTTGATGTGTCGATTATGGCGGTGCTGGGATTGCTGACTAGAGAGACCGACTCGCGTGCTGCGTCATCAGGAAGACAGAGGAATGCTATATCCGCGCTGTTGAGGGCATCACGGCGTGCGTTAATGTCTTTGCGGGTTTCGTCTGGAAGGGTAAAGAGGTGAATATCTTTGCGGGAACTGAGACGCTCATAAATTCTGAGACCTGTAGTTCCTGCACTTCCGTCAATAAATACTTTCTTCATGGTAAAAATTTTCTCCATTATGATTTTATTGAAACGTATTATAACCGTATAAGAAATTTTCTGTCAATCATAAAGTAAATGAATGAACAAAAGTTCACTATTTTGTAAGCGGGTTTACCATGTTAAATCCAGTTATGCAGATTGTTGAAGAGGTATATATGATACTATAGTTAAGTGTTTGCGAAATTAATATGGGAATTGCATGGGATAACATGTCAGTGGTGTTGAGGTAATAAGTCTGAAACATACAAAGCTATTTATCCTGTGAACCATGCAGGTGTTATGAGGTGAGTTGAGCTTCCTAGCTGCGTTTGCAGGAGGTAAACGCAAAAAATAATTCCCTTACATTCTCAGCAAGGGGGAAAAATTTATCTACGTTTACTGCTATCCTTATATCCTTCCCTGATAACATAGTTACTCGCCGCAACCTTGTACATCTTCTCAGTGTCAATAACCTTTCCCGTCTTTGTCTCGCGGGCCGATGCAAGAATAGCGTCTGCAACAAGATTGCACAGATTGGTCTCGCCATTGCGAACAAGCCAATCGCCTTTGTCGTCCATTGCACGAATGTCAAAACTCGTGTATGTCAGGTGTGTACTGATAGCCCCCTCATAGCGTGCCTTTATGTCGCTGACAATCGCGGCTGTTATCTCGTTCCTGCCGTCAAATCCGTTAAGAAGTTCAGAAGTTATCTTTCCTTCTTTCGTGATGGTTACTTTGCCAACGTTATTCAGCTTCGTACCTGACTGCGTGATTATTACGTCCCTGTTTTCGGCGTTCCTGACATGCAATGAAGGCGTAACTTCGTGCGAATGACCGTCAATGAACACGTCAATTCCCCTCGTTCTTGGAGCAATATAGGGTGTACTCCATACTTCCGTAACATCTTCGTACCCGCCTAAATGACCGACAACTATAACATAGTCCGCACCTTCCGCCCTCGCGTCATCAACAGCTTTCTGTATTGACGCAATCAGCTTCTCCCCTGTCATGTCGCCGTCAAAGTCATAGATGAAGCTCCTGTTTTCGTCCATGAATGATGACGGCATTGACTTCACGATTGATTCTGGGGTTGACGCTCCGACAAACGCAACCTTGACATTCCCGAACGTCATTATCCTGTAGGGTTTGAACAGCAGCTTTCCCGTCCGCAAATCCCGAAGGTTGCAGGAGATAAAACCGCACCTTAGATTGCGCATATAGTTCTCGAATATTCCCCAGCCGTAATCGAACTCGTGATTTCCAGGCACAACAACATCATAGCTGACAGCGTTTAGGACTTCTACGATGTAGCGTCCCTGAGAGACTGCCCCTGCCGTTCCTCCCTGCGCCCAGTCGCCAGCGTCAACAAGTGCTACATACGGTGTATTCTTCCTCGCCTCATCAGCACAATAAACGAAGCCTGCGTAACCCAGATTCTCATCTAACGCGCAATGTACATCGTTAGTGTAGAGAATTATTATGTCATTGTCGGGAATGGCACCCCATGACGGTGCGGAAAAAACTAACATTGCCGACAGAAGCAACATTAACGCAAAAACTTTCTTCATGATTTATCACCTCTTAAGAAATTATATCGCAGAAAAAAATTCCCCCTCACCGCAACATGAAGGGGAAAATTTTATCCGTCTGTCTACCTCATTCCGGTACTTCCGAAACCTCCTGTACCTCGCTTCGTAGGAGTTAGTGTCTTGACCTCCTCGAACTTTGCACGCGCTACAGGCACAAACACTAACTGTGCAATTCTGTCGCCAAACCTCAACGTGAACGGATCTTCCCCTATGTTCAGCAGAAGAACCCGTATCTCTCCCCTGTAATCAGCGTCTATCGTTCCGGGACTGTTGGGAATTATTATCCTGCTGTCCATCGTAAGACCGCTTCTCGGACGTATCTGGCCTTCATATCCTTCCGGGATTTCGAGGTATATTCCCGTTGAGATTAACGCCATTTCTCCCGGCTTTATCATGCAGTATTTCATTGAGCATAAATCAACACCTGAACTTCCCGGCGTTGCGTATTCAGGTATCGCAATAGTATTGGCCTCTCGGAATATCTTTACTTTTATTTCTTCCGGCATTAGTAATCCCTCCTTCTGCTGTCTCTCCTGCTGCGGCCATCTCTATCGTAATCATTCCTCGTCGAACGGTTCGATGAGTATCCGCGTTCAAGGTATTTGCTGGCACTCGCCGCATTCCTGCCCATACTGTCCCGCATTGAGAAGCTCGAATATCCCCTCTCACGTGATGACAATGACGCAATGAGGTTATCACGTTCCCTTTCGTCCGGCAATGCATGAGCAAGACCCGCCGCGCGTATCTTGTCTTCGTTGGCCATAATCCTGCGCCTCGTAAGGTTTGCCCTTCCCTGTTCGTCAATCTCCTTCACCATTACGAGTACCCTGTCTCCTGGCTTGAAAACGTCCTCAACTCTCGGTACTCTCGCCGTACTTACCTCGCTTATGTGCAGTAACCCTTCTTTTCCAGGCAGGCATTCAACGAACACTCCGAAATTCAGAAGCCTCGTAACAGTCCCGTAATACACTTCACCTGCCGCAAGCTCCCGCGTTAATGACAGCACTATTGCCCTCGCGTCCTCAACCTGCGCCATTGTAGGCCCGGAAATCGTGATTACTCCGTCGTCCTCAATGTTCATCTTTACGCCGGTTCTCTGGGTTATGCTGCGGACAACCTTTCCGCCTGAACCTATAACATCGCGTATCTTTTCCGGATCAATCTCGAACGATATTATTCTTGGAGCATTAGGTGATATCTTGTTGGGAACAGGGATTGCTGCCTCCATGTCCTCAAGTATCTGCAATCTTGCGCGCCTTGCCTGGCCGAGTGCCTTTTCCAGAATTTCGCGGGTAATTCCTCCGGCCTTGTTGTCCATCTGTAATGCCGTAACTCCCGCCCTTGTTCCGGCAACCTTGAAGTCCATATCTCCGTAATGGTCTTCCAGCCCCTGAATATCCGTGAGTATCTGTACTCTGTCGCCTTCCTTGATGAGGCCCATCGCTATACCGGCAACGTGGCACCTTATCGGTACACCTGCATGCATCATTGAGAGTGAGCCGCCGCATATACTTGCCTGAGAGCTTGAGCCGTTGGATTCCAGAATGTCCGACACAACCCTTATGACGTATGGGAACTCCTCTTCACTTGGTATCACGGGGAGCAATGCACGTTCGGCCAATGCACCATGTCCAATTTCACGTCTTCCAGGCCCGCGTATTGCCCTGACTTCTCCGACTGAGTACGGGGGGAAGTTGTAGTGAAGAATGAAGCGTTTTGCGGGTTCATTGAGTTTTATTCCGTCCTGTATCTGGTCGTCCTCGCCTATCATTCCGAGCGTTGTCGTTGCAAGAGATTGTGTTTCGCCGCGAGTAAAGAGTGCTGAACCGTGAACTTTTGGGAGTATTCCTGTCTCGCATGTTATGGGGCGTATCTGATCCATCTTCCTGCCGTCAACGCGTATATGTTCATTGATGATTATTCCGCGCATTATGGTTTTTACGCGGCTGTCTATGTATGCACTGATGTATTCTTCTTTTGAGGGGTCTTCCTTGATGATTTCGATGAAGTGTTCTTTTGCAGCTGTCTTTACCGCGTCTATCTTCTTCTCTCTAGGTTTCTTCTCATGTATCCTTACTGCCTGATCAATCTCTCCGTCAAGATTTTCTCTTATCCACCCATCTATTTCCGGATTGCTTTCGGGTAATGATATTTCGAGTTCCGGCTTTCCGATTTCCTCCTTCATCTGACGGAATAAAGCTATTATCTTCTTTATCTCCGAGTGTGCCAGTTCAAGCGCATCTACCAACAGTTCTTCCGAGACTTCATACGAACCTGATTCAACCATTGTAATTCCGTCATCATGTCCAGCGACTATCAGGTTAAGCATTGAGTTATTCATCTGCTTCTCTGTGGGGTTCACAACGAGATTACCGCCTATAAGCCCTATCCTTACAGCTCCTACAGGGCCTCCCCATGGTATTCCAGAGATTGAGAGGGCAGCACTTGCCGCGTTAATGCCCAGAATGTTCGGGGGGTATACCTGATCCATAGCGAGTACGGTGTTCACTATCTGCACGTCATTGCGCATGTTGTCATCGAACAGCGAACGTATTGACCTGTCTGCAACCCTTGAACCCAGTATCGCGCTGTCAGCAGGTTTCCCCTCCCTTTTGATGAAGCCTCCCGGTACTTTTCCTGCGGCGTAATATCTCTCCTCATAGTCCACAACAAGCGGGAAGAAGTCTATGCCTGTTCTTGCCGTATCAGACATGCAGGCCGTACTGAGCATTACTGTTTCGCCATGTGAAGCTATCACCGCACCATTGGCCTGTTTTGCCATGTGTCCTGTCCTGAACACAAGTTCTTCTTCTCCGATTTTTACGGAATACACTTTTTCGTTATCCAAAATTCTTGTTTCCTCCTGCTAATTTTTACGGAATATATTTTACTCAAACTGCCGAAAAAAATACAATCTCCCAAAGTTCTATGCGTTACAAATTCACAGAGTGTTCGACAGTATATACCTCTTGATTTCGTTGCGCGGAACTCTGTATCTCTCCTCTATTGACGCGGCAATATCCTTCATTCCCGCCCCTTCCTTGAGCATGGCCATAACCTCAGACTTCCATTCCCCATTGTCTCCCGCCTCATCGTTACAGCCCGACACAACCAGTACTAACTCGCCCTTCACTCCCTCATTGACGCGCTCAAGTATCATACTGAGGCTGCCTCTTATACACTCCTGATAAACCTTGCTGATTTCACGGACTAATGCGGCTTCCCTGTCTCCAAGTACGCCAATGATGTCCGCAATGTGAGTTTCTGCTTTGTGCGGCGACATGTAGAAACACAATGTGAATGGAATATCCCTTACAGCCTCAAGCAATTTCACGCGCTGTCCATGTTTCTCCGGAGGGAAACCCATGAACGCGAAGGGCTGCGGACTTATTCCAGACATCAGAACCGCAGGGATTACGGCGGAAGGGCCGGGCAGAACGTCAGCGCAAAGTCCTTCATCTATGGCGTGTTTCAGGAGTATCCAGCCTGGATCTGATATACCTGGTGTACCTGCGTCAGAAATTACCGCAACTTTCTGGCCTTCCCGTAATTTCTCCAGAAGCATGGGCAGTCTTTCATTCTCATTGTGGACGTGGAAAGATATTAATGGCCTGTGAATGCCGTAATGCCTGAGAAGTATTCCCGAAGTCCTTGTGTCCTCGCACGCTATGACATCTGCCTCACGCAATACACGCAATGCACGCAATGTTATGTCCTCAAGGTTCCCGATTGGGGTGGGGACGATGTAGAGTGGCATTAAGGTTCCCTCACGATGTCAATCACCGTAACTTCCGGCGGAACGAAAAGCCTCATTATTGCGCAGTTGAAGCCGACACCGTTGCTGACATAGACGTAGCCTCCTGCTTTCTGTGAGAGACCTTGCCTGCTGTTGAGTGCCATGTTCTTGAAGTATCCAAGCGGCCAGAACTGCCCGCCGTGAGTGTGGCCGGATAGCTGGAGGTCAAAGCGTCCCTCTGCGTCAACCGGAATGCCGGGACGATGTTTCAGTACAAGTACGAACCTGTCCTTGTCTTCTGGCTTCTCGAATATTTTGAGCCAGCCGTACTTTATGTCGTCAAGGCCGATTATCGTTATACCTGCCGTCTCTGTGCGTTCGTTAATGAGAAGGTTATATCCGCATTCCCTGATTATCCCCTCAACATCTACATCTAGGATTAAGTAATGCTCATGATTGCCGTTGACAGCATAAGCCCCGTAACGTGCTTTTCCCGCAGCTTCCTTCAGCATTGCAAGCTCCCTAGTCCTGAAAGACATATCGCCGTCTATAGTGTCTCCTCCAAGAATGATTATGTCTGGTTCTGCCTCATCAACAATTTGCATTGCGCGCTCAAAGTGTTTAAGGGTATAAAGGCCGCCTAAATGTATATCTGTGAGGAAGGCAATTCGTATTCTGTCTGTGCTTTCGGGAAGTTTGCTTGTTGGTATGACGATGTTCCTGCGCTGAACGTAATATGCTTCGGCCATGCTGTAGAGTGTTACGCATATCATCAAAACGAACGCACATACAGTTTTTCGCCCCGTGAAACCCTTGAAGCCGGTTACAAGGTCAACGCAGAAGAACGCCATGAAACCGTAAAGCATGATTATTATCACTGTAATATTGAGTGCGCGAATTATCTCCGTTACGTGAAGGGGGAAAATATCATACCTTGCATCGTTGAAGTCAAATCCTGCGATAAATCCTAGAACAAGCCACAAACATAAACATAACATGCATACATTCAGAATAGTTTGGGAAACTCCTGATTCTCTGAGTTTGCGGAAGATGAAATATACCGCTCCTATTGCTAAAGCCTCGTACAAACTTTATCTCCTCATTTCGCTATCTATATCCGTCAGTCCGGTATGCCTTCAGGATTTCGGGAGTGTAAGCGTTATCATCACCCCTGACATATAACGGTGGAAGTATGGTTAATCCTTCTCCGCCATTCCTTATACATTCTGACAGGAATATTCCGGAATTATAACCTGCTTTCGGGTAAACTGGCCTTATTCTTTTGGGAATGACGTTGTGCCTGAGCATTGACGAAACGAAAACATCAAGTCTTCCACTTGCAAACACCGCGTAAAGCCTGCCCCTGCTCTTGAGTACTCTTCCGGCAAGTTCAGCGACATCATCTGGAGTACATGACACTTCAAGCCGTGCTGTAGTGCGGGAAGCGTCAGGGCTTTCACGTCCTGCATTCGTTGAGGAGTAAGGCGGGTTAATCACCATTGCGTCATAACGTCCACGCGGCAGAATGTCCTTATCCCTGATATCTCCGGCAATAAATTTTACTCGTTCAGAAAGTCCGTTAGCCTCAGCATTCTTCACTGCAAGCTGTATAAGTTCGCTCTGAATGTCAACACCTGTAACATGAATATTCCTGTGTTTCATGGCCAGAATGAGGGATATTGCCCCAGAAGCGCAGCCAGCCTCCAATATTTCGCGTGTTCCCGAACGAACCTTAACCCATGCCG
Organism: uncultured Fretibacterium sp.; assembly: GCA_937892105.1. The sequence goes on along the minus strand of CALAUZ010000031.1, from coordinate 4,128 downwards.
ACAGCAGAATGGTATCCATGTTTACTCGCGGGCCGTTAAGGGGCTGTAAAAGTCTCAGGCCTCCGGGAAGAATATCATCACATGTAGTCTCAAGCATAGTTTTCGGGGTTAATGCCTATTGTTGCGGAAAGTCCCGGCTCAATCATGGTAACGCCGTAAATGAGATCCGCACGTTCCATTGTTGCACGCCTGTGTGTCATGGCAATAATCTGTATCGACTGTGAATATTCCCTTGCAAGTTCCGCGAAACGCACAAGGTTATACTCATCGAGAGCTGCATCAACCTCATCGAGTACCGCCAAAGGTGTTCCGGCAGCTTCAAGTGTTGCGAAAATGAGTGCGATGGACGTTAGGGATTGTTCGCCGCCGGAAAGCTGGGATATGCTCTGAAGCTTCTTTCCTGGCGGACGCGCAAATATCTCTACTCCCCTGTCCCATACCGAGTCGCCTTCCTGAAGCGTCAACCTTGCTTCCCCGCCGCCAAAGAGACGCACAAAAAGTTCGTTGAAGCGGGTGTCAATCCTCGACATTGAGGCCGTAAATTCGCGTTCAACCTGCAAATCTGTATCTGTGATTAATGCTTTGAGTTCGTCCGCTGAAGTGTTTACGTCTTCAAGCTGTTCGGTGAGAAAGTCAATTCGTTCGGCCAATGCCTGATCTTCCGATAGTGCGCCAAGATTGTACGTGCCTAAGCCTTTAAGTTCGCGTTCAAGTTTTCGCAGTGATGATGTCAATTCCCTTCCGCCTTCAGTATCGCGTGCCTCCTTCATGTCGTAGGGGTACTTGTCCTCCCATAAATCTATGAGCTGTGAACATTCTGCCTCAAGATGGGAGATTTTAGCCTCAAGCCCTGATATATTCTGCTTCATGGCCGAAACATTATCACCAGAACGCGCAATCTTCCTGCGCACCCTCTCAAGCCTGCTGCGAATCCCCCTGAACTCCTCGTCATGGCGAGCAATTTCCCTGCGGATTGCAAGCTCATCACGGTGAGCCTCTGACTTTTGCTGTGAAAGTTCAAAGAGTGTTTTTCGGTTTTCCGCCTCAATCTCAGTGCCGGAAGCAATTTCACGTTCCGACTTCTTGGTATTCGCCGATACGGTCATGTAGTCGCCGTCAACACGCTTATACAGTGCGCCCGTAACATTGAGCCTCTCTTGCAGCAATCGCAGTTCGTTCCTCATTGGTGAAAGCAAAGTATCATAATTCTCACTGCTAACGTCAGGAAGTCCGGCAAGTTCTCCCTCAAATTCTGCGATTTTCCCGGCCATGTCTTCAAGTTCTGCCTTGAGTTTAGTTTCGTTGGTTTCAGCCTTGTCCCGCTCATTCGTGAGATGCTCTATATTCCGTGTGAGTGCCTTAATGCTCCTCTGTTCAGCGTTCAGTTCTGCCCGAACGTCCTCAAGGCTGCCCTCCGTATCCTCTGCGTCATGCCTTAGTGAACCCTCAAGCGATAATGCATCTTCAAGTTTTCCTGTGAGTTCTGCGATGTTAATGCGGAGTTCTTCAGCCTTCTGCCGTAAAGTTACAGCTCCGGATTTCTGCCGCAAAGCACCGCCGGTTATTGCCCCCGATGGCGCAAAGATGTCCCCTTCAACCGTAGCGATTGGGAACTTTACACCTGCCCTCACAAGCTCCGAACCTGTTGCATAATCCCTGACAATGAGCAAGTCTCCCATCATGTGAGAGATAGCATCATGCCATTCGTCCATGACGTTCACGAGATCTATTGCCCAGCCTATGACACCGCCAGTAATGTTAATCCTTCTGTCTTTTTCGCGAACCCTGCAGCGTTCAAGCGCGAGATATGTAGCTCTTCCGGCCTTATTCTGCCTGAGAAAGTCGATACCCTCTTGAGCTTCCTCCATTGTACGCACCAAAAGCCAGTATTGCCGACCGCCCAGATACGCCTCGACTGCCTCCGCGATTTCCTGAGACGAACACGAGAATACGTCTGCCGCAGCTTTAGGCTTTGAACGCAGCATTCCCTTCTCAGATGCAGAAAGTATTACCCGTACTGGTTCTGGGTAAGTTCCCGATGAGTATGTGTGATTGTACTGTGATTCAGAGTGTGAAAGCTCCCTGCGCAATGCCTGAACCTGTGCTGCAACGCGCTGGTATTCTGTCGTGAGACGGGTGAAGTCGTCTTCAAGGCTGTTTTTGCGTTCTGTGAGACGGGACAGTGTTTTCTGGCGTGAAGACAGTTCTGCTTCAAGCTCCTGCAACTCCTGCAATACTGCCTGACGAGATGAGATTGACACGCTGATCTCAGCCTCATAACGTGAATGTTTCTGCCTAAGCCCTGCGGCATCATCAAGCAGCTTCTTCCTCCTCGCAATTACAGATTGTGCTTCCGCCTGAGCTTCCCTGAAAGACTGCTCCTGACGGGCGAAAACTTTCTGCTTCTCTTCAAGCTCATGTTTCAGGCTGTCATGCTCTGACTTCGTGCGGGTACGTTCCTGTGATAATGCTTCCTTCTGTATCCTGAATGTGTCAAGTTCCTGAAGCAATGTGCTGCGGCGTGCCCTAATATCCCTGACCTGTGTTGAAAGCTGGAATGCTCTGCGCTGAATGTCATTCTTGCGTGAAGTTATTGCGTCAATCTGTGATGAATATATGTCGCGTGAAGTATCCTGCGATGATTTTTCCTCGTAATGCTGCAATCCTAGAGACCATAATCTTCCCCATTGTTCGAGAGTTTCAAGCCTTGACATTGCGATGTGCCTATGAAGCTCAAAGTCCGACTGTTCACGTTCAATGTTGTACCGTCTGAAGAAGTAGTAATCGTGCCTGAGAACTTCAAGGCTGTCGATAATCCCCTGAGCCTGAACAGCGACTTCAACGTCCCCAGAAATTTCCTGCCGTCTGGCCTGCAATTCCGATATCAGCGTCCCTATTCTCTGAGCCTCATTGCTTGCGTCCTCCAGCTTATTCATGCTTTCGTCCCTGCGTTCCCTGTAACGTTCAATCCCGAAGAGAGCGTCAAGCTGTCTGCGTCTTTCCTTTGGCCTCTGGTGTATGGTCTGTGATATTTCCCCCTGTCCTATGAGTGCGAACCCTTCACCTTCAAGGCTGAATCTGCGTTTTACACCCCCTAAGTCCTGAAGCAGCATTCTTTTGCCGTCAAGACTGAGTATCGCGCCGTTGTCCTGCGAGTAAATACGTCTGAGGCTTGCGCGGTCATTGCCGTTCTGAAGCCGCAAAATCACTTCCGCCGTATCTGCCGGTGGAGATGAAGTACTGCCCTGAAACAGCAAATCACTCTGCCTCGTAATCCGTAATCCTGCTGCCGAGCCTTCACCGAGTATCCACTTGAGGGCATCGAGTATGTTGCTTTTGCCGGAACCGTTTGGGCCTACGATGGCGGTGAAACTTGGGGAAAACGCAAAATCGCATTGCCTTCCGAAACTCTTGAAGCCTTTGAGCCTTAGTGATGATATGGACAAGTTGAAGCCTCCTTTCGCGGTTAATATACCACACCATAAAAGAAGGCAGAGCGATAATGAATTATGGAACGGGCTATTTATGGGTTTGAGGACGACAAGGAACGAATATGCAAAGAAATCACAGGCTGAACACAAAGAAATATACTCAATGTTCAAAGCCTGCAATTCTGAGGGTGCTGCTATGGTTATGAGGGAGCATATTCTGCGGAGTATGGAGGATATGCTTAAACGGTATTAAATAGCGTGTATATTTCAGGAATTTCTTTATGCCATCGTATGATTTTTCGCCAATTATTCTGCGCGATACTTTTTTGATGAGGCCGAATGCCCTGAATGGCAACAGGCAAACCCACGCAATCATGTATGAGGGGAAGCGTATTCCGTGTTTTTGTGCAAAATTGTAATTGTCGGCCATTAAAGCATCATTCTTCCTATGGGTTACGAGGTTGCATTTGTTCCTGAATGAGAGTCGCCTGTATGTGCCTATGTTGAACACCTCGCTGAAATCATCAAGTTTTCCTAAAGTGTCAAGAGCCGTTAATGTTCTAAGGCATTTTCCGCACTTTGAGCAGTTGTATACTCACCACATTTGAAAAGCTGTAAAAATGGCACTGTCAAGATCTGTGAATTTTTTAAGTGTATCTGCTGTAGTTTTTGCCAAAAATGTTCAATAGGATTAAGT
>CALAUZ010000030.1 GCA_937892105.1 uncultured Fretibacterium sp. | reverse complement strand
GCATACGAGATCGTGATGTGACTGGAGTTCAGACGTGTGCTCTTCCGATCTCACGTAATCGTTGGCATACTTGGAGAAGGCCTCCAGGTAGGAGAAGTGGTCGCCCACGGCAAAGCCGCTCTCGATGTCGGGGTGCGACTGGTAGCAGACGCCCTCGTCGCTGTCGAGCTCGACGTAGTACACGCTCCAGTAGTCCGACGCCAGGGCGGTGATGAGCTTGGTCTGCTCCTCGGCGCTCTTCCTCTCGGCCAGCAGCTCGCCCTGAAGCCTCAGGCGCTCCTCAAGCTCCTGGTTGCGCGCACGGTTCTCCGCCGCGGCGGTCTCGCTTGCCAGCACGAGCCGAGAGTTCCTGCGCAGCTGCGAGACGATGAGGGCAAACATGGCGACGAGAATCCCGATGGTGAGGACGGCATGAACGCCGCTGCGGGCTATGATCCCCTCCGTGACCGAACCTATGCGCTCGCTGATGACGCTCTCGCGGATGAGGTAGGTGAGCAGCCAGTCCGTCCCTTCCACGGGCACATAGCTCAAGGTCTCCCGCACGCCATCATAGGTGAACGATGCGACCCCGCGCTGACGTCCGGTGAAGCCGTCCACGAACGCCTCGTAGCTGTAGCCCTCCTCGAACTCGGCATGCTCCATCGCGTTGAGGAGGTTGTCCTCCTGGGCCAAGCCACCAAGGACCGTGTTCGTCAGAGCCACGCCCCCGCTCGTGTAGATGTTGCAGAAGGTGGCGTCCTCGGAGCTCGACTCCATGGAGACACCCGCAAGCATCTCGCCCATGTCCTGCTCCGCGAAGCAGACCTTGAGCGTCGTCCCCTCGAAGGAGATGTCCACGGGCACGGCGAGAATTACCTTCTTGTCATTGCCTGCTGTCTCAAACAGGGACACCTGGGGCTCGGCGAGGCTCCGGTAGTCGAAGGCATAGTCATCGATGTTGGTCTGGGTGCCGAGCGACGTGTAGATGAGGCCGTCCTCGTCCACGAAGGCGAACTTGTCGAGCTTGTAGAGTGAGATATACACGTCCATATCATCATGGCCTTCTGCCTCAAGCCAGAGCTTTATGCTTGGGTAACCTATGATCTCCGTGCGTTCGCTGACGGTGTAGAGGAATGATGCGAGCGTAACGATTCCTTCAGCGTCATATTTTGCCGGGCAGTCAGAATCCGGGAGCTTGGCCGAGAGAGTCCGTGTTTGTCCGTCAAGATACAGCTTTTCATAGCTCACATCAGCAGGCGGGAATGTCTCAGCACTAATTCCCGTGATATTGCCTCCCTCGAAATCGTGAAGTGAATAGCGAACTTTTGGGGTATTCTCCCAGCCGTTAGCTTCTCCCTTGAGGAAGTGATCAAAGAATCTGCGTCTGTCCTCCTGCTGTTCCTCGTCGTAAAAGTCCGGCCACTCCTGCCCGTCATGAATACGAAGCCACTTTTTGCCGTCAGGTATTGCCCTCCATGCTCTGAACGTTCCCATAGTATGAAGGGTGTTGCTGTAACTTGCTACGACATACGCTGGGCATGTTATGCGTTCGGGGTGAGCGGTCTTGTCCTGCCAGACCGGACTGTCAGCAAGAGTGTACTTCATCCCTTCAGCGGCCAAGTCCTCCCAGTCTACAGGTTCACCCTCGTGCGCCTGACTGGACTGGATTCGTGCAGCAAAACCTACGTCAGTAATGCCGCCTCTGCTCACCAAGTCCCTGTATGCGTCAGAGAGTCCTTCTTCAGGGTTGATTGCGGCCAAGTGCGGGGGCTGAGTTGAGGCTATGAACCACTGAGAGAAGGCAAGGTAAGATGTTCCGCTGAGAGCTGCTTTTCCGTTACACCAGTCCTGAACTGCGAGCCACTCTATGAGGTCGTAGCCATCCTGTGCTTCGTGAGAACCTATCATGTAGATTTTGCCTTCGGACTTTGTGATGCCGCGTGTGTCTGGGTTGCAGACTGCGTAACCATGTGCGCACCAGTATGCTGGATCGCTGCCCTCGAACTTCTGGAGGCCGGATACTTTGCTGTTAGGGATGCCGACAAGTGAGAATATGCCTTTGTAGCTTGGGCGGGTGCCGTTGTCTTTGCCGTAGGAACTCCACGAGATAAGCACAGGGACTTTCTCGGATGTTACGGGTCTGAAGATGTCAACACATAGGGAAACACCATCACGCATTTTCACGCGAACATCTTTCTCGACGATAATATCGCAAGGAAGGGGCTTGTATCCTTCCTCAACCTGCCAGCCTTTAGGTAGTGTAGTAATTCCGGGCTTGATTAGCTGGGGACATTCTGGCTTGTACTGCTTTGACGGCCTGAATATCATTAATGCCTCAAAATCTGCCATCTATCTTTCCTCCTCTGTAATATTTTCGCTGTCCTCTCCTGCGTGTAAATCTGCCTTCACAATATGTACAGCAAACACAGCAAGCAAAGGGTTATCCGCATTTCCGAACCTCCGAATCTCTGCCGGAAGCCTGTTCAAATACTGTTCACGGATTGATGAGTCTTGAGTCTCCTTAACGTCTGCGTAAAGCCTCAGCCAATGCCCTTTATTGAACGCAACAAGCCCTACATGCTGACACTGCGACAACTGCTTGTACACTGCTTTATCTTTTCTTGTGCCAAAATACATAACGCCTTCAGCCTCAAGAATGCCGCTAATTGGTCTGCCTGCTGGATAGCCGCCGTCAATAGTAAGAAGGTAGTAGAAATTGCAGTCCTTCAGGAAATCGTACGCTCTGCTCATCATTCACCATCTCCGTTAATGCATCTGCGTATTGCTTCAAGGACACTGACCGCATTATTTTCCTCTGCCCACTTGGCCTGAATGCTCCTGTAACCCGTAGCCTCTTCCCAGTAAGCGACTTCCTCGTCAGTAAGAAGCCTCACAGTTGCGCCGTCCTTCCTCAGAGTCTCAAGCTGCCAAGTAAAAGACTCGTCCATTATTCCGCCCAGAACTCTATACGAACTCTTAGCGGCTCTCTCGATAGCTTTTCTGTCCTCATCAGCAAGAGAGTCCCACACGTCTTTATTCATAGCAATAATGTACTCATGTCCGAGCCACAATCTTTTTGACGCAAGAATATTCGGAGCTGCCTTGTGTGCATTGAGGTCATACCCGCTGTCAATATTCACGATTAGTCCGTCAAGCGTTCCGTCATTGAGAGCGTCATAGACTCCCTGCCCCCAAGGGATAGTTACGGGAATTGCTCCGGCGTTTGCGAGAAAATCCTTGTGCCAAAAACTTGCACTCCTCCAGCTTTGACCCTTGATGTCCTGCAATGACTGCAACGGCTTTGTGCTGAAGAATCCTGCAGGGTATCCAGTGGCAATAATTATCGGGTGAATGTTTTGTGCATCGAGTTCGTTCGTGAGTTCGGGGACTTCTTCATATACACGGCGGAAGAAATTAACCTGTTCTTGTCCTGCAGGGCCGACCGGAAAACTCTTGAAGAGCTGGTGCAATGGTAATTCCTTCATGCTGTATTCGGGAACTACTACGGTGATTTGTGCACGTGTTCCGTCTTTTACGGTGTTCAAGTTCTCATAGCTGATGCTTAGTTCTCCGTTCCAGTGAGGGCTGATCTTTATGCGGCCTCCTGATTCTTTCTCTATTGCTGGGAAAAATACATCATTGAGGAAGCGTGTGCGCATGTTCCCTAAAGGCTCATGGTCGGAATATATGAGTGTTTTCGTCTCAGGATTGCGCTCCATCTTCACAGTTGCTAGAGATTCATCGTCCTTCAATGCGTCCAGAACAGCCATAGTCATATCATCAATAAGCATAGTCGCTCCAGAAACTAAATCGACATTCAACGCTTTGCCCCCCGCATCATACTTCACAGCGTCTATGCCGTTCTTCAGCACCCAGTCTTCATAATAAGCTGCTTGTTCCCACCAGTCTTTATTGATGGTACTGACCGTTTTCATTCCGTAATTGTCGTATTTTTCCTTGATGTTTTCTCCGTCTTTGGTGATGTAATCCAGCAGTACCTTGAAGATCGCGCCGTCCTTGAAGATTACGTTTGCTACATACAGACCCCACGTGTCATTGTATGATGTGCCCGTCTTGATTGTGTAACCTCCGTCCTCTGTCTTTCCGTCCATTGCATTTTTCACTGCTTCGGATAATTCTGCGACGTTAATTGTTGCTCCTGAAATCAAATCGGGGTTCACTGCATGTCCTTTCTCATCTGTTTCGACTACTTCAAGGCCGTGTTCAACAACCCAGCTTTCATAATAAGCGACTTGCTCCCACCAATCTTTGCCCAGACTGCTTACGGGTTTAATGCCGTAGTTGTCGTGAAGTTCTTTGCTGCTCTTGCCATTAGCGAGACGGTCAATGATGACGTTTGTAATTTTTCCGTCATTTTCAACGATGTTTGCAATGTAGAGTCCCCACTGCTGGCTGTAAGAAATTCCCGATTTAACGTTCACTTCTGCAAACGCCCTCGCAGACACGGAAAGAAAAATCAGGACTGCAAGTATTGCGGTCAGTTTTTTCATTTTTAATTTTCTCCTTTGATATGTAAAATTCTCTCTGCATTCTTGTGAGCGATAAGTTCTTTTTCTTCGTCCGTTAAAAATTCCGCTGACATTAAAAATTCATAAAAATTTCCCTGCTTTATGTATGGGTAATCGACAGCCCACATTATATGTTCAGCTCCCATTAGCTTCACCATATATTCAAACTGAATCGACGATAAAATTCCGCTTGGCGTGATGTAAAAATTCTTCTTGTAATAGTCAGAGATTTTCTTGCGTAATCCTGTTGATTGCGGAGTCATCATATAATCCAGCCTTTCAAGGTATGCAGGTATCAATTCGCCCCAATGTCCTGCTATGATTTTCAAATTGGGGAGCTTGTCGAATATTCCCGACAGAATCAGCCTTACTTCATGGATACCAACGTCAAGATGCCAGCCAAAACCCGCACTTGCAAACTGTCCCGCTATAAAATTCGAATATTCAGGCGATGTGTAATAATAATCCTGAATCACCGGATTTATAGGAGCAGGGTGAAATGAAACAGGCACATCAAGTTCAGCGGCCTTTGCAAAAATCGGGAAGAAGGATTTTTCCTCGTAGAAGTGTCCCTGATACTGTCCAGCTAATAGCGCACCGCAGAAACCGTACTCTTTCACACAACATTCAAGTTCTCGAGCGGCTTCAACAGGGTCAGCTATTGGTAACGTAGCAAACGCAGCAAATCTATCCGAGTGAGCCTTGACTTTTTCCGCTAAAATGTCGTTAGCTCTCTTGCAAATTCTAACAGCTTCAGACGCAGGAACTTTATCAGAAACTGGCGATGTGTAAGACAATACTTGCATGTCGATTCTGTGTTCATCCATAAATTTAATTCGCTCGTTGTCAATATCCCTTAAAGAGTTCCCGACAAAGACCATGTTTTTATAGAAGCCTGTAACTTCGTTGAATTTGTTGTTCTCGTCAATAATTTCCTGCGCCGTAAAATGTTCCTCAAGCGTTATAAGCCGCATAAATCATTCCTCCGGTAAAATGACTTCAATATTGTCGCCTGGACTATGTATAGCCGCCCTGACGATCTGAAGCTCATAGACGATTAACGCCGGATTTTCAGCACTGCCGAATCTTTCAATTTCCTGCGGTATCCTGTTCAGATACTGTTCTCGTGTTGCCATGTCCCTTGTTTCGATGACGTTTGCATAGAGCCTAATCCAGCGTCCTTTATTGAAGCCTATTAAAGCGACATGATTATTTTCCGTTAACTGCCTGTGCATTGCCTTGCCTACCCTCGTTCCGAAATATAAAGCCCCGTTTTTTTCAAGGATTTGGCTTATAGGTCTTCCCGATGGATATTCGCCGTCAATCGTGAGCAGATAATAAAATCCGCAGTCTTTTAAAAAATCATAAATCTGACTCATTGCTTTCTAACTCCTAATTCCATTGTTTAAGGTTTAGGCCCTACGCACTGCATGAGCGTGAAGTTATGCTTGTCGGTGAGACCAAGAAGTTTTGTGAGTTCTTCGCGGTCGAAATTCATGCGTGTTCTTGTACCCCAGCCCTGTGAAGCTGCATAGAGGTACACATTTTGCATTGAGAATCCCACATGAGCAAATCCGCAATTAAGCACTATATCTG
>CALAUZ010000029.1 GCA_937892105.1 uncultured Fretibacterium sp. | reverse complement strand
TTTTACCATCGTTTTCTTTCCCGAATTTCTGTCCCCAAGCTGGGGACGATTTTGTTTATCTTTTAAATCGTCCCCAACTTGAGGACGATTCTCAATATTTGAATACAACGTATAAAATAGCGCATATACTTTAAATTTGTCACTGAAAACGAACGAACATCCGGAAAAAATTCTTGCTGACTTCCTGTATCCAATTCCAGTATGAATCGTCTTGTTTAATCAGTTTACTGCTCATGCGTCTTGCTCTCAACGCGCTGTTCAGACCTCTCTCAACACTCTTGAACAACGCGGCTTAATTCGCTGTCAACACCGCCTTATTAGACACAGACAGATTTCGTCTCTCTATACCGTCATCGGCTTTCAGCACGATTCATATGTCTCTTCACACGAGGAGAAGGCTGATATTGATACTTGTGAAGGGCAAACACTGAGCAATGTTTCATGCTCTGAGGAGGTGCAATGAGCATGGGGGACGAAATGATTGCACACCTTTAGCACTGCAAACTTTACAGACCAAGGACTCTAAAAGAGTCTTTAAAGAATCCTTAAGGGAAGGGGGAGCCAGTCTCCCAGCGTTAAACCCGCGCTGGGTACGGAGAGCGATCCCCCAACAGACTCCGCAGTGGCAGATAAGCCTTCTGCGCCAAAGAACACAGGTAAGAAGAAATCGGCGAAGGGCAAGAGTTCATACGCGCCAGAAGTAATGAGGCCGACAGCGAAGTTTTCCCTTCTGAGGACAGGGCGTAAGAGACTGAGGCTAGAGGAAATTGCGGTGCTACGGAAATTATCTGCCACGCATTACCCGACTGTAGTGAACAAGGAGACTCCGTCGTGTGCGAGATTTGAGAAGCGGAATCAGTCCTTATTGTGCCTGACACTAATGTACGTAGAAGTGGCGTTAAAGAACTGGTCGCCAACATACGGGAAGAAAAAGAAGGTGGAGGAAGATGCTGAACCAGCCACAGTAAAGAAACCGCTGACGGAAGAGGAAAAACAAGCAATCCAAGCCGAAATAGACCGGCTTCAGGCGAAATTTGATGCACAGGCAGAACAGAGAAGAAAATGTATGCGGAGATGAAAAAGCAAAGCTGAATGAAGGCTCTGAGCTACTTGAAAACTAAATATCCCGGAGCGGAAGAGCGAGCATTTTTTACGGACTACACTAGGCGTATGTATGACGAAGTGATACATGTGCATACAGTAGCGCAAGCAGCGGAGCTTGAAGAAATCTGCGTAAGCTGTGAAGGCGATCAATGCAGATTGCCAGAATACGTGAAAAGGCAAAAGAGCCGCCCCGTAGTGGAGTTGTCTCAAAGTCCAAGGGGATACAGCTATCTGGAAGTGTGGTGGTTAAGGGAAATTTCCTGCAAATATGAGCAGGAGAGCATAGAGTTTGCAGACAAGTACAAGAAAAACGGTCTGAATGTCCGGGACGAACAAATGACGTTCAAGACATATGAGAGCGTTGGAGAGACGCGGTCGGTAAAACTGGAAGCGATGAAAGCCTTAGAAACAGGAACGAATCTGATACTAGCGGGAAATCCCGAGGCCGGAAAGACACATCTGGCGACAGCGATAGCGATATACGTAATGGAACAAGGGCAGCAGGCATTGTTCCTATTGGTGAGCGCAATGCTGGATGAGATACAGAGCGCAATCCGGAACAACGGAGACTATGACGGACTGATGAGATGCTTCAAGACAGTGCCTTGTTTGGTGCTAGATGACTTAGGGCATGAGAATCTGACAACAGCCCGCGCGAGCTACCTTCACCAGATAATGGACTATCGTTATGTGCATAAGTTGCAGACGATAATAACGACCAACGCGAAGAGTATCGAGGAGCTTTGCGACTGGGATAAGGAAGAGTACATAAGGCCGATAGTCTCGCGAGTATTGGAGCGTGGGAAGTGGGTACAGATAGAGAACACAGAGGATTACCGACAGAAGAGAGGTTAGGACAATGTATGAGGAAATGCCTAGGAATGACCAAGCGGAACGAGCAGTAATAGGAGCGTGTCTTCTGTCGCGTGAGGTGCTGGCAAGAGTGCTAGAAATGCTGAGGTCGGAAGATTTCTATGATGTAAGCAACCGAATGGCGTATGAAATCTGCGTAAGTATGTATAACTCTGGGCAGTCAGTAGACTTTATAACGTTTCAGGCAGAAGCGGAGAAACGTGGAGAGTATGACCGAATAGGAGGGTAGCCATATTTCGCGGAAGTAGTAAGTAATGATTTAGTGGTGTTTCATGTGGTGAATTACGCAGAAATAGTGCGAGAAGTATCATTGCATAGGCGGATAATCGAAGCAGGGTATAAAATTTCGAGGTTAGGGTATAAAGCAGAGCTGGGAGGAGGTGAGTTAATGGAGAAGTTGGAATGGAACGGAACAGACTGGTAGTATTCTATTTTTCAGCCTAGAAATATTGTTCAAGTAGTTGATGCGCCGAATGCTGTCAGCGCAGACGCTGGAACTAGGCGAAGGAGTGAAAATATCCTCTATAGCCATCGGCCTGCTGTCGGAATACGAAACATATATGCTTGGGAAAGCGGCGGAAGGACTGCAAAATCGGAATGTGTACATAAATGCGGTATCAAATATGAGTGCGCTTGAATTACGAACCAAGAGTCTGCGTTTCAAGACGCGCCATCCTGATTTATCACTGATAGTAGTGGACTATCTGCAATTGATGAGTTCAGGAGGTCGGCGAAATGAGAATCGGCAGTATGAGGTAGCGGAAATCTCGCGAGTGCTGAAGTCAGTAGCGGTAGAGCTGAACTGCCCAGTAATAGCCCTATCGCAGTTGTCGCGAGAGACAGAACGGCGAATAGAAAAGAAGCCGCAGTTGTCAGATTTGCGGGATAGCGGAGCGATAGAGCAGGACGCGGATACCGTGATAATGCTGTATAGAGAGG
>CALAUZ010000028.1 GCA_937892105.1 uncultured Fretibacterium sp. | reverse complement strand
AACTGGGGGTAAAGGATTTGCAGTCCTCTGCCTTACCACTTGGCTATACCGCCTTGAAACTCTGATAATTTTAGTCAGTGATTGCTTATCCGTCAAGTTTTATTTTCCTGAACCCTTACCCTTCCTCGACATCTTTACCCTCTTTGCTGTCTCGGCAAGTTTCTTCTTCACCGTCTCCATAACCTCTGGTGTCTTAGCGTCAGGCAACTTCCTCACAGCTTCACCGCTCCCAATCAGCACAGAAATCGGGTGAAGTACGGGAATATTCTCGCACACTATCTTGATGATTGAGATTATTGGCGTTGAAAGCAACGCTCCAGGAATACCCCATATCATTCCCCACAGAAGAAGCGACAACAGTATCATTACAGGACTTACACCAAGCCTGTCTCCCACAACTTTAGGGGTGATTATGTTCCCTATAGTTACCTGAATTGCAGTGAGTGATACAAGAACAAGCAATGGCCTGAACAGTCCGGGCGAAAATTGTATTATTGCCATGACAACTGGAGGAATTGTAGCTATTATTGAGCCAACTGTAGGGATAAAGTTCAGCAGAAACGTCAGCACTCCCCAACCTGCCGCAAGCCTCACATCAAGTACTGTAAGCACCAGCCACGCACATACCCCCGTCGCAAAACTTATCAGCGTTAGTGTCCCTAAATACTGGCTGACCTGTGAGGAAATCGCAGAGATTATCTTTCTCACACGCACTGAGTTTTTCCCGAAAGCCTTGTCTATCTTGTCATCAAGATACGGGGCTTCCACCATCATGAACATCAAGAATACAAACGTCATAACAAACTTGCTCGAAATCGCTATAATTAATGATGATATGTTCCTGGCATTCTCACGCAATATCCCGAACCAGTCAAAATTCTTCACAGCTTCAGGCGGAACGCTCAGAACCTGCAGTACATGCGCAAACCACTCTATCAGCTTGTCAGAATATTCCCCGTATACATGCGCAAACTCCACAACCTGTGCCGCAACAAACTTGAACCCAGCAAGCCCAACACATGTCAGTATAGCGAAAACTAAAACTACGTTCAGCCACGCATTAAGATGAAGCGTCTTCCCGATTTTTATTACGGGCCTCAACATCTGAAGAATGAACCATGCAATCACGAGAGGGATAAACATACTGCTTGCAATATGAAGCACTGAACACAAAACTACTGCCGATAAGAAACCCATTAGGCCGAGAAGCAACTTCATGTGAATAATATCATCTCCTGTTGCGGAATGTGGAATTGCAAATATTATAGCGCACAAAAAAACTCCCGCCCGAATATCCAGGCAGGAGCTTATGTTTTACATAACTCTGTTACTTCAGCTCTGAGAAGTATTTTATTGTCCTTACCATCTGGCTGGTGTAGCTGTTCTCGTTGTCGTACCAGGATACAACCTGCACAAGCGTCATGTCATCGCCTACGGGCTTGCACTTCGTCTGCGTCGCGTCAAATATTGAACCTGCTGTGCTGTCGATGATGTCTGACGAAACGATTTCCTCTGTGTTGTACTCGAACGACTCGGTCTCCTCTGCCTTCATCTGGGCGTTGACCTGATCCTTCGTTACTGTCCCTTTCACTACAGCGTCAAGAATTGTCGTTGACCCTGTGGGTGTCGGAACTCTCTGTGCAGCACCGTCAAGTTTCCCGGCAAGCTCAGGAATTACGAGGCCGATTGCCTTTGCCGCACCAGATCGGAAGAGCGTCGT
>CALAUZ010000027.1 GCA_937892105.1 uncultured Fretibacterium sp. | reverse complement strand
AAGCTGGGCACGCCGTGAAATAATACTGAATATCTTTGTGGACATTAGAATAACGCAAAGGCTCAACAGGTAACTATAGCCTTCCATGATAGAAAAGATTACCCCCTTGATATTATGGGATTGATATTATGGGAAAATTATAGCTCATATTCATCGTCTCCGGCCTCTCCAAGCAATGCACTCACCTGATGTCTCCATGGCATTGAAGGATAAGCCCCGATTTTCGTACACGCAAGCGCACCACATGCTGACGCGAATTTTGCTGCCCTCCTCAGCGGCATACCCTCGCAAATCCCAATGCAGAAACCCGCGCAGAAAGCGTCCCTTGCTCCAGTGTTATCTACAGCACGAATGTTGAACGCGTCAAATGAAAAATGATCCCCGCCCTTCACGAAGATCATTCCTCCTTTTGCGCTCTGGGTTACGGCGAGGCACTTCACTCCCCTGCTGATAATCTCCTGCGCCATCTCTGTTATTGATTTATGCTGCCTGTGTCCTGCGTAAAAACCCAATGCCCTCTCATTCAGTATAAGGTAGTCGATGTTCTGCCACGCTTCCTGCGGGAGGGAAAATGGAGGTTCTGCGGAAAGGAAAGTTCTACACCCTTGTCTGCGCGATAACCGCAAGCCCGTAAGTACAGTATGTGCAGGGCTTTCCATCTGGAATAACGCGGCATCTGAAGCCTCAAATATTTTTGCAGCCCTCGATATTGCGTCGTCATCAAGAAGTGAGTTTGCTCCCTGTGATATTACTATAGAGTTCTCGCCGTCATCTGTTACTGTGATTACTGCCGTACCTGTAGGTGCTTCACTGCGTGTCTGAAGATGTGAACAGTCCACCCCGTTTTCAGTGAGTACAGCTTTCAGCCTCCTGCCAAAATCATCACTGCCAATGCAGCCTATGATGTGTGATGTTGCATTGAGACGTGCCGCCGCTAATGCCTGGTTTGAACCTTTGCCGCCGCCAGCCATTCCGAATGCTCCTCCGACGACAGTTTCACCTTTTTGCGGACAATGTGGAGCGCGTATAACGAGATCGATATTCAGTGAACCTACTACTGCTACTGATGACAAATTTTATAGCCTCCCAGATGATTGGTACTTAGTTATAATTTACGTATAATATCACAATTCATATATTAATCTATTCTTTCAATATTTAGGAGGTTTAACATAATGCAGGATTTTCTCGAATTTCTTGACGCTCTTGACGGTTTCCTGTATTACCCCGTTCTAATCGTTGTCCTCATTGCAGGAGGATTGTACTTCTCGTTGAAGTCGAGATTTGCTCAGGTAAGACTCTGCTTTAACGCTTTCCGTATCATGGCCGAAAGACCGGACGAAAAAGGCGCAATATCTTCATTCGGCGCACTCATGGTCTCTACAGCCTCTCGTGTCGGCACAGGAAACATCATCGGCGTTTCAACAGCCATCTGTCTCGGAGGGCCTGGAGCAGTATTCTGGATGTGGGTACTGGCTATTATCGGCGGAGCAAGCGCAATGGCTGAGAGTACGCTGGCACAGATATTCAAGCACAAAGACACTCATAACGGCGGAAGCTACGGCGGGCCTGCGTACTACATTGAGGCTGTAATACACAGCAGGGCAATCGCTGTAATATTCTCGCTGTTCCTGATTGCAACCTATGCTTTCGGGTTCAACGCTCTGGCCTCATACAACCTTCAGTCAACGTTCTCAGTATACTCATTCTACAATGCCAGAACAACTCCGCTGATTATTGGCGCAGTTATCGCTGTAGTAACGGGCTGGTGTCTTTTCGGCGGGGCAAAACGTATCGTTAAGGTAACAGGGTTACTCGTCCCTGTGATGGGAGTAGTCTATGTACTTGCGGCTATAGGAATAATGGTGCTGAAGATTGACATGCTTCCTTCCGTCCTCGAAATGATATTCTCCGATGCTTTCAACTTCCGTGCAATAGGAAGCGGTATTGCCGGGTCATGCCTTATGTACGGTATAAAGCGCGGGCTTTACTCCAACGAAGCTGGCGTGGGTTCTGCCCCGAATGCGGCTGCTTCTGCGCACACAACTCACCCTGTTAAGCAGGGGTTAATCCAGATGTTATCGGTATACATCGACACAATACTAATCTGTTCGGCAACGGCTTTCATGTGCCTCATGTCTGGTGTTCCGGTAACTCAGGAAGCAGCAGGAGCGCAGTACGTTCAGGCTTCAATGCAGGCAGTATTCGGCGGATTCGGGCCGGCGTTCATAACGGTGATAATGGCACTTTTTGCGTTTACTACACTGCTTGGAAACCTATTCTATGTCGATAACGCACTTGCATACATTAACGGTAAGAAAATGCCTGGAAAATCCTTCATGACATGTTTCAGGGTAATATGCACCATCGTAATTCTCGCAGGGGCTGTGCTTCCAATGTCAACGGCTTGGGCTATCGCTGATATATTCATGGCAGGCATGGCGTTAATCAACATTCCGTGCATAATGGCAGCAGGAGGGATAGTGTTACGCGCTCTTGAGGATTACGAGAAGCAGAGAAAATCAGGGATTAACCCCGTATTCCACGCCTCATCAATAGGGCTTGACCCAGAGAAGCTGGATTACTGGAAGTGAGTGGAATGAAGATATGCTTTTACGCGCTTAGGGAATATGACGAGCTTCATTTTTGCCGCGACATGCAGAAGAAATACGGCGTTGATTTCGTCTGGACTGCCGAATATCCCAATGACAGCAACATCTCTCTCGCTTCCGGCTGCGACGGTATGAGCTGTACACCCTGCGACATGTCCCGCAAGGTTCTTCAGGCGTTCCGTGATGTTGGGGTAAAATACATTCTTACGCGCTCAATAGGCTATGACCATATTGACCTCAATGCTGCCCGTGAACTTGGCCTCAAGGTTGACACTGTAACCTACACTCCAACAGGTGTCGCGGACTATGCCATAATGCTCATGCTTGCCTGTGTGAGAAAGTTTGCGCATATCCTGAAGCGTGCGGAGTTGCAGGATTACTCTCTCAGGAACAAGCTGGGGCGTGATTTCTCGATGTGTACGGTCGGCGTGATGGGGACTGGAAGGATTGGGACTACAGTGCTTCAACACCTTTCGGGTTTCGGCTGCCGGCTTCTGGCGTATGATGTTTACGAGAACGATACGGCCAGAAAGTACGCAAAATATGCCGGGCTTGATGAAATTCTCGCAGAGTCAGACATAATCACCCTTCACATGAACGCTAACGATGAGAATTACCACATAATCAACCGTGAAACAATCGACAAGATGAAGCTCGGTGCGTACATCATCAACACTGCGCGGGGAAAACTGGTTGACTCTGAAGCTCTGATATGGGGGATTGAGTCAGGGAGGCTTGGAGGTGCTGCACTTGATGTTGTGGAGTTCGAGAACGGATTGTACTACTATAACTTGATGGGTGAAGTCATGGTTAATCCCAAGCTGGCTATATTGCGTTCATTCCCGAATGTCATTCTCAGCCCGCATACTGCATTCTACACTGCTGAAGACGTATGCGATATGGTGGAAGGGAATTTCCGAAGCTGTTACGAGTTCGGTACAGGGAAAAAGCTGCACGGCGTTGAAGGATAAACAAAAGCCCCTCAGTCCATAACAGACGGGGGGCTGTAATTTTCCTTACTGACTGCTACTTCTCTGGCTTGCTCACCATCACAAAATATGTCGAACCTTCACGCTCAATCATAAGTACAATGGAATTATCGCTGCCGGCAGCTTGGGATAAGTCGTCGGGCGTTCTGACTTCCTGGCCGTTCACCTCAATAATAAGGTCTCCTGCACGCAATTCCCCGTCAGATGATGCCGATGAACCTTTATCCAGCTCCGTAATCACTAAGCCTTCACTGTCAGTGTTTATCCTGTACTGCCTCTTGAGTGCGTCCGTGAGCGGCGATACGTTGACAATCCCGAAATCCTTTAAGGCCGCACTGCCTGATGTTTTACCTTCTTTGTCGTCTTTTTTTTCCCTTTCCTTCAGACTGCCGTCTACTGTGCTGTTACGTTCAGCAAGTTTTACGTTGAACGCCATCTTCTTTCCCTTGCGGACAACCTGAAGCCTCGCCGTCGTATTGGGGGCTAATGTCCTCACCTTCGACACAAAATCATTCGCGTCCTTGACCTTCTGACCGTTAAGCTCAACAACAACATCTCCGCGCTTTATTCCCGCCTTTTCCGCTGGATCGCCCTTGAAGACATCGTTAATCATCGCGCCGCTAGTACCCTCAACACCGTAAGCCTTCGCCATCTCAGGGGTAATATTCCTGACGCTCACACCAAGCCAGCCACGCTTTACACGGCCGAACGATACGAGGTCATTCATGATTTCCTTTGCCTTGTTGATGGGTATCGCAAAGCCCAAGCCCTGAGCGTAGGGAATTATCGCTGTGTTTATGCCGACTACTTTACCGTTCATGTCGAGAAGCGGCCCGCCGGAGTTGCCGGGATTTATTGCCGCGTCCGTCTGGAGAAAATCGTCAAAGTTCACGTCCTGTGCATGAATGCTCCTGTTCTTTGCGCTGATTACACCGGCCGTAACTGAATGCTCGAAACCGTATGGGTTGCCGATTGCAACAACAAACTCTCCTACTTCTACTGCGTCAGAGTCGCCCAGTTCAAGCACAGGCAGTACACCATCAGGCTCAATCTTTATCACTGCAAGGTCATATGTCGGGTCATTGCCAACGATTTTTGCAGGGTAAGTCTTCTTGCTGCCGTCAGAAAGCTGTAACGACACCGTGATTTTGTCCACGCCGTCAACAACGTGATTGTTCGTGAGTATCCTTCCGTCAGTGTGAACTATGAAGCCTGAACCTCTGCCCTTCATCGGCACTGAACGCGTAAACTCCTTGAAGCTGTCCCCAAAGAAACGCTTGAAGAATGGATCATCATCGAACGGGAACGGCGATATTGTACGCTTCTCCGTCTTCTCAACGTCAATGTTCACTACCGCAACTGAAGCCTTCTTCACGATGGGGACTATTGGGTTCTTGTCCGACACGCTGAACGGCGAGAGTGCCAATGCGCTCCCTGATGCTGTGAGTATGAGGGAAAGCGCAAGGAATAACGCTAAAAGTTTTCTTCTTGTCAAAATACATTTACCTCCATTGATTTTATTTCGGCCATGTATTTTAATGTGGGCAGCAAAATACTTCATACCTTGTTTTACCTATATTAACTAAATGCTTTCAGCCGATTTCAGCCTAAGCAGACTATACGCAAGCCATAAGCATAAAAACGGAAATACAGCCGTCAATATCTTAAACGTCATAGAGTATGCAATGAGCCATGAAAACGGGTGATAGTCCCTTGCCACAGCAACTCCAAACCTCATGAACGTATACATAATCATTGCCATAGGTGCAATCACGGAATAATACCTGTTACTGTTCTTCTGGCGCGGCAGTATTCTTCTCTCAACACGAAGCAGAATGAACACGATAACTATTGCTATGGCCGAGTAATATATCTGCACAGGGTGCCGGGTTAAACCTGCCGGGTCTCTGGGAAAATGGACGGCCGTGAAGAATTTTGACGGAAGCCCAACGCAGCAGCCATGAAAGAAACACCCCCAACGTCCCACTGCTATAGCGAGCATTGCAGGGGGGGCAGCAGCATCACATAGCCTAAGGAACGAGATGTTACGGGAGAATATGCACATTACGAACGCTGATATGAACGCTCCCAGTACAGCTCCAAATTCGCTAACTCCCCATTGCTGGAATTTGAGAAGGTATGAAGGGTTAGAGATTATGTAGGGTATTCTATGCAGTTGCTTGAAGATTATTGCCCCAATCATCATGCAGAAGAATGATACGGCCATAATTCTTCGGGCTTCGTACTCGTCTAGTCCGTATATCTCCAAACGTCTTATTACCCACCATATCGCCAGCAACAGAGCTATGAACCATACTACATTGTACGTGTCTACAGTGAGGCTTCCTATGCGGAACAGTACTGGATACATGTTCATACTCCTCACTTCATGGGAGAAATTTTGTCAAAATGCTTCCCTTGTACAGCTAAATTCCACCCAGTGTCAAAGAACATCATGTATATAATCATTCCGGCAAAACGGCACAGTTCCGACATGTTACAACCTTCACTCATTCCCAAAGAAACTGCTTCCATGAGCATACATCTCACGTAATTTCGGCTTCTCTATCTTCCCTGTAGGGTTTCTCGGTATATCGGCAAAGATTATCTTTCTCGGCCTCTTGTAACGCGGCAGCCCCAAGCAGAAATGATTTATTTCTTCCTCTGTGCAAGTCATTCCCTTTTTCACTTGTATCACTGCCGCTGCTATCTCTCCAAGTCTCGGCTCTGGAAGCCCTATCACCGCAACATCATGTACTTTCGGGTGCGTTATGATGAAGTTCTCAACCTGTACTGGGTAGATGTTCTCGCCTCCCGTTATAACGACGTCCTTCTTGCGGTCAACCAACCACACAAATCCATCATCGTCCATCATGGCCATGTCTCCAGTGAACAGCCAGCCATCTCGGATTGTCTCATGAGTTGCGCCGGGATTATGATAGTAGCAGAGCATTACTCCAGGCCCCTTAACGCAAAGTTCCCCTGTTTGGCCTTGTGGTATGCCCTTGCCTTCGTTGTCCACTATCTTCAACTCCCAGCCGTATCCTGGTACTCCTATCGCTCCGACCTTGTGTATGTTCTCCATTCCTAGATGGACACAGCCTGGCCCTGTAGACTCCGATAAACCGTAGTTCGTGTCGTATTTGTGGCCTGGAAAATATTCCAGCCAATGCCGTATCAGTGATGGCGGTACTGGCTGCGCTCCAATATGCATTAGCCGCCACTGTGAAAGGTTCCTGCCCTCAAGTTTAAGTTCTCCCCTGTCCAACGCAGTCAATATGTCCTGACACCACGGGACTAACAGCCACACTATCGTACATCTCTCCCATGATACAACATCAAGGATTGCCTTTGGTGATGTACCCTTCAGGATTACAGCACGGCTTCCAGTGTACAATGAGCCGAACCAATGCATTTTTGCACCGGTGTGATACAACGGAGGTATGCACAGAAATACATCATCATGTTTCGTCTGGTGATGTATGGTTTCCATTTTTGCCGACTGCAACAGCGCAGTATGATTATGCAGTATCGCCTTTGGGAAACCTGTCGTGCCTGATGAAAAGTATATTGCCGCCTCGTCATGGTCTTCTATCAGTATCTTGGGAGCATATGAAGGGTGGTTATTCACAGCGTCGTTGTAGCTTTCGGCAAATGATGGACAGTTATTCCCAACAAAGAATAACAGGCAGCTCTCTCCAAGCGCAAGTACCGTGTTCTCCACTCGCCCTATAAATTCAGGGCCAAAGAACAATACATCAACATCTGCCAGCTTCACACAGTATTCGATTTCTTCTGAGGAGTAGCGGAAGTTTAAGGGTACAGCTATTGCGCCGGTCTTGAGGATACCGAAGTAAATCGGCAGCCATTCCAGACAGTTCATGAGGAGTATCGCTACCTTTTGGCCTCGCTTAACACCCCGTGATAGCAGCATGTTAGCAACCCTGTTGGCCTTCTCATCAAACACTGACCACGTTATTTCCCGGCGGTAGGGCTTCGATGATGTGGGCTGTATTAACGCGTATTCCTTCCAAGTTATGCGGACTGGTTCAGTCTGTTCGGGATTGATTTCTACTAGGGCAACTTCATCGCCATAGAGTTTGGCGTTCCGTTCAAGCAAATCTGTGATTGGCATGTGGGGAAATTATCATTCCTTTACATAAAATTGAAGTCCTACAACACTATAACAGGACTTTGTGAAAATTACTCCAAACAAGTTTCTATGTCAAGAAATCAATAATGCGGTGAAGCTCAATTTTGAGTTTCGCTATTTCCATTCCACACTCAACGATAATATTGACCACGTATCCCTGCCGTTATATTAGCATGTCCATTTTCAATCGTCATCACAAACTCCGCGCGGATACCCCTAGCTTTAGCTAGGGGGAGGAAGCGCACTATTTGAGTTTACTTTTTCCCCTTTCTCTCTTAAAACATAAAAACATAGCAATATGGGCGTTCTGTTGAAGAACGGATAATATACTCAACGGTCTTAGAGCCGTTT
>CALAUZ010000026.1 GCA_937892105.1 uncultured Fretibacterium sp. | reverse complement strand
CTCTGAAAGAAATTGCGTACAGTCCGCCATTACTCGGAGTAAAGCCCGGAAAATTTTAGAGCTATGCGGTCTGACTCTTCGACAGGTTCAAAACCTTCTTTAAGCAGGTTCTCGGTATAGCGTTTGTTGTATACAAAGCCGATAATCACGCGGTAAGCTACGAGAAGCATCATGTAAATCAAGCCCAACAGCTCCTCGTCTCCGCCACTGGCAACAAAACTCGAAAACGGCAACAAGAACGCTTCAGTTGCAAACATGATCCCTGCCCACTTAGGTTCCCCTCTGAGCAACGGCACGAAAAAGTTGAAAAAAAACGTTGTCCAGCTGAAGCCGACAAAGCCTTTCTTCGGCAAGTTGCCTTTCTTCAAATTAACGACAACGGCCATAAAATTCACCTCCTCTTTGATAAATTAAATTTTCAGCAAAATATACATGCACGATCAACACTTGACCCCTTCACACTATGCTATAATTATTATATGAAAAAGACATAAAGCAAAGGGGAAGCCAATAATTTTTTGGCCGTGCAACAAATATATTCGCAAACAGTATTGTAGCACAACTCCTTTGCTTTTTCATTGTACCCACATAATCCCTTCACACATTCACAAATTCCCTAAGCATGTTATTACCACACAATTAATGACAGTGAAATGAATGAAACGCTGTATAATTATCCCATCCACAAAAATTTATTCAGGAGGGTAATTCAGCATGTTAGTGAACGCAAAAGAAATGCTCACAGCAGCTAAAGCCGGACATTACGCGGTCGGCCAGTTCAACATCAACAATCTCGAATGGACAAAGGCAGTCCTTCAGGTCGCAGAAGAACTTAAATCACCCGTCATTCTCGGCGTATCTGAAGGCGCAGGAAAGTACATGGGAGGTTTCCGCACAGTTCAGGCGATGGTCGAGGCAATGGACAAGGAGTTCGGAATCACAGTACCCATCTGCACACATCTGGATCACGGAACGTATGAGGGCGCGTACAAGTGCATAAAGGCAGGCTTCACGTCAATCATGTTTGACGGCTCACATTTCCCCATTGATGAAAACGTTGCGAAGACGGTAGAGCTTACCCACGCTGCACACATGCTCGGTCTCACGATTGAGGCTGAAGTCGGCGCAATCGGCGGAGAAGAAGACGGCGTTATCGGCATGGGCGAGTGTGCTGACCCCAACGAGTGCAAGAGAATCGCTGATCTCGGAGTTGACATGCTTGCGGCAGGTATCGGCAACATTCACGGAAAGTCCCCCGCAAACTGGAAGGGACTGTCATTCGAGACACTCGCAAAAGTTCAGGAGAAGACCGGAATTATGCCCCTCGTTCTTCATGGCGGCTCAGGCATTCCCGATGAGATGGTGAAGAAGGCTATCACTCTCGGTGTGTCAAAGGTCAACGTCAACACAGAGTGCCAGTTATCATTTGCCGCCGCAACACGCAAGTACTTCGAGGAAGGCAAGGACAATCAGGGTAAGGGTTACGACCCAAGAAAAATTCTCGCACCGGGATTTGAGGCCATCAAAGAGACGGTAAGGGAGAAAATCAAGCTCTTCGGTTCAGACGGGAAAGCGTAAAATTGAGCGTCAAGAGATATTATCTGAACGGAAAGTTTATCGGAGACGGGAGCCTCGCTGTATTTGCGGGGCCCTGTTCGCTTGAAAGCCCTGAACTCGGACTGCGTATCGCAAAATTCATGAAGAGGTTGTGCGATGAACGCGGTCTTCTTTACGTCTTCAAGGCATCATTCGACAAGGCCAACAGAACATCTATTCACGCATGGAGAGGGCCTGGACTGGCCAAAGGTCTCGAACAGCTCGCGGAGATAAAGCGCGTTGCGGGAGTTCCAGTTATCACCGATATACACGAAAGCTCTCAGGCAGCACCAGTCGGAGAAGTTGTTGATATCATACAGATACCGGCATTCCTTTGCAGGCAGACGGATTTGCTCACAGCCGCCGCTAAGACAGGGCGTATTATCAGCATAAAGAAAGCACAGTTCTTAGCCCCTGAAGATATGGTATATGCCGCCGCGAAATGCAGGGAGTCCGGCAACGATAATGTCATGCTTTGTGAACGGGGCACAATGATGGGGTATCACCGTCTCGTTGTTGACATGACGGGGTTAATCACCATGCGTGAAATGGGATATCCTGTAGTATTCGACGCAACGCACAGCGTTCAAAGTCCTGGAGGTCTTGGCGGAATGAGCGGAGGGGATTACAGGCTTGCGCTTCCATTGGCGAGGGCGGCGGCAGGAGTTGGGATTGACGCAGTTTTTGCGGAGACACACCCCAATCCCAAAGAAGCTCTAAGCGATGGCCCAAACATGATACCGCTTGACCAGATGGGCAGATTTTTAGATGAAGTTCTGGCAATACACAATATTCGCAGAAGTTTTGCAAATGAAGAAACGGCAGGGGAATGGATTTAGTGTTCTATCTTACTTAATGCCGTAAAGTTATAGCAGGAAAGCTGGTGGAAAAATGAATAACCTGATTGTTTCGAGGTTTGGGGGAAATGCGACTGCTGATTCTGCTGAAATGAAGAGGACAGCCGACATCATCAAGGCCGATCCAGCACGGCGTTATGTTGTAATGTCTGCACCAGGTTCAAATTCTCGCAGTCTGGGAATAACAGATTTGCTTTATTTATGCCATTCAAGGTTTCACAATCACGAAAAATATGATGATGCTCTGTCTGATATTTCCGGGCGTTACAAAGAGATAGTAAGCGGTTTGGGAATAAACTTCAACATTGATGCCGAGATAAGTGCGCTGAAAGGAAGCCTTGAACTTGGCATGAACCTTGATTACATAGGAAGTCGCGGGGAGTATATCATTGCGAGAATAATGGCTGAGTATTTGGGCTGGGAATTTGTTGACGCGTCGAAGATACTGTTCTTCAACAAGGACGGAACTCCCGATAAAGCCAGAACGATAAGCGTTGCCGGAGAGAAGCTGAAATCCCTTAAACACGCTGTAATTCCCAGTTTCTATGGCAGTCTGCCCGATGGAAAAGTCAAAACCTTCACGCGCGGGGACTGTGATACTGCCGGAGCGTTAGTGGCATGTTCAGTGAATGCAGAGATGTTCGAGAAATGGAGCGATGACGCAAAAATTTTCAGCGCAGACCCCAAAGTTATCCCCAACTCCGAGATAATCAGGCACATAACCTACATGGAAGCCCTCGAAATTAACTATACCGGCATAGAAATTGTGAAAGATGATGTAGTTTTCATGCTGGACGAGGCAAAAATCCCCATGAAGATAGCCAGCACTCACGGTTCTGAAGATGACGCAATGACGATAAGCCCCGAAATGCCTGAAGACAACCCTAGCGGCGTAACAGCCTGTATTGCAGGACAGAAGAACTTCAGCATAGTGCATATCCAGAAATACGGTGTGAACTCTTCCTACGGGTTCGGCGAAAAACTGTTCAACATTTTCACGAAGCACCGCATATCATGCCGTTATTGCCTGTCCGGAATACACAGAATGTCAGTTGTCCTGAAATCCCCAGTTTTCGACATAAGGCGCAACGATATACTCCGCGAGATAAAGGAGGCTGTTGGTGCTGAAGCTGTAACTGTTGAGAAGGGGCTGTCGATTATCGCTGTAGTAGGCAAAGGGATAGGGACGGTCAAGGGAGTGTTCGGAAAAATATTCATGTCGCTGTCTTGGGCGGGAGTAAAAGTGCAGATGATAGAGCAGGGATCTGACAAGATGAATATACTTATAGGCGTTCATGATGATGATTACGAGAAGGCAATAAAAGCACTGTATGAAGCTCTGGTGCTTAACAAGGAGGAATATTATTAATTTTGCCCAAAAATGATGATGAATTGCTTGATGCCGCAAAAAAGTTAATGCGGACGGAAGCAGGGGAAATATTACGTTCAGCGGACAAACTTAATGACAACATCGTTAAGGCTGCCCGCGAAATTTTTGCATGTACAGGGAGAGTTGTTGTTGTTGGATTGGGGAAATCCGGCCATGTAGGGCGAAAAATCTCCGCAACTCTTGCCTCTCTGGGAACACCATCATTCTTCCTTCATGCCGCAGAAGCCTCACATGGTGATTTGGGAATGGTAAGGCGTGAGGACGTTGGATTGTTCATCTCCAACAGCGGGGCTTCATCGGAGATTGTAGCGTTGCTGCCGCACTTCAGGAGAACTGGCGCAAAGATGATTGCGGTTACGGGCTGCCTGACATCACCGCTTGCAGAGAACGCTGATATAGTCATTAATGCACATGTTGACGCAGAAGGAGACCCGTTGCAGCTTGCACCAATGAGCAGCACAACACTTGAGCTTGTTCTCGGAGATGCTCTTGCGGCAGTAGTTACGATTTTGCGGGGATTGAAGCGTGAGGATTTTGCGTTGTTCCACCCCGGCGGCAGTCTCGGCCGAAGATTGCTGACGCGTGTACGTGATGTCATGGGGAAAGGCGAGGCACTTCCTGTTGTCGGCGAGGGTGTTACGGTGAAGGACGCACTGTTTGTGATTACGGGCAAGGGTTACGGAGCAACATGCATAGTTGACGCTGACGGAAGACTTACGGGGATATTCACGGACGGTGATTTGCGCAGGCTCATGGAGAGGGCCGGCAATGACGCTTTCAGCACACTCATAGAGGACGCAATGACGCACAATCCAAAGACAATATCTCCCGATGCTCTTGCGGCTGAGGCAGTAAGCATAATGGAACATAGGGAAATAAGTGTCCTTATAGCAATCGAGGAAGGCAAACCCATAGGGATAGTACATATTCATGAATTGTTGAAGGCAGGGATAGCATGAAGATATTGGGAATAATTCCGGCGCGTTATTCATCATCTAGGTTTCCCGGAAAACCACTGGCCGATATTCTGGGAAAACCCATGATACTTCGGGTGTATGAGAGGGCGAAAATGTCCGCCGCCCTTTGCGGTGTTGTTGTAGCAACTGACGATGTCCGCATTCATGACTGCGTGGAGAATGCCGGAGGCCGTGCCATCATGACGGACACAAACCTTCCCAACGGAACAGCAAGATGTGAACAGGCCATGAAGCTGTACGGTGAAGAAGTTGACGCTGTGATAAACATTCAGGGCGATGAACCGCTGCTTGACCCGCTGATGATTGACGAGGTTGCGGGATTATTGAGCGATGACGAGTGCGCCACATTATGCCGTGAACTTCGCGGAAACCCTGAGAACCCCAACGCCGTTAAAGTCGTAATCTCTCAGGACGGACATGCGTTATACTTTTCGCGTTCATTGATACCCTACAAGAGGAACGCTGCTGCTGTTCCAGTGTATGAGCATATAGGCATATACGGTTACAGTGCCGGCTTCCTGAAGGAGTATGTTGCTCTGCCCGATACGCCGTTAAGCATTGCAGAGTCGTTAGAGCAGCTGAAGATACTTGAACACGGGCGTAAAATTAGTGTGAAAGTTACGGGGAGCAGGCGTGAGAGCATAGGGGTTGACACGCCGGAAGATTTAGAGAGAGTGAGGGAAATCATGAATGCCGAAATTTGAGCGCGCAGTAATAGTCAGCGACAGAATAAGGGGGCATTATCACCAGTCATTAGGGGTTGCGGAATGGCTTGAACGTCTCGGCGGAGTGGAGATTGACTCATCAATAGTGGGTGTTCCGGACATGACCGCAGCAGATAGAATACTGAAGCTGAAACTCTTTGTACGCGGCCTTGAAGTTCACGGGGGATCTTTTTCGCGGGAATGGCTGAAGTCCTTTGGTGTACGATGGAAGAAGTATGAACCCGGCACTACGTTATTCATTTCGGCGGGAAGCAAAGCCGCACCCTTCTGTCTTGCCCTCGCAAAAGCCACAAAGAACAAATGCGCCGTCCTTATGACTCCATCAGTGATAGGCACAAAATCATTCGATTACGCCATAGTTCCGGAACACGACAAACCCAAAAAAGCCGGAAACGTTATCACCACGCTTGGGGCACCAAACCATATATACATTCCCGCGTTAAAAGATATAGCCTCACAGTATTTTTCGGGAAAGAACTTAGAGGGGCATAAAGTTATAGCACTGCTCATAGGCGGAAGCGATGCGAACTACAAAATAAATTCGCGCTGGGCAAAGAATGTTCTTACACCCCTTCGTGAGATACGTGACGCAAAGTTTTTGATTACGACATCGAGAAGGACTGGCGAGGGTGTTGAAGAAACGATAGAGGAGATATTTTCGGGACTTCCTTCTGTTGAGCTTATGTTCCTGTATTCGCGTATGCCCAACCAGAACTCAATCACGGCGATACTTGGTGCGGCAACCCATGTTCTTGTTACGGAAGATTCTGTGTCGATGGTCTCTGAGGCGGTAACGGCGGGTTTCAAGGTTGGCCTGATACGTTTACCCAGAACGACAGATCCCATAAAGCACATGCTTGGTTTTGGAGCGAGAAGGTTTGACGAACTTTTTGCGAAGATGGCAGGTATGGGGTTAATCGAGGATTTCGGCAATGATATTAACTTTCCATCATTCATTAATTCCATTGAACAGAAGCATGGTGTTGACTTCAACGAGGCAAAGCGTGCGGCGGAATGGATATTGTACAGCTAAATGCGAATACTCTATATTATTCCAGGATTTGACGAGGGAGGGGCGGAAGTTCATGTTCTCAATCTTGTATGTGAGCTGTCAGAGAAGGGGCATGAGATAACGATAGCCTCATCTGGCGGAAGGCTTGAACATAATCTGCCTGAAGGGGTAAAAATTCTTCACATGCCAGCAGACAAGAAAAATCCCATCACAGTAATATTATGCGCCCTGAAACTTTCGCGTCTCAACGCAAAATTCCATTGGGACATAATCCATGCACATTCCAGAGTTCCGGCATGGATTGCGTGGGTAATGTCAGGGATTACGGGAACAAAGTGGATCATGACAGCGCACGCTCTATATTCTCTGAACTTCGGAATAATCCCCCTGAAGCATTCTGACGGAGCGATATGCATATCACAGGCCGTAATGCACCATCTCAAAAATTATCTTCCCCATGACACAGTAATAATCCCAAACGGAATAATCCCCCCTGAGCTGCACTACGATGATTTTTCCCATGAAGGCGGCGTGAAGTTTCTTACAGTCGGAAGGCTAACGGGATTGAAGGGACTTGATGTTGCATTGAGGGCACTTTCTGGGCTGAAGGATTATGATTGGACGCTGGAAGTTCTTGGAGAGGGGCCAAAGCGTGAGGAGCTTGAAGCATTATCGCAAGAGCTTGGGCTGTCTGAACGTGTGAGATTTCTTGGAGACATGGCCAGGCAGGAAGTCAACGCATACATGGCGGGCAGCTCATGCCTTTTGTTCCCGTCATTCAGCGAGGGAATGGGGTTGGTGGTGCTTGAAGCTATTGCTGTGGGACTGCCTGTGATTGCGTCCGACCTTGAGGCACTGCACGAGATTGCGAGGGGTGAGCTTGTTCCTGCCGGGAATGTTGGGGAGTGGAGGGAGGCTCTGCGGAGATTTATGGAGACTGGGGAAGGCAGCGGTCTTGGTGCTGGGAACATAATTACTGTTCATGATATGGCCGCGATGGTTGATGGGTACTATCACCGCATAGAGAAAGACTACAGTGTTTGAGCCTCCTTAAAACCAGTGAACATAATACACAGTTTACTTGACAGAACTAGGACAAAAAGCCTTCCCTTCTGTGTTATTGCAGGGGGGGATTTACTTTACTCGTTCCAACCCCACTTACTTATCGTAAAATATACTCTTTCATCTCTTATTTCTTCCTTATAGTCTATCCATGAAGGAGGAGCGTAATTCTCCCGTATCGTCTCCGCAAGCCCGTAAAGTACCCTAACGTTGTTAATCTCCTCAAGTTCTGGTATCTTCACACCCTGCAAAAGGCTCTTTATCTGTTTGTATGCTTTCTCTCTCGCACCATCCTCCTGCATAATGTACAGAAAAAGCTGTTTCGGCCCCTGCATTTTGTCCTCACCGTAGAAATCAACTCTGAGCATTGGCATATTATCTTTCTTCCTGTATATCACCTTCCAGAACCATGAGACTACCTTCATGTGCTGAATGTTATCCGCAGTGCTGATGGTATCATTTTCAGTATTAATATTAATCTCAGGCTGTGCTTTCTCAATTCCCATAATGTCCTGTGATACGCTGAGGTCTGACAATTCACTGAAGATATGCCCGCAATGTGCGCATTCACGGGCGCGCTTCATCACGATTTTGTGGCACTTAGGGCACTTCTTGAACATGTCGCCGAGTTCCTGAGAACCTGATTTTCTGCCAGCCTTTACCGTTCTTCGTGGAGGAATAATCTTCGTTACAGCACCATGACGGGCTATATTCCCCGCAAAATCCAGAACCAGACAATCCTGATGATGACCGGGAGATTTTACGCGCATTCCTCGTCCGCTCATCTGTATATACAGTCCAGGCGATAACGTTGGACGCGCCATCACTATAACGTCAATATCAGGGTAGTCGAAGCCTGTTGTTGCAACTCCAACATTCGTTACTGCCCTGATTTTACCGGCCTTGAAATCCGCAAATATCCTCGCACGTTCCTCTGATGTTGTCTTGCTGGTTATTGCTTCAGCCCTCACTCCCTGCGCAATAAACTCGTCCCTCATTGCCTCAGCGTGGGAGATACTTACGCAGAACACAAGCCATGCTGTTCTGTTGCCTGCCCTGTATATGGTCTCGGAAACTACTTTGGAGTTAACGTCCGAACTGTTCACACGGTATTCGAGTTCCTGTTTCTCGTAATCTCCCTGTACCTTCTTTATTCCCTCAACGTTCATTTGCAGGTCTGTGAATGTTGATGTTAAGCGCGCTAAAAATTTACGCTTCACAAGTTCTTCAATCGTTACGGGTTCGATTAGAGCCTGGAATATAGCGTCTTCCCCTTCAGTCAATAATCCCTGTCCAAGCCTGTAGGGTGTAGCCGTAAGACCTATCATGCGCATTTTAGGGTTAATCTCGTGTAGCGAGGACAGTAAACGCCTGTACATTCCTTCGTCCTCATTCTGTATCATGTGAGCTTCGTCAACAATAACGACATCAATCCGGCCTAACTCTTCAGGTTTCCGCCATATTGACTGAATGCCTGCTACGGTTATCGCGTCAGTCTCCTTTGTGCCAAGCCCGGCACTGTATATTGCCAACGGTGCTTCCGGCCATGCAAGTTGTATCTTCTCTGCGTCCTGAACGAGTAATTCTTTGACGTGTGAGAGTACGAGTATTTTTGCGTCAGGTACACGGCGTAATATGTCCTCGCAGAAACCGGCGATTATGTGTGCTTTCCCTGAACCTGTCGGAGCAACAATGCAGGGATTGCCTTTATGTTCGCGTAACCATTTATATGTCTCTCGTATTGCTTTAGTCTGGTAATCTCTAAGCCCTTGTATCAAATTTGACTGCCTCCTGAATTTATCTCTGCAAAAATATTACTCTAACTCTAATAGTATATTCTAGCTTCTAACGGTCTAAGTTCCGAAGTGTCTGCATTTTCCTCACTGCTAAGGAATAGCTTTTTCCCCGCCAACACCTCAGGCAGCGTAACAGGCTTCAACGCAAAATTCGCAACAGTGATAACTTCCTTCCCCTCATACTCCCTCACAAACGCAAAGACTTCCTCACTGTCCGCCAAAATCTCCCTGTAACTTCCCGCCGCCAGCACAGGATTATCCCGCCTCAATGCCAGCAGCTTCCTGTACCACGACAGCACTGACCCCTCATCATTCGCCTCAACTTCAGCGTTCACCTTAACATTATTCTCATTCACTGGAAGCCATGCCGTTCCTGACGTAAAACCAGCATTCTTCCCGGAAGTCCACTGCATAGGTGTCCTAGCATTGTCCCGCGTAAAGTAACGAACAAACTTCATGGCCTCTTCCGGCGAAAATCCCTCCTTCAGCGCAAGTTCATACTGCCCCTTTGTCTGCACATCATTCACCTGCTCTATGTCCTTCCAGCCGTAATTCGTCATTCCTAACTCCTGACCCTGATATATGAATGGTGTTCCCCTCAACGTCAGCAATACAGCGGCTGACACTTTCGCGGCCTTCTCAGAGTCTGCACCTTCTGGAAAAAAGTGATTGACGCTTCTGGGCTGGTCATGGTTCTCGAAGAATGCAGGATACCAGCCGTTACTGGCTGTAGCTCTCTGGCTTGCCGTTATTGCGCGTTTAAGGTCAGTAAGCTTCCATTCCACAGGGTAACACCATATCTCTGCGTCTCCCAATGGCAATGTTACGTGGCTGAACTCGAACAGCATGTCGAAAACTCCATTCTCCCCTACCCACAAAGGCAACTCATCAGCACTCACACCGTTAGCCTCGCCAACAGTGAAAATATCCCTGCCTTCCCTGACTTCGCGCTTGAACTCGCGGAGAAAGTCCAGTATTCCAGGCTGGTTCGCGGTCATAGTGTGAACATTCACTGTACCGTCTTTATTGTCTGGTTCACCGTCAAGAAATTCTGAGGGCTTCTTGATGTATGTTATTGCGTCTATCCTGAAACCTCCTACTCCTTTTGACAGCCAGAATTTTGCAGCATCATAAAGTGCCTGCCTGACATTTGGATTTTCCCAGTTTAGGTCGGGCTGTTCCTTTGCAAAAGTGTGAAGGTAGTATTGTCCCCTCTCACCGCAATATTCCCAAGCACTTCCGCCAAATATGCTTCTCCAGTTCGTTGGGGCTGAACCGTCCGGCTTAGGGTCGCGCCATATGAACCAGTCCGATTTTGCGTTCGACCTGTCCTTCCTGCTTTCCTGAAACCATTTATGCTGGTCTGAACAGTGATTGAACACTAAATCCATAACAATTTTGATACCGCGTTTACCTGCCTCGCTTATGAGCCTGTCAAAATCCTCCATCGTCCCGAATGCTTCGCCTATGTCAGTATAGTCCGATATGTCGTAGCCGTTATCGACCATAGGGGAAGGGTATACGGGAGTAAGCCACACAGCATTAACGCCTAAATCATTAAGGTAGTCCAATTTCTGCGTTATGCCCTTGATATCGCCTGTGCCTGTCCCGGTTGTGTCGAGAAAACTCTTGGGATATACCTGATATACTGCTCCTGTCTGCCACCATTTGAGATTATTACTCTGCATTTTCTCTTTCAGCTTCAATATTCTCATCACGCTTTCATCAAGTCTTGCCTCTGATATACGGCCGGATTTCACAGCCTCAAGAATTCCGTTAAAGGCCTCGCGGTAATCATAAGGCTTAAGGATAATATCATTTCCAGCCTCGAATGACAGTACAGCAGCCTCAGATGATGTATAGTTCTTCTGTATCGCACCCATATTCATTGCGTCAGTGGTAATTATTCCGTCATAGCCAAGCTCTTTACGCAGTTTATCCGTAATGAGTTCGCGTGAGAGACTTGCAGGCAGTCCGTCATGGGTAATATTCTTCATAGTTATGTGAGCAGTCATTATGCAGTCAGTCTTCTTCATGTTGTCGATGTAGGGGACAATTTCAGCCTTCAACAGTTCGTCCCAAGTCTTATACACAGCAACGTAATCATCGTGAGTGTCGCCCTTAGTGTCGCCGTGTCCGGGAAAATGCTTCAGACAGCCGGCAATCCCCTGTGAGTGAAGGCCGTCAAGGTATTCACCGTCAAGACGCGAGACATATTCGGGGTCATCACCGAATGCGCGGTCTCCAATGACGATATTTTCCGTATTTGTGTTAATGTCTGCAACAGGAGCAAAATCGAGGTTGAAGCCGTAACTTTTTATGTATGAGGCTATGTATGCTGCTGCTTCTCTGACATTGCCGGATTTTCCCATTGCCTCAACACTGGCGAATTTCCTGACGTTGAAGCCATTAGCGTTTGCAATTCGTGAAATTCTTCCGCCTTCCTCATCAATTGCCATGACGGGATAAACATTGCTGGCCTTTCTGAGAGCTTCGGTGTACTTTTTGAGCTGGGCAGGAGATGTCATGTTTTTGCCGAACAGTATGAAGCCTCCAGCAGGATATTCCTTCAGGACTTTGCTCATTGACGGTGTTAATGACTTAATGCCGTATTTTGTGCTGTGATGTATCTTGTCGAGGGGTAATGAGGTGTCGAGCTGGTCAGGGCGGATTACGAAGAGTTGTCCGACTTTTTCGCGCAGTGTCATGGATTGCAAAATTGATGAGGGGGTGAACTCTGCGTCTGCCGTTCCGAATGTGAACAGTATCATTGTTAGTGCTACGAGTATTTTCATGCTGAATCATTCCTCCATTTTGTGAGAATATATATACTGTAACATAAATTGTCATGCAGAGGATACAGAATAACGGATAACGTTTGTTTTTTCACAATATGATTGTGATACAAAGAGAGTGAGGATTAGTGCAAGTACAAAAAGTTTAATTGGAATGGATATTTTTCCGCTATTCCTATCACAGCAGTAAACACAATCTTTGCTATAATACTTTTCGTTAATAAATCCCCAACAAAAATATACATATTTACAGGAGGTTTTTACGGTGAAAAAAGTATTAACCGCACTCGTATTAACGGCATTGCTTGCGTCTTCAGCTATGGCCGGAACAGTCCTTCAGCTCGGCTTCGAGAACTCGATGAGCGAACCCATTGGCCAGGCACTCCTTAAGTGGCAGGAACTCCTCGCGGCACGCAACACTGGTCTTACGATGGAGATATTCCCCGACTCACAGCTCGGCAACAAAACTGACCTCATCGACCAGATGCTTCTCGGCGAACCCGTCATGACGCTTGCTGACGGAGCATTCTTCGCGGATTACGGCGTTCCGGATATGGGAATAGTCTTCGGGCCTTTCCTCTTTGCAAACTGGGACGAATGCTGGAAGCTCATACGTTCCGACTGGTGGAAGGAACAGACCGAAAAGCTCAACGGCATGGGAATAAAACTGGTTGCCGCAAACTGGGCCTACGGTGAACGCCATACCCTCACCACAAAACCCGTAAAAACAGTCGATGACCTCAAGGGGTTACAGATACGCGTCCCAACAAACCAGATACAGACAAAAGGTTTCGAGGTTCTCGGAGCAACCCCTGTGGGAATGAGCTTGGGCGATGTCTACACAGCGTTACAGCAGGGTACTATTGACGGCGGCGAAAACCCGTTAAGCACCCTCTACGGACGCAAACATCACGAAGTCGCAAAGTATCTCATTCTTGACGGCCATGTCCTGAACTTC
>CALAUZ010000025.1 GCA_937892105.1 uncultured Fretibacterium sp. | reverse complement strand
AATTGCGGCAGGTATTTTCCTGCTTTCAAAGGTGGTAGAAGCTAATAATGCCCAAGAAGAAAACACAGTAACTGAGACACATGAAGTAATTACGAACATTGATGTCAGACTTGTGGACGCTCAGACCAGCAGTATAGTCAAAGCATTTACCAGTTTTGGCAGTGCCGCACAATCTGACGTAGTAACACAGGACGGCAATGGAGATATAAAAACTGTGGAAGCAAATTATGGTAGCTTGACAGGTAAAGCCATAGCTTCTACTGCCGCAAATCTCAGCTACAAAATCAGGGAAGCATTGACTGGAGAGCAGGTTCAGATTGCCTCTGTGAATGATGGAGAGGCTCTAATAAATAGAGGCTCAGATTCTGGAGTTCAGGTAGGAGATTTATTCTGCGTTTACTCTGAAGGTCAATCAGGTGGAGATACAGAGGCCATAATACGAGTTACAGATGTTCAGGATGCCTTCAGCACAGCGGAAATTGCAACATCAGTAACAGCTTCATATGTACTCGTTCCGGGCAGCAGACTCGAACCAGTCCTGCATAGCGATTTTCAGAAGGGTATATGGCATATTAAGAACACAAGACGCGCTCAAGCAACAGAAGAGCATAAACTAGACGTTTCACTTGAGGAACTTGTCAAGGATTCCGGCAGGAAAAAGAAACTTGAAACCTCCTCAACTGATGCTAAAAAAGTCATTAGAAGCTACAGGCTTAATCCCGCACAGGAAAAGGCACTCATAACCGCGCACTCTAAAGCCTCCAAAGCAAGTAATGCCAGAAAGAAATATGAAAGCTATAAACAGCTCTCAGAGGCAGATATAAATGATTATCTGGCGGCATACAACACAGGAAAATACGCTCTTGAGTTGTCAATGTACACGGAAGCAAGAGAATGGGCTTCTAAGGCATTATTCGTGAATCCGAATTACAAACCTGCGCAGACTTTGATCGATAAAATCGATAACGGTGATTAGTCATGATGATGAAGAAAATCTCTATCGCGCTCTGTATCTTCTTTCTCACAGCTTTACACGTAGAGGCTTCTGAACAAATAAGGCTTGGTATTATGCCTTTTTTGAGCAAATCAAGTGAGATAAAGGAAAGCCAGACCGTCTGGATTACGGACATGCTGATTAAAACTCTGCAGGCATCACCTTCGATTTCTGTAATTGAGCGTGAAAGGCTGAGAATCATAGCTATGGAACATGGTATCAATGTAGACTCAGAAGAGCAAAACTCTGCGTAAGCTGAGTTGCAAAACTCAGCTATGAAGCTAGGAAATCTCGTAGGATGCAAGTACATTCTGCTTGGTTCTGCAACTCAGCTTACGCAGAGATACATTAATTCCAAGAAAACTGTCAGATTCTTACTGGATACTTCCTATGAAGATAACATTGAAAGTCAGGAAGCAACAGCAACACTTGAGGCAAGATTGATTGATGTTAATACTGGTAAAGTTGTACTGTCATTCTCTAAAAGCGGAAGTGTCTTGCTATCAAAGAAAGACTACAAATCTCTTACAGACCTTACGACGCTCGCAATTCAGGCCGCTACTTCTCGACTGGGCAATAAAATTCGGGAAGTTCTTGCGAATGAGTATGCAATGATAATTTCCGTGAATGGAAATAATGCCCGTATCAACAGAGGAAGCAACTCAGGCGTGAACAAAGGTGCGTTATACAGAGTTTATCAGGAAGGCGAAGAAGTCTTTGATTTGGACGGTCGCTCTCTCGGCAAAAAAATGATTAACCTTGCCATAGTTCGTGTAGTTGACACACAAAGCGAATTTAGTACCGTTGAGGTCTTTAGTAATCATACACCTGAGCAGAAAGAACCTCCCAAAAAGAAAAAATCCGCTAACGCTAAGAAATCAAAGAAGAATGAAGCAAACAGCGTTGTCAATTTAATTCGTCAGGGGGATAAAATAGAGGTCGTATCTTTCTCTGAGGCAGAAAAATTGAAACTAGCTACTCAAAGACTCTGATTTGGGAATGAATTATCTGCTCATTTTTTATACGGGTAATAGTATCAAGGAAGTAACGCTCAAAAAGGGCGAATGTATTACTGTGGGGACAGGAGAGAACGATACACTGAGACTGCAAGACAATAATCTCAGTGCTAGTCATTTAACTCTACGACATGTAGACAATGGTATAAATATTTTGTCCCATGCCCCGTTTGACATAATGGGCAATCAATCGGTCAATATGATACTTTCAGCAGGTGATACCGTTAATATCACAGAACGTGTAATGCTTGCTATTTTTGAGAGCGACTGTAATTGTGATAGCATAATCTCTCTCAATAAGCTGAATGAAGTCAGTATAGGACGTTCTTCCCGAAATGATATTTGCCTGAAAGGGTCATTAGTATCTTCTCATCATGCAGTTCTACGCAAGAATAAAGATAAGTGGGTTATAAAAGACAGGCAAAGCCATAACGGTATTTTTGTTGACGGAAATTTAATTGCTTCAGAAAAGGCAGAACTCAATAATGAAGCAATAATCTTCATCGGAGGTTTTATCATCGAACTTAGGAATAACACCCTGAGATTTAAGAACACTCCGGGAGATGTGATACTTTCACCTATAATCATCGATGAAACCGTACCTATCCAACTTCCGAACAGAAAGCCTTATCCTTCCTTTTATCGTTCTCCTCGAATCAGAAGGTCTGCTACCAAAAAAGAGGTCGAAGTGCTTGCTCCGCCCAGTACCGGGACAAGGCCGTCTGTTTCGTGGCTTTCTGTTTTACTGCCGCCAAGTATGATGATTATAGTTATGCTTTCAGTTGCGACTCTTACTAAGAATGTAAATACACTCTTTTATACTCTTCCGATGTCCAGCGTAAGCGTTATGATGGCCGTCATTAATTACAATGGGCAAAAGAAAAAATGGCTTCAAACACAAGAATTAGCCAGTAAAAAATATCAAGAACATCTCACAGAAAAGGAAAAGGAAATAGCTGAGTACGAGACCACGTACATATCAACTCTTTCATCCATTAATCCGGGAATTCTCGAATGTATTGCAATAGCTAAAACGCTAGATCGCCGTCTTTGGGAAAGGACATTGACTGATTCAGATTTTCTCAATATTCGTCTGGGAACGGGTCAAGTTATGTCCAATGTAGATATAAAAATTCCTCAAGAACAGCTTACACTCGAAGAAAACCCGTTTTTGAAAGAAGCCGCAAGATTGAAGGATAGGCACGAAATATTAAGTGGAATCCCTATCTGCCATTCATTTTTAGACGCACCTATCACCGGGCTTATAGGTGAACATGATGATGTCAAAAAAATGGCGTGGTCAATTATAATTAATATAGTCGTACACCATTCCTATGAAGATGTAAACATCGTCTGTATTTACCCTGAAAATGAAAAGGAACAGTGGGAATGGATACGCTGGTTGCCTCATGTTTGGAACTCAGAAAGAACGCGACGTTTTATGTCATGTACTTTAATAGATAAAGACAACAGGCATGATAGTAGCAAGAAAAAAGGACAAGATAAGACAGTACGTACTATGCTTAGGGAACTTTCTGAAATCTTGAAAGTCCGACAACGCGAGACTTCTGATAATAGGCAAGATAATGTTCCTAAAACTCCGTTTTACTTCTTGCTATTCGCAGACAAAAGGCTAGTCGAAAGCAGTGGTGAGCAATTCCTGCCAAAATCATCTTCATTAGGTTTTGCTGTTCTGTATGCTTACGGCGACATCGCTGCTCTCCCAAGAGAATGTAATGCAATAATTGATTGCGGCAACTTAGGGAAAGGGATAAACGGTTCTGTTCAAATGACTTGGGAACCTGAAAAACAAAAAACGTTCGTCCCTGACAGCATACACTTGCAATTCGGTCTCGTTGATAAGTTCGCTCGCTCTCTTGCCCCTGTTCGAGTTAATACGTCAGGTGGTGTTGGTGCTCCTCCTTCTAGCGTATTATTGTTTGAAGGTATGGGAGTTAAAAGAGTTGAAGAGCTTAATATTTTACAGCGTTGGCATGACAATAAATCTTATGCTAGCTTATCAGTTCCGATCGGTATAAAAAGTAACGGTGATGTGTTCAAATTTGATGTTCACCCTAATGTAACTACTACACCTCATGGCGTTGTCGCTGGAATGTCAGGAAGCGGGAAAAGTGAAATGCTTACTGCATGGCTTTTATCTCTTGCAATGCATTTCTCTCCCAAAGACTTAAATATTCTACTAATAGAGTTCAAAGGCAATGACTTATCAAATATATTGATAGGACTGCCTCATGTAGCTGGTGTAGTTAATAATCTTCAGGATTCAGGCATCATAGAGCGAAGTCTTACTTCTCTTTGGGCAGAACATGAGCGTCGTCTTAAAATATTTGAAAGCGTAAAAGACCTAGCTACAAAGTCGCTTCCGGCATATCAGGAATATAGAGAAACTTATCCGAATAAAAATCTAGAAAACATACCGTTTCTAATTGTAGTGCTTGATGAGTTTGCTGAATTTAAGAAACAGTTCCCTGAGCAAATCGATAAGTTTATCCGTATCGCAAGAGTAGGACGTAGCACAGGACTATATATGGTGATTTCAACTCAATCTCCAAGCGGTA
Organism: uncultured Fretibacterium sp.; assembly: GCA_937892105.1. Next base: position 2,205 of record CALAUZ010000025.1, on the reverse strand, counting down.
TAGTTCCTGCACAAATTGAGTCAAATATAGGCTATGATATTTGTCTTCACACAGCGAATACTAGTGAGAGCAAAGAACTCATAGGCACAACTGATGCTTTCTTTATATCACGTCCCGGTCGAGCATACGTAAAAGTAGGGGATAAAATTTATGAACAGGTACAAACTTTCTACGGTAAGGTGCCTTATAATCCCGATAAAGATGAAAAAGAATCTACAACATGCATTAACCTAGTTGAAATTAACGGTGAACGAGTAAATCCTCAAATTTATGACAAAACTATTAGAACCTCTGAGGATATTCCAACCGAAGGACAAGTACTTGTCGCTTACATTCGAGAAATCGCAAGAGCTAATGATTTTCCTATAGCTAAACCTGTATGGACGCAGTTGCTCCCCCCATACCCAGATACAGATAATCCAAAGGAACTCCATTACCTTTATTTGTCCGACTTATCGTTTGATAAAGCTTTTCATGCTAATAAGTGGGAAAAGTGTAATGATAGCCTTAGTTTTGCAGTTGGACTTCTTGATGTACCAGAACAACAGAAGCAAGAGCCTTTCACTCTCGACTTCGCCAACAACGGACATCAAATTTTATTCGGTGCTCCTTCGTCTGGTAAAACGACTTTCCTACAGACAGCCATACTTTCAGCCGCATTATCCTACACACCAAATCAACTGCAATTTCTTATTCTCGATTTTGGTAGCTGGAGTATGAAAACTTTTGAGGAGCTTCCTCATACACTAATGGTTGCATACGCGAATGACAGGGAAAAATTACAGCAAGCTGAAGATTATTTATTAAATGAACTCAACACACGCAAGGAACTTTTTGCAAGTCAGGGAGTAGGAACTTTAGAAGCATATCAGCAAATCTCAGGGAAACAGCTCCCAGCTATTATTGTTGCCATTGACAACATCACCGTCCTCAATACTCAATACTCGGACATGATGGATACAATCGTTAAAGTTGCTAGTGAAGGAGGAGGTTTAGGCATTTATCTCTTAATCACATGTGTCGGAAGTTCAATGTTCAAGCTGGACAATTTTATTAAATCTAAACATGCTTTAGAGCTTACTGACCCTACAGAATACAGATCACTTGTAGGAGCTACGTCCAAGCAAAAACCGGGACATTTTCCGGGTAGGGGCTTCACAAAAGGGCCTCTCGAATTTCAGACTGCTTTGTGCATAGAGGGTGCAAACGAAGGGGAACGTATAATGCACCTTCGGGAAATCTGTACTGCTATGAAAGATACATGGAATGGTGAACGTGCGTCTATTCATGAAGCAGAAGCAAGGGAAATTGATGTCAACGAGCTGAGTTTTAGTAGCGACAGCTTCCAGATCGGCATAAATAAAACATCAAAGCAACCTGTTGATTTCGCCTTCTCTGAAATTAGTACATGTGTCATTTCTGGGAAATCCGATGACGGTAGAAGTAATGTACTTAGTTTGATAATCAACGCCCTTAGTCATGTCGATGGGAAAGTCTATTTATACGAAACAGACGAAAAAATCAGCCCTCTATACCCAGAATGTATTACAGTACACAATGCTTCCGAAGCCGATAAACTTATCTCTGAGTTTGCGGATGAGTTTGACAGACGAAGTAATGATGACGAGAATGAAAGTTACGGACGTATTGTTTTCTGTATTGACGACTTCTTAGGATTTTACAGGGGGATTTCTCAAGAGAGCGCAAATATTCTCGAAACTCTCACCAGAAGCGGCTCAGACTTCAACATTCACATTTACATGGCATGTAGTGCTGATGATTTAGCCTTCCTGAATACTTTTAGAAACACCGTAAAACCTTTCGATAATTGTATCAAGAAAGGAAATGCTATTATCGTAGGAGGAAATATAAGAGACTATATAGCTTTCAATGATTTACATAATGAGACTGATATAAAATTTTCTGATAATGAAGGCTGTATTATTCATCAAAACAAGGTTACAGCTATAAAGTTTGCAAGAGTGAGCAAAGATTAAAATGAACAACGAGCCTGAAACAGTCATCGTTACTGTTGGATATATAAGCGCAAAAATTTCTATTGACATGGAACTTCCTGTTAATTTACCTGTTGCTAAAGTAAAGGTACAAATCCTAGAGATATTAAAAAACGTATACGCAGGGATTTTTTCAAATTGGGTAATGAAACTGTTACGAAAAATCTAAACAAAGATTAATAAAATTATT
>CALAUZ010000024.1 GCA_937892105.1 uncultured Fretibacterium sp. | reverse complement strand
CTCGAGGAGACTCCTTACCGAAAACGTACTGCACAAAGTCCGCCGCATACGCACAACACCCTACACAGCTATATTTCGAGAGCTTGGGCTTCTGGGATGCGCCATAAACAGTTCCAGGCTGCCACCGGGAATCCTTGATGAACGCATTAACCTTCTTCACGTATATATCTGTCGACTTTACGGGAGCTGGAGTAACTTTGCGGACATTTTTTGCCGGAGCGGGTTTAGTCCTCACAATGAAGGCTTGGGCATCACTGCCGCTAACTGCAATAACCAGCACCAACACAAAGAGTAACGCTAACTTCTTTGATGAATGTCTCATAACGGGAAATCCTCACTTTCACGGTATATCTTCTGCAACAATTTCACAAAGTCTATCACGCATTCCCGCTTCTCGTCATTATGAGTACACAGCACACATTTCACTCTTTCCGGACAGTCAAACAATGTCCAAGCAAATTCGCCGTTATGGTCATTCAGGAAGCCAGGTGCTAAACACACTCCCTTATGCGCTGAAATGTTCGTTAAGGTCGTCTCGCGGTCATTGCTGTTAAAGTAGCGTATATTCATCGTCTCAATCAATCTTCTCTGCACTGCCTGAAGTTCTGGAGGAGAGCCTCCCCCTACCATCAAGACTCTTCCGGCCAAGTCCTGCGGGTGAACTATGTCTCTGCCTGCGAGTTCGTCCGTCTTCTCGGTGATGAGGTAAATTCTGCTCTCGAACAATGGGTGAATCTTTATGCCGGGTATGTTCTTCACGTTGTTATGACGCGCAAAAAGTATGTCCTCTTCTCCCTTCAGGAATGATGACGTGTCGTAGAGTGCCAGAAAATGCGGAGTTACTGACATTCCCTCATTAGTGCTCTCGAAATTCTCTATTGCCTGAGGAAGAAAATGTACCGCGCTCCTCATAGGAAGTCCTATAGTGATATTTGTGCGGTAATGTGTGCTGAAGTTCTGTCCCTGCTCAACTGCACGCTTGAACTCGTCGCGAATGTTCCTCAGAGTTACGCAGAATTGTTCCCCCGCCGGAGTAAGCACTGCTCCTCTAGGTGAACGCTCAAACAGCATAAAGCCTACCTCCGACTCTATAGCCTTAATCTGGTAAGTCAAAGCAGGCTGTGAGATATACAGGTTCTCAGCAGCACGGTTAAAGTTCTTAGTCTGCGCTAACTCAATAACGTAATCAATTTGCTTAGTGTCCATAATTGATGATTATACCCCTCACAATAATAATTATCTCTGTTAATCGTCAATAGAATGTTACGATTGGATATTTTGATTGCTTGAGGCTAAGATTAGTGCATTTCATAAGAAGGAGAGTAATCGTAAATGAAGTATGTGAAACTCGGCAGCAGCGGCGTAGATGTCTCGCGCATATGTCTCGGAATGATGAGCTTTGGCAAGCCGGGTTCAGAAAATGGTGTATTCCCTTGGGCTATGGTCTTTGAGGACGCTAAACCCCTCTTCCGAAAAGCCGTTGAACTCGGTGTAAACTTCTTCGACACCGCAAATGTATACCAGCTCGGAAGCAGTGAAGAGATTACGGGGAAATTAATCCGCGAGTTCGGCCTTAACCGCGATGAGATTGTCGTTGCAACAAAGGTAAACTTTGAAATGCGCGCTGGTAAACCCAATGGCGGCGGTTCTTCCCGCAAAAACATATTGGCCGAAATTGACCACAGTCTACAGCGTCTAGGCCTCGATTACGTTGACCTCTACCAGATACACAGGCTTGACCCTTTCACTCCTATGGAGGAAATCATGGAGGCACTTCACGATGTTGTGAAGTCAGGGAAGGCACGATACATCGGGGCTTGCACAATGGACGCGTGGCAGTTCGAGAGGTTGCAGAACATTGCGGAACGTCATGGCTGGACAAAGTTCATCACCATGCAGAACCAGTACAACCTCATTTACCGCGAGGAAGAACACGAGATGATGCCTCTCTGCCTTGACCGAAAAGTCGGTGTGAACCCTTGGAGCCCTCTTGCCGGCGGAAGATGTGCCCATGCTTGGGGAACTCAGACGGCACGCACCAAGATTGACGGGGTAAGCCCTATGGTTTGGACGGAGAAGACGGCTGCTCAGGATAAGGCTGTTGTTGACAACCTGGAGAAGGTCGCACGTGAACATGGCCGTTCAATGGCTCAGGAAGCCCTAGCGTGGATGCTCAGTAAACCCTATATATGCTCACCTGTCGTAGGCACTACAAGCGTAAAACATGTCGAGGAAGCTGCTTCTGCTGTTGATATTAATTTGACACAGGAAGAAATTGCGGCTCTCGAAGCTCCTTACGTTGCACACACAAAACAGCACGCATTTTAGATACGAGCGTTTTCGATGACCTTAGGAACGGAATATCCTACTACATCAGAGACCCAGAGTATCTTGCACAGGCTCATGGGGAAATGTCCCGTTGCCGCCATATTTGCTGGAAGATTAACCAGACTGACCCCAGCGACAGAGACAGCATAATTGCACTTGAGCGCGAATTGTTCTGCGGTAATCTCCCTGAAGGAACGTCCATCAAAAAAGCCGCACGGATACCCCTTGCTTTAGCTATGGGGAGGAAGTGCGTTACTTTACTTTTTTTGCTATAATTTGTCAATCCTTTAATGAGTTAAGATTGCAGGTTGGACGGACAATTTCAATACGTTCTGTCTGGAAAATCTTAAGCGTAATTAAGGCTGACAGTTAGACGTTCTGTAAAAACGATTGCACACACTGTGCTAGACCAAGTAGCCGGATGAAGTGTAAAGCTCTACCGGATAGAGGCTGAAGTAAGCCAGCCCCGGCGAATAAGGCTCTATGGAGCAAACTTCACCGAAAGCCCCCGCTTTTAGGCGTGGGGATGTTTACTAAGACAGAACAAAAATTTTCCCCTTCACGTTCTCTTCACGTTCTCTCACATGAGGGGGGATTTATTCTGCTTCAGAACTCTGGGCTTTCGGCTGTTACGTCGGGACTTCTCAAAAGAATTACCCTCTCGCCGTTTCCTACAAGGTTATACTGTTCACGCGCAAGATGTTCTACCCCTTCCTGCGTCTTGTAGAACGCTACCTTCTCTTTATAGTCCCGAACTGCTTCACGCTTCTGCTTCAATACTGCCTCGCTTTTCTCTATCTGCTCCCGTATCTCCGCTATCCTGTCCAGTTCAAAACGGTAATAGCTCCACGTTATCGCCAGACTAAGAACTATCAGTGCGAGAAATATCAGCTGCCTGAATGTAGGCATTTCACATTCTCTCCGGCGCAGTAACTCCCAGAAGCCCTAAACATGACGATATCACTATCTTTGCCGCCCTCACAAGGCTTATCCTTCCTGCTCTTATTCTAACGTCAGGCTCATCTATTATCCTGTTCGTGTTGTAGAATGAGTGGAATATTCCTGCTAGATTTAGAACGTATCCCGTCAGAATTTGCGGTGCTTCGTCCTCTGAGGCTTCACGTACTGCGTCTGGATACATCGACAATACATCGGCAAGTTCTCTCGCGTCTTCGTTGTCGAATATTTCTGGTACTATGTTGTCTGCGCCTTCAGCCTCAATATTGCCGCCTCTTGCTGCGTATTCCCTCAGTATGCCCGATATCCTTGCGTGCGCATATTGTACGTAATACACCGGGTTGTCGTTGCCCTGCTTCTTTGCTAACTCAATGTCGAAGTCTAATTGGCTGTCCGAACGCCTCATGAGGAAGAAGAAACGTGTTGCGTCAATTCCTGCCTCATTGATTACATCGCGAAGTGTTATAAACTCTCCTGAACGCGTTGACATCGTTACGATTTTTCCGTTTCTCAGAAGATTTACCAGTTGTATCAGCAGAACGTTGAAGTCGTCAGGATTTTTCCCCATTGCCTTTATCGCCGCTTTCATTCGCGCTATGTATCCGTGATGATCTGCTCCCCATACGTCTATAACACGTTCAAATTTTCGCGTGATAAACTTGTTCCTGTGATAGGCAATATCCGAAGCATAATATGTCGGTATACCGTTCGCACGTATCAATACACGGTCTTTGTCATCGCCTATCGTGTCTTCAGTCCTGAACCATAACGCTCCGTCCTGTTCGTACGCATAGCCGGAAGTTTTCAGCTCGTCCATTGCGGATTTCACAAGGCCATTCTTATGCAGGTATCCTTCCGAGAAAAACTCATCGAATTTTACCCTGAATGTGTCAAGGTCTTCACGTATCCCTGACATTATTTTCTCCGACGCATACTTCCTGAAGTATTCGAGGCTTTCATCAGGCGGAACATCAAGAAATTTATTGCCCTCAGCTTCAATTATCTCTCTGGCAATGTCATAAAGATACCCGCCCTTGTAACCATTCTCAGGAAAGGGAATTTTTTTTCCCAAAAGCTCAAAATATCTTGCCTGCGCTGACTTCCCCAAATTTGTAATCTGAAGTCCGCTGTCATTCACGTAGTATTCTCTCTGAACGTCCCAGCCGGTGAAAGAGAGTATCCTTGCTACGGCATCTCCGACTGCTGCTCCCCTTCCGTGTCCGATGTGAAGCGGCCCTGTAGGATTTGCGCTCACAAACTCTACCTGTATCCTCCTGTTGTTGCCGAGATTTACAGCTCCGTAACGTTCACCCTGCGTGAGAATATCGCTCACTGCGTCGGCGTAGAATTTCCCTGAGAGAAATACGTTCAAGAAACCTGGCCCAGCTATCTCTGTCTTCATGATAACGTCAGATTTCAGTGCTTCTGACAATTTCGACGCTACATCACGGGGATTAGCCTTCATTGACTTTGCCAGCCTCATTGCAGCATTAGCCGCCCTGTCTCCGTGTCCTTTGTGCTTTGGGCGCTCGAATACCGCATGAATATCCACTGCTCCAAGCGATTTCACCGCGTCATTGAGTGCCTCATTTAGTTTTGTTACTGCCTTATTTTCGCCTGTCATAGTTTCGCCTCTATCTTACTGGTATAAGTCTGGTTGAGAATGCGTGCCAACTATCAAGATTTCGCCTCAGTAATGCCATATTGCCTGATGATACAGTCTGCATGTTCAGCTCAAATCGTGATGTCAGTTCAAGCCTGTGTCTCTTGCTTATGGCGTTATCGGAATAGTTTATCTTGTCGGGGTTCCTTGAAGTTTTCCCTGAGACTAGGGCTTCTTTTGCGTTTTTCGGTAGCTCAATCGTAATATTCTGTTCGACGATAAACGGGAATATTATCTCAACTGGCGGCTCATAATTTGCGAGTTTCCTCATTGATACGGGCTCAAAAACCGGAGGGATTGCGAGTATTCCCCTGTTGCTGCCTGCGATACCGTGTTTGTTGGTGATAGAGAGCGAGATTTCCGGTGTGCCTTTAACGTTCCTGTACTTCACATTGTGGAAGTCCGCAAGTCCAGGAAAAAGCGATAACACAGCACCCCTTGCCATTCCGTCAGTAGGGTTGTTCCCAAGAAGCAAAGCAGACCACCCTCCTCTAAGTATCACACGTATATCGCCGTTAAGCGTTCCCTGTTCCGAGAGTTTAAGGTTCATCACAGCACTTAGCCTGTTTTCAGATGACTTAGACGAAGGTATGCGGCGTGAGATTAACCTTCCGTCAGCATTGGGGGCGTAGACTTTTGCGCCAGCCAGCAAAGCTGTATCTCCCATGTCGTTAAACTCAACACCTTTGACGTTCTGAACATCGAGTACAGGATCATAGAACATTGCCGGACAAACAGGAGTTCTGTCATCAGGTTCAAAGGGCAGCTTCCAGCAAATAGAAGTGTCAACCTTCTGCGCATTCAGCCAGTATTTAGCCAGCAATACTTTCTCGCGCCGTGTCCATGCTCCCGATGATGGTATTCTTCGAGGGCTTCCATCTGCGAGAGTGATTTCGGGCTGTGAGGAGAGCCATGTTATGAGCCTTGAAGCACCGTCCTTCTTTGAGCGTTTGAACTCTGATAGTGCTTCACTTGGTGCTGTAATGCTGCCTGCGTTCTCAGCGTCCTTGAGCATTCCCGCAAGACCAGAATTTCCCTGACGTGTACCGAAAACCGCTCCTGCCCTCTGGGTACGTGAGAGTTCACCAGCCTTGCTGTAAGGTTCAACGTTTATCCTGCGCCACGTGTAGGCCGTATCGTTTCCAAGTTCCTCCGTCTCAGGGCTTCGTCTGTCAGGAAACGTGGTGTATGACAGCTTTTGGGGTGAGTATATTTCCAAAATTGCCTCCCACACTCTCAACTTCTCCTGAAACCATGACACTCCCTCAATGCTCAACTGTTCCGGCAGACTTTCACGCCATGACAACGCAATGATGAACGTCCCGGGAAGTCCTGCAAAATTCACGGCCATAACCCCTGCTTCATTGTCCTCATTTGTCGAGGCAGTGCCAATTTTCGCGAGGGTATTGAAGTCGTAAACGTTTGCTTCAAGTATTTTTGTGCTTCCTTTTTCGGGAATGGGAATGTTCCAGTTAAGCCACTTTCCGCCCAATCCTTGCCGCCCTAGAATAACATAAAGCCGTGTTACCTCTGTCCCGCCGTCTTCAGAACGTGAGAAAGTATCATGCTTCAGCCATATTATTCCCTGAGCTTCCGGATATGTCGTGAAGTCAGGGTTCATCTGCTTCATGCGTGAAAGGTTGTAGCTCCCATCGTCCTCATCTGGGAACGAGAATGAGCCTGTACCCGTGTAATTCGGCATAACATTTCCCATGTTGAGATTGTCCATATGGCGCATGTTGAGCGATGTGCTGTCCATCAAATCATCTGCGAATGACGGAACAGCCATAGCCAGCGCAATAAACAGTATCAATAACTTTCGAGACAACAATTACAGCCCCCTTCCATGACAGTATTTATACTTTTTGCCTGAACCGCAAGGGCATGGGTCATTTCTCCCGACTTTCGCGGCCTTCTTCAGGGGTTCACGAGGGCCATCGCCTGAGCCTGACATATGGAACTCCTGCTTCTCCATCGTCATTTTACGCTCTCTCCTGCTTTCCTCGCTGAACAGTCTTACCCTAAATATCTGCTCCGTGAAAGTTCCCTTTACCCTTTCCATCATCTCGGTGAATAGATTATAGCTCTCGAACTGGTACTCTATGAGCGGATCTTTCTGGCCTATAGCCCTAAGCCCTATTCCCCGTCTCAACTCGTCCATTCCTGTAAGATGTTCACGCCACGATGTGTCGAGAGTGTTAAGGAGAATGAAACGTACTATGCTGCCGGCAATGTTTCGGCCTTCTTTGTCGCTGGAGTTAAGCTCGGTAATCTTAGCGTCATAACGGGATTTTACACCGTCCAGAATTTCCTCCCTCATTCCCTCCATATCGAGGCGGTTATCGACTTCAGCTATTCTACCTTCGGCACCAGCTCCAAACAGTGAACGAAGTCTTGAGGCTGCGCGTGATGGGTCTGGTTCTGCGTCATGGCCTTCGGGGAAATACTTGTCGAGAATGTCATTGCTCACACCCCGTATCACTTCCCAACCATACTGCGGCATTTCATCATCTTGCGTTGAAAGTATGGAGCTGCGTTCGGAATATATTGCTTCTCTCTGCTGGTTCATAACGTTGTCATAGGCTAAAAGCTGCTTCCTGATATCGAAATGAAGTTCCTCAACCTTCTTCTGTGAGTTCTCGATTATACGGCTTAACATTGACGACTCGATTGCCTCTCCGTCTTTAAGCCCCAATTTCCCCATGAGAGGCTGGATTTTCTCCGAGCCGAACAGCCTCAAAAGGTTATCCTCTAATGACAGGTAGAAGCGTGAAGTTCCAGGATCTCCCTGACGGCCAGAACGTCCCCTCAACTGGTTATCAATACGTCGGCTTTCATGCCGTTCCGTTCCGATAATCGCTAACCCTCCAGCTTTCACAACACGTTCATGTTCTGCACCACACGAAACCGTGTACTCCTTCAATATGCGTTCGTACTCTGAGGGATCATCGCCTGCCTTATCCTTAGCTAGAAACTCAGGGTTCCCTCCCAGCATTATATCTGTTCCGCGACCGGCCATGTTAGTAGCTACGGTTACTGCGCCTTCACGGCCTGCCTGTGCCACTATGTAGGCTTCCTTCTCGTGGAACTTAGCGTTGAGAACCTGATGGGGAATTTTGCGAGCCTTGAGGAGTTTGCTGACACGTTCAGAGTTTTCGATTGATGTTGTGCCGACAAGTACGGGCTGACCGTTTTTGTGCCTCTCCGTAACTTCATCGGCTACTGCGCTGAACTTTTCGTGTTCTGTAGCGTAAATGACATCAGCGTTATCGGTGCGTATCATGGGCTTGTGCGTCGGAATGCTCACAACCTGAAGGCCGTATATCTCCTTGAACTCCTCTGCTTCGGTAGCCGCCGTTCCCGTCATGCCTGCGAGTTTGTGATACATTCTGAAGTAGTTTTGCAGGGTTATCGTGGCGAGTGTCTGGCTTTCATGGCCGACTTTTACGCGTTCTTTTGCCTCGATGGCCTGATGTAGACCGTCAGAGTATCTCCTGCCAATCATAAGCCTTCCCGTAAACTCATCAACGATAATAACTTCCCCGTCCTTCACAACGTAATCGGTGTCGCGCTTGTAGAGTTTATGAGCCTTTAGAGCCTGCACTATCCTGTGAGCCAAGTCCGAATGTGCAGCGTCCGAGAAAAGTCCGGGCATTTTGAGGAAGTCTTCGCATTTCTGTATCCCAGCTTCAGTCATGGATATGCTCTTTTCCTTTTCGTCCTTCTCGTAGTCCTGGCCTTCACGGAGATTTCTTGCCGCACTGTCCGCCTTAACGTACAATCCAGCGTCATCATCAGACGGGCCGGATATTATAAGCGGTGTTCTTGCCTCGTCAATGAGTATGCTGTCAACTTCGTCAACAATGCAGAAGTTATGCCCCCTTTGAACCATCTCTGCGGCATTCATGACCATGTTATCGCGCAGGTAGTCGAAACCGAACTCGGAGTTTGTCCCGTAGGTAACGTCAGACATGTAAGCGTTAATGCGTTCCGGATTAGGCATGTATGGGTAAATTACGCCTGCGGTTAAACCCAGAAAGTTGTAGACAGGGGACATCCATTCAGCGTCTCTTTTTGCGAGATAGTCATTCACTGTAACGAGGTGAACTCCCTGACCGTTCATTGAGTTTAGAACGATTGCCAGTGGTGCAACGAGGGTTTTGCCTTCACCGGTCTTCATCTCAGCGATACAGCCATCATGGAGTGTCATTCCGCCTATGAGCTGAACATCATAGTGTCTTAGGCCAATGGTACGTTGGCTGACTTCCCTTACGATAGCAAAGACTTCGGGCAGAACGTCATCTGGATTTTGGCCGTTGTCATGAACCTGCTGTCTAAGATCATTGAAGCGTGATTTTATTTCAGCGTTAGATAATGCTTTAACGCTGTCTGAATATGAATTGACGATATCAACAAGGGCTGAATATTTCCGTAAGGCCCTGTCGTTATGGTCAAGCCCTAAAAATTTCTTTATGCTTTCAAGAAACATGTTTACTCCTTTGTCTAATAAATGTGAAAAGATTATCACGAATTGAACTATGCCACAACGCAAAAAACGCAAAAAATTGACCCTGCCATTATAAGACAGAGCCAATGTAGTGTTTCAGTTTCAGGGATTTAGAGAGCTTCCCTGTTCTCCCAGATTTTTGCGCCAGCCTGGCACGCTGGGCATAAGCAGTATTTGTTGCCTTCGGTCTTGGACTTTTTTGCAGCCTCAGCCATTCCTGCCGCCTTCTCAGCACCGAAAAACTTTTTGCCGTTCTCACTCTCGCAAAGCCCTATAAGCTCGTCAACAGTGCATACTTCAGCCTCAAGTACCTTGACGAGAGCGTCAGCAGAAGCCTTATCCTGAGCTTTAAGGTATGCTTCAGCCGCAGATTTCACGGCCGGATTGCATGAGGGTGCTGCTATGAGTTCATTAACTTTTGCGAGTATCTCCTGTTTCGTCATGTTCACACTACCTCCGAAAAAATTTCGTATATTATGCCACAAAAATTACGTATTGTGTGATAAGTAACAATGAAGATATTTTTCAAGGGGAAGGAATTGGAATTTCAACATGACAGAGAGAGTAGCGGTTATAGGTGTAGGACATTTAGGGCAACATCATGCGAGGATATACACGGAGTTACCGGACGCAAGACTTGTAGGGGTTGCCGACAGTGATTACGACAGAGCAAGGTTTATCGGTGAACATCTTGGTGTTCCGGCGTATTCATCATTTGAGGAACTTATCAACCGTAAGTCTCCTGACGCAGTGTCGATAGTAGTCCCGACCAGCCAGCATTACAAAATAGCGAAGATGGCACTTAAAGCAGGAATACATGTACTAGTCGAGAAGCCTGTTACCGTAAAGCCCGAAGAAGCAGGGGAATTACTAGACCTTGCCGACAGGAATAACCTGGTGCTTCAGGTTGGACACATAGAACGTTTCAACAGTGCCATACGATACATATCGGGTATCCCATGCAGACCTGTATATCTTGACGCGAGAAGGACAGCTCCATTCACGCCGAGAATTAACGATGTAGGTGTTGTGCTTGACCTGATGATACACGACATAGATATTGTGATGTCGCTTGTACCCTCAAGGATAGCGAGGATAGCTGCAACGGGGGCGTGTGTTTTCACGGAACATGAAGACATTGCGGACGCACACATAACGTTTGAGGACGGGACGGTTGCGCATATACTGACATCGAGGTGCGCGCAGAAGAAGTGCCGGCAGTTGGAAGTTGTTGAACGTGAGAGACAGATAACGGTGAACTATGAGCTTCAGACGGTGCAGATTTCCCGCTGCGTGAATAACCCTGAAGGTCAAGTTGAGATACGAGAGACCCCAGTATTCCCGAAGAGTGAGCCATTAAAGCTGGAACTGGCTGACTTCGTTAGGTGCGTAAGGGAACATCGTCCTCCTGTTGTTGGCGGAGGAGATGGGAAGAAGGCACTTGAAGTTGCTGTGGAGATATTGAGGCAGATACACGATGGGAATGTGAAGGGTGAGATGTTTTCTGCGGCGGTATAAACAATAAGTCTGCATTGTACGTTTTTGGCAGGGATGGGCTTCAGAGTGTTGGAGCGTACCTGCTTTATCAAAACCGCGCAAAGGGTGCAGTATGCTTGAGAGGAAGTCAGACGTGATTGTATGTTCCTACCTGAATGGCGATGGGTATTCGACACAGTTTCAGCTGGTTTACCAGTTTTTGAAGCTCAAGTATGAGGAGAGCAAACTCAGGGTCGATATTTGGGTGGTGTTCAAGAAGGCTTGTGTATAAAGTGGGAAGCCGGAGGGCTTCCGGGTAGCCGAAGGTAGCGGTGCTTCAAGCAAAACAGGTCAAGAAGCAGGCATTTAAACAGGCATCTAAAAATCTTAGAGCAGCTGGAATCTGGAGGCCCGGTGATATTCTAAAAGACGGGGATGCAATGTTTAACAATATGCATAGGCTTTATCCTGTTTTACGTCACGGAAGTACACAGACAGGCACGATGAGTCTTGAGGAAGCCGAATATTGGATTTGAAGATTCAACGTATACATTCGGTACATGAAAAAGATGGCTGACAACAATGGGGTAAAATAACATGAAAATAGTAACCATGTTTTAAGGAAAATGAACAAGGATTTCAGAATTATTCCTAGACATCCCAAAGCCGTCAATTCCAATAAGGAATGCAGACGGTATAAGCAAGCCAGTATTAGAACGTGTCTTAACAAGGTTTGCGGGGTCTCGCAAAATCCTAAATAAACGGTGATTTCAAGGTGTACTGTCATTTCAGTGATTATCCCGTTCATTAAAATTGTGAAGACAGGTTCTCAGTTCGGGAAATCACGTATGGCCGGCTTTATCTCAGGATATAGAGCTTTTTGGGT
>CALAUZ010000023.1 GCA_937892105.1 uncultured Fretibacterium sp. | reverse complement strand
CCTTGAGCGTTTTTTTGCCGTAGCCGTTGCGGCTGTTGCCTGCGGCACGCCCTTCATCGGTGTAATGAAAGCAATGTTATGTGAAGAATGGTTTGCCAAACATCTTCTGCCAGCTTCCCCCGAAGGAGCTGTGAAAATCATGGATAACGCATCATTTCACAGGAAGAAACAACTGAATATATTATCCAGTGATACTGGCCGACAAGTAATGTTTCTTCCACCATATTCACCTGAATTGAACCCGATAGAACATTTCTGGCATTGGCTCAAGAAAAAAGTAACAGATTATCTAGGTACATGTAAAAATTTAGATAATGCTATATCTGTTGCTTTTAAAGTGTGATAATTATATTATACATTATGCCTTCTGATTATGCCTTCTGAAAACGTGCTCTGTTCACATGTTCAGGTTTCTTCTGCTCAATCTCTCCTGCCGCTGTAAGTGCCATTCTCGTCATCATCGGCCCAACAAGCTCATACACCAGCACGCTGAACAGTATTATGTTGCGTATCAGTCCACCCATCTCATGTCCCAAACTCTGCGCACTCACTACCATTCCAAGCGCAACTCCTGCCTGCGGAAAAAGCGTAATCCCAAGATACTTCCTCACGTTCTCGGAACACTCCATCACTGACGAACTGAATGACGCTCCAAGATATTTCCCTGCACACCTCACAAGTATATACACTGCACCTATGAGCATTACCGCTACGTCTCCCATCACTGAAAGTTCAAGTCTCGCCCCTGACAGCACGAAGAATACCGCGTAAAGCGGCGCAGACCACCTTTCAGAACGATGCATTATGTCAGCCGAATACTCGCACATGTTGCAGAACACCGTACCAAGCGTCATGCACACAAGCAATGACGAGAAAGCTATCCTTACTGAGCCGATATACATTTCACGCGAAGAAAGTGCTATCGTCATCATTACAAACGCTATCGTCATTGATAATCTGTTGGAGTTCGAGAAGAACAGTTTTTCCAGCATAGTCAGAATATAACCCATCAATGAACCTAACGCCAGCGAACATACTATCTCTATAACCGGGTTAAGCACAACGGAAATTACATTCACTGTCCCGCCTATCATCGCTTGGGCAATACCCATTGAGACCGCAAAAATCACTAGTCCCGCCGCGTCATCAAGTGCTACTATCGGCAGAAGCAAATCCGTAACAGGCCCTTTCGCCTTGAACTGCCGCACTACCATCAATGTCGCCGCAGGTGCTGTTGCAGAAGCTATCGCGCCCAAAGTTATCGCTGCAGGTACGGGCAGAATATCATTGCCCAGCTTCATGCTCAGAAGGATTAATGCGCCGTCAACGAGTATTGTTGCCATTAATGCCTGGAATATGCCTATGAAAAGTGCGGATTTCCCCATTTCCTTCAGGCCTGCCGCACGAAACTCGCTCCCTATGTCGAACGCTATGAACCCCAACGCTATGTTCGAGAGTATTCCTACACCCGCAAGCTCATCTGATGTTCTGAAACCGAGACCGAACCGTCCCAGAACATACGGCCCTACGAGAACTCCAGCAATGAGAAACGCTGTTACATCGGGAAACATTATGCCTCTCCGTCCGGCTGTGTACTTGAAAGCTCTTGTCATGAGAAGACCTGCCGTCAACGCGAAAGCTGTACTGAGGAGTAATGACATGTGAAAAATTTTTGCCTCTTTTCTGAAATATATAAAGCTAGTTCTTACAGGTCAGGGATTATAGCACTATATGTCTCAATGTCATTTCCCGCGTTTGTTCGCAATTAATGGTTTTATTGCTCTGTATATCTCTCCAACTTTGGCGTTGTTCCTGAACATCTTTAGCAGCGCAGTGTTAATCTCCATTTTCGTCCGGCAATTCGTGATTATTCCCGCAATCTCTGCGGCATTATTCGCAGCGTCATTATCTCCCAGAAGTTCCGCAACCTTCTTCGCAATACTTTCCGTGTCCTCGTGAACCCTCTTTCCCGAAACATCAGCTATTACATCGACAGTGATATTTTTTTCCTTCCAGAAGGATATCAAGCTGCTGAAACCATTATCCTTCGAGACAATGAAATATTTTGCCTGCCCCCTTAATCCTCCTGCGTTTTCGGTGATTATCTCGCCCAAATATGACGATAGCTGGAAGTCCAACGCATTTTTCACGCCAACTTCAACACGGTGATATATGATTTCCGCCTTCGACTCTTTAAGATGAAGATTAAGTTCCGATGATATTCTGTCGGCATTCTTACTGTAGAATATGCATACGGTGTTGTTAGCGTCAAGTTTGTGAATACCGTTAAGACCTTCGGATTTTACGTTCTCATAGTCAACAAGGTAATAGTTTCTTCCCGATGACGTTTCCTGACCCTCTCTATCTTCTTCCATTGAAGGATCATATACCCTGCAACGTGAACGCCCTGAATTTTTCGCCGCGTATAATGCGATGTCGCTCTCATGCATTAGCCTGTCTATAGTCTTATCGTCCCCATGTGTCTTCTGTGCAACCCCTGCACTGACAGATAACGCCTTCATCGTCTTAGTCCCCGCGTAATACTCCAGAAGTCCGGCCATGAACGCGTTGACCTTCCTCTCAACTTCCGAAGCGTCCCTCATTCCCAGAAGTACTATCATAAACTCATCTCCGCCCATTCTCGCGCAGAAACCGTCCGGCGAAAAATCCCTCTGCATCATCTCGGCTGTCGCTGCCAATGCCCTGTCTCCCGCCTGATGTCCGTATGTGTCATTCACGGCCTTGAAGTTGTCCAAGTCGAAATATATGCATGTTACGTTGCGTTCGTCCTGGTTCTTCTTGATGTATTCCTGCAAGTACCATCGTGTTGCAAGACCGGTGAGGTAATCCTGCCTTGCCATTTCGATTATGCGTTTCTGGTGTTCTGTCTCCTCTGAAGTGTTCGCAAGTTCGGCACTTATTCTTTCAAGGAGCTTCAGGAAGTAGAATTTCAGCAGTGAAGGTGTCAAAGGTTCAGGCCAAAGATCATAAAGCAAGGTTAGGTCTGAAGGAGTGAGATTTTCAGGGTTCTTTGAGCAAAGTATATATTTTGCGCCATCAATTAATCTTGCAGGAAGTTTCTTGAGGACAAAAACATTAACAGCCTCAGAGCTAATGCGAATTTTTGCACCATGCTCAAGGGTGAAAATCCTGAAAGACACTTTCAGCCCCGCAGGAGATGGAGTATTTTCCAGAACGCCTGCAATGTTCCTGCCAGTTACGTAAATATTAATCACGTTATTATTCATGGCCATAATGATAAAGCTAAACCCGCAAAAATCAAATTCACTATGATTAACGGAATAATAGTAGCGAAATTCATCACGAGCATTTTTGAGGCGATGTTTTTCGGGAACAGTCCGAAGTAATACCCCGCGTTCTGCCGCATAATACGTGAGGCCGTTCCAAGCCCTGAACCCAGTATCAACGCGAATGCAGCCTGCATTGTTCCTAGTCCGCCGGAGGACATTGCGCCGCCAGCCAGTGATAATGCCGCCGACACATGGGCAATGCTTCCCGCCGCAACACTCCACCCCGACACAGGAAGGAACGTATCACTGCCAGCGAATATATCCCTGAAGAATGCGTCGATTACGGGTGATAGCAGGTAGGACAATGCGAAGAATACCCATGCAACTGGGAGCGTCTTCATAAGATTGCGTGCCAGGCCATGTGTGTAGTCTTTGCCTTCAAGCTCTTGCGGAATGAATGTGTATTCCCTGCCCTCACGTCTCAGAAAGTGCAACGCTATCATGAATCTTGCAATGCTTCTTACGAGTAATGAGAGTGCGAATATTGCCCCAGCTTTTCCGGCCATGCTCACGGAGAGTGCGAATGTTGAAGGCCATCGTCTGAGGTACGACGGGAGAGGGAGCATTAAGACTGACCATAGGGCCTGACGCTCGGAGATTTCGTGTTTTAGCAGAGATGAGGCTATTATTGCCGCGCCAGCCTTTGAACTTCCCGCGCTTACCGCTACAGCCAGACCGGTAACGGGAGGAATGTTGCGGGGGAGAAGATGTTTCATGATGATGTCGGAGAGCCTGAGACGTATAATGATGCTGCCGGTTATGAGGCCGAGAATTATGTCGAACGTGAGATATATTTCGCCCCGTATAAGCCCTTTCATCTCAACGCCATAACAGTATAACCGACATGTACTCGTTTACCCCCTGCAATGCTTCAGCCCCTTCAAGTATTCGTTCTTTTTCCGGAATGCCAGCAAAGTCAACCCTTATAACCTTTGTGAATTGCGATGGGTCTACAAGCCCGCGAATGTTCTTGATTGCTGTGGGTTTGTAGATTGCGATTGCGTCAGAGTGTTCGAGGGTGGCTTTAATTTTTGCGGGTTGAGCTGTGCCGGGTATAATGCTGAAAATATCATCGGACATTGCCAGAAACCTTTTTGCGCACGCAGCCGCCAATGAATGAGCCGATATGCCCGGTATAAATTCCGCCTCAACATCGGGGATAACCATTCTCATTGCGTCAAGGAGATACGCGCCTGTAGAGTAGAGCATTGAATCGCCTATTACGGGAAAGAATATTCTCTCTGCTGTCTCAAGTTTTGGGGCTAATGCTTCGAGCTGTGAGAGTATAATTTTGCCGCGCAGTTGAACGTCTGAAGTCATGGGAAAGATGATGGGCGTTAAAGACGTATTGGGGAGGTGATGAGAAATTATGTTTTCGGCCATGCCCTGAGCGTCCTTATGTGAGCGCGGAACGAGAATAACATGTGAGGTTCTTGCGTAATTTAGAGCGTCGAGAGTAACGAGGTCAGGATTGCCCGGCCCAATACCAGCGATGATTAATAGCGTTGAAATTTTCATAGTGAAGCTATAATATCACATAACAAATCCTAAGACAGAAAAAGGAGGTGAAATATAATGGCTATACTGTTAGCATTTGTGGCAGCAACGATATTCCTTCTTGGCCTTTGGCAATGGGCGCAGGGTGGAGCGAGTTTGTGGCGAATATTCAGCATTAGGCGAAACGAGAAGGATTTGACGCGAGAGGAGAAGGCTCAGGCAGAACGTGAAGTGAAGCAGCTTGAACAGGCTGCGGACAGGAGGATATCTGCATCATTCAGGATAATAGCGATACTTGCAGTGTTAGTGTGGATATTCTTGGGTGTAACGATGATACTTGAGATGTTCGGGATAAACTGGGTGAGTACGCTTTCTTCCCGCGCAAAAGCCTATTGGTCTAACCCTGCTGTAGAGAGCCAGCATAATACGCCGTCCCGCAGTGATATGCTCCGTAACATGGGTAACAATCTCAGGAGATAAGCTATGAAGTATGTGTTTGAGTGGAACGAGAATAAGCGGCTGAAGAACATTGAGAAGCATGGGATAGATTTTGCCGATGCAGTGAAGATATTTGATGGCTTTATTCATACGTACATGAGCAACTGGGCAGAGTATGATGAAGAACGTTATGTGTCAATCGGTCTTCTTGAGGGGGTTGAAATAGCAGTAATTTATACTCACAGAGAAGGCAGTATTTGCATAATTTCAGCACGCAGGGCAAGGAAAAATGAACGCGGAATGTACCACGAGGAGGCAGAAGGAAATGGCAACAGACTTCGAGAGGCTGAGGGCAATGAAAGATGAGGATATAGATTGCTCAGATATTCCCGAAATGACAGACGAAGAAATCAGAAATGCCGAAAGTATATTAGTAACGCCAGGGAGGGAAACTGCATTTTTGGCAATCTCTAGTGAGATAATGTCATACTTCAAGAAAGGCGGCAAAGGTTACATGATGAGACTTAGTCATCTTGTGGAAGACATGCTGAGAGACTATGTGAACTCTCACCAGGAAGCGGAAGGAGTGATGCAGTGATTGATTAAGCTAATGGTTTTTGACCACGATATGACAATAGTAGACTCAAGCTATGCGATAATGGCAGGCTTCAACTACGTAGCCGAACATGAAGGTCTGCCTCTCGTCTCACACGAACTCACAATGAAGTACATAGCTACTCCAATCCCCACATTCTGTGAGGGGTTACTCGGTGAGTACCGTCCAGAATGGATAAAGCTGTACCGTTCGCAGTCAGAGAGGCTTGAACGCGAACTGATAAAGCCGTTCCCGGACACAATACCGACAATGACGCGTCTTCGTGCTATGGGGCTGAAACTCGCCGTACTCTCAAACCGTGAACACCCCCGTAATGCTATGGAACATACGGGACTTGACGTTTACTTTGACGAGATAGTCGGAGCTTTAGAACCATACGGGAAACTGGCCTACAAGCCTGATCCCGCAATGATGAACGCCCTCATGGAACACATGAACGTTAAGCCTTCTGAAACGGTATACGTCGGCGATGCAGACCTGGACATCATCACGGCCATAAGTGCCCGCGTAAGAGGTATAGGCATAACTAAAGGCAACTTCACTCACGAAGATTTTGCGCTTTTGGGAGCATGGAAAAGCATTGACACTTTAAGCGAACTTATAGGGATAGCAGAGCAAGATGATGCCCGCTGACACTCTGATGAACAATCTCGGCCCGCTCGCCGCATACGGTGAATACTCGGAGGATACAGCACCTTCGCAAAAATCGCTGTTAGCTCCCGCAAAAAGAAAATCCTCTTTCGTTCCCGTAAATCATCTCGGCGGTGAACTCAGCCCATATCTGCTTCAGCACGCAAATGATCCTGTAGGCTGGTACGCTTGGGGTAATGACGCGTTCAATGCCGCAAGGAACGAGGATATGCCCGTGTTCCTGTCGATTGGCTACTCATCGGATCACTGGTGCCGCATAATGGGCAGGGATTGTTTCAGCGATGTTGAAGTTGCGGGAATGATAAATGATACTTGCATTCCCGTGATGGCTGACCGTGAAGAACGTCCAGATCTCGATAACCTTTTCATGGAGATATGCCGCGTTCAGAATGGCAGTGCAGGCTGGCCGCTGAACATATTTCTTACGCCAGAAGGAAGGCCGTTTTTCTGCACCACGTGGCTTCCCAAAAGAACTACGGGGCAGATGCCTGGTATTACAGCGATATTTCCGAGAATAAAGTGGCTTTGGCACATGCAGAGAAATGATGTTGAACGTGCTGCAAATACACTTGCTGATATGGTGAAAGAGCGTTTTTCCGTTCTGTCGGGCGAAAAGCACAGGTCTGGCGGAAGAATTGGGAAGTTCATGGCTTATGAGGCATTAAGCGACATCAGGCGAATATTCGATGTACGATGGGGAGGTTTTGGGGGCGCACCGAAATTCCCTGAACACGACAAACTGTTGTTCTTGTTGAGGCAGGCAGAGGAGAACTCTGGGGCTTCAAAGCGTGATAAGTCTGACGCTCTCACGATGACAGACATAACATTGCGCAGAATGTGGCGCGGCGGTATTCATGACCATTTGGGCGGAGGGTTCTCGCGGTACTCTGTCGATGAACAGTGGTTAGTGCCTCATTTCGAGAAGTTATTGTGCGATCAGGCCATGCTGCTTCTTGCAGTGTCAAAAGCTCAGGAACTAGTGCCAAATTCGTTTCACAGGTTATTCGCAGAGGACATAATATTCTGTATCACTAAGGATTTTACGGACAGCACATCATATTCTCAGGGTTTCAGGTCAGCAATAGACGGAGATACCCCAGAAGGCGAGGGACGTTATTACCTTTGGAACGAGAACGAGATAAAACGCGTTCTTCCCGAAGGTGATGCAGGGTTATTCTGCGCGGCATATGCTGTTCTTCCGAGCGGAAATTTCGGCAGTGAACTTGCAGGTTCGCAAATGAGCTGGAACATTCTCTACGAGGCTTCAACAGTTACGGAACTTGCCCGGCGTTACGGGATTAAGGGTGTTGAAGTTGGGCAGAGATTGTATGAGGCTAGGAAAATATTGCTCGACTACAGGGACAAACGTTACCCATTGAGGAGCGATAATAAGGTTTTAATGAGCTGGAACGGCCTTATGATAGGTGCGCTTGCCCATGCTTCAGTGTCGTTTGAGCAGCCCGAATGGAGAGACATTGCGGAACGTCCTGCATTGTTCATACAGAAGAATTTTCCCGACAAATCCGGAAACTGGCGCAGAAGATGGATAGACGGCAAGGCAGAAATTGACGCGCTTGCAGATGATTACGCCTGCTATCTCTGGGGAATAATTGAGCTTTACAAGGCTGCAAAACACTTCAACGCAGGGGAGAAGCAGCTGTCTGATTGGCTGGAGACTGCAAGGACAGTGGCGGATATAATGATGACGAAGTTCGGGGACGATAAGAACGGCGGAATGTTCCAGACGGCCGGGAATGACGCAAATATATTCCTGCGAATGAAGACGGCTGAGGACATGAACTCTCTGCCTTCTGGTAATGCGATTGCTGCGATTGCGCTTGATGAACTTGCGTTTCTGCTTGAGGACAGGAAATATTCAGATTTTGCGCGTAAAATCATAGGGTGTTTCTCGAATTATGCACGTAAAAGTCCGTTGAGTTGCCTGACGATGATTACAGCAGATATTTTGTGGCGGCCGTTCAAGCCAGCGAAGAAGCCTGAGCCTGAAGCAAAACCCGTTCCGACAGATGAGGAGCTTAACCGCGAAGAACCTGAAGTCTCCCAGCAGGACGAGCCGAAGGGGGACAGGAAGAATGCCCGTGCTTCAAGGAGAGCATCAAGGCAGGAGAGTGCCGGAACGTCGTCGGGAAGGTCAGACAGGGCCGCAAGGAGGAATGCCAGACCCCACAGAACCCGCGAGAGGTGATAAAGTATTACAGTGATGTATCATGGCAGTAAAATTTTTACGGGAGGTTATAGACTTGAAGCATTTAGGGAAAACCGCAGGATTGTTATGCATGATTGCGGTTGCGGTTATTGTTTTGTCCGCAGGGAATGCCGGAGCGCGTTATCTTTTCGATGACGTAATAGGCAACGGCAAAAGTTCTCAGTGGATGGTAATCAGCGGGACTGGAAATTCGGCTGAAGACACATTCGGAGCTAATTATGCGGAGCCCATTGATGTGTCGGGAGACCTTGTCTCGAATACTGATGCAGTCCTTTACGTCATGAACGGAGGATCTACCACTGATGTCGCCAACAGGAATATTCACACTGTATTTCTGGTTCTTGAGGAAGGGCAGGGGAGATTTGATCTGAACTTGGGAACTCCTTCAACAGAATGGGACGTGTCAGGCGGTAATGTGAACATAGGAACGAACGTTGAAGAAAACCGAACAAGTTACGCAGCTATCAAAACTTCATTAGGAACTCCAAGTCAGACCTCAAAGACTTACTATAATGCCGGATGGAGCAGCTACAGATTTGAGCTTTCACGTTCAAACCCAAGTACATATGACACGGTAGTACAGCGTATTTACTTTGGCCAGCTTCCAAGCACAGCACCATCGCAAGGGGCAATTAAACCGTTTGTCATCTCCAATGTTAAGAATGGCCCGGCAGATGAAAGTAATCCTCTCGTTTTGAGAATGACGCTCAGAGATGCCCAGAGTAACGGGAATATCATAGCGTACAACCATGATACATGGGCAATGACTGGCAACAAGAGGACGGAAAGACAGCAGTGGGTATTTGTTCCTGTAGACGATCTCAACATAGGAAACAGACAGATAAACCGCTATCTTACGACGGAAGTTGCTAACCGTTCGGGAATAAGATATGCCGCGAGATATTATGACAGCGCAGGTGGTTATATGTCTCCTACGTCATGGAAGTTCGACCTTTTCCGTCCGCAGGGTACTGTGAACATTGAACGCAATTTCCTTCTCGCCGAGCAGAGCAACATACCGCCCGGACTTGTAGCAGTCTATAACAGGCCCTGCAATGTAAACGAACAGAATATAGTCCCGTTACACCTTTACGCTGTAGAATCCACAACTTATCCTGGAGATTATTCGCTGACGCTGAACCATAAAATAATCTTTGGGAGGGAGCTGGGAACGTACAAAGAACCGGCCCAGACAGGGTCATTTAATATGTACGAGGTTACGGCCTTCAAGCCAAATCCAGCAAGCACTTCTTTCTTGAGTGATGTTGCGCGTACAATGAAGTCGACTGGTACAGTATCATTTCCAGACACTCCTATTTTCACATCAGGCTCCGTCAATACAAATAATCCAATAGCTGGCGGATTAACGCATTACTTCACAGTAAATCAGAATATCCCTTCAGGAATGAGAGGAACAAATGAAGGTATGCTTCCGCTTCATATAACGTTCAATCTCCCAATTACGGGGATAAATGATTCTGAATGGCTGAATAACTTAATGCAGGCATGGCGGAATACCGGGACAATTGAGGAAATATTCGCGAATAAATATGAACTTTACCTCATGGTTACGAAGAACGGCGTAAACAATATCTGGAACATGACGCAGGAACTGAAGCGCAAAGGGCATTACAACGATATCGTCAAAGTATTTTTTGATGACGAGAGACCTGCATCAACACAGGACAATGACAGAGGACTAATCACCGTGAGTTTTATGACTATGCTCATGAACGGTACGCGCGGAAATGATGACCGTCCAGCCCTCCAGATAGTATCAGACAGCTCGAACGTACAGCAGAACAACTACATGATACTGAAAGATGGAGTGAACGACAGCAGCTGGAACATGACGTTCTTCGTTGCTCCGACAGGGTGGTCAACAAATAACAATATATCCAACTGGGACAACACTACTAGTAACACGACTACTTCAAGAGACACAAGCAGCAACTCCGGTGTTTCTGGCAGTTCTGGCGGAAGTGGTGGTTGTGCGTCAGTTTCAGGGATATTACTTGCTTCTATTTCATGCATAGCTTTATGTTCGTTCCAGAAACGCGAAAGGAGGAGATAGAGCTAGATAGCAGAAAAGTGTAACATCATGATATAAAGTGTTGCGGAAAACATACTTGACAAAATCAATAAGGAGGTATAATCTGCTACGTAATGTCAGTGTGCTGGACAGGCAACACCAATCCTGAGAAATCGGGCTACCTCCGGCTAGGGGGGAAGTTAAAGCCTTTGGACTGCCGTAAAAACTTGAGTAGGCTAGCCGAAAGAGGGCAGGAAATGTCCGCCAAAAGCGGGAAAGAATGAGGAAAACTCGAAAGAGTGTACACAGCACAATATTACACTTTTTACGTAGCAGATAATCACTGAATGATGAAAAAATTTGCGTTAATATCGGCTCTGTTTATGGCAATGGCTTTTCCTGCATTGTCATATGCTGCTGACAGCTTTTACGTTACGACCGTTGAAGTAATTAACGGGATATCAAGGGACATCGAAATCGAAAGCAACGATTCCGGCGATGTATCCTCAGTTACCGTAACATTCCACGCGCCCTACATGCTCAATTCTATAAGCGATGCAATGTCATTTGCAGAAAACCCTTCATCATCAACGTACGTAACGACATACACGTCAAGCCTGAGAACAACATACGGTTCTTCTGTGAGCATAAACACTAACCTTCCATCATTCGGAGGGACTGCGGTTATAGTACTCTCAAAAGATGATGAGGCCGCAAATATAGACACTTCATCTCTGAGCAGCCTGACCATAACAGGCAACGGCCACAGCATATCAGCATCATCGGGAATGAGGCATTTCACTGTTGGAGGGAATTTCACCCTGAACAACGCTACCCTTAACGGATTAAGCGTAGGTGGAGGAGCTGTTGTAAACGGAGGAACGGCAAACTTCAATAACGTAACGTTCACAGCAATTACTACTTCAAGTAACGGTGGAGCATTGTCTGTGTCTGGCGGTGCTGTAAACATTTCTGAATGCAATTTTTCCGCGAATACTTCAACTGGTTCTTCAGGAGGAGGAGCAATATATGTTTCCGGTGGAACTGTCAACATATCAGGAGGCACCTCGTTCGCCAATAACACGGGAAGTAACGGAGGAGCAATTTATGTGTATGGAGGACAGGTAACTGTTTCAGATAACCCGTCATTCCAGGCAAACGGAAGCACGGCTTCAAACGGAGGAGCTGTATATGTAGCCAACGGAACAATATCATTCAGCGGCAGTCCAACGTTCATGGGAAATGGCGTATCATCGAACGGCGGCGCAATATGCATCATCGGCGGAACGGCTAACCTAAACGGTACTGGCGTGTCCTTCACCAGCAATGACGCGGGACTTAACGGCGGTGCTGTGTACATTTCTGGCGGAACGGCGAACCTTCACACATCGACATTCACGGACAACAGGGCAGTAAGCAATGGCGGCGGATTATACGTTTCCGGCGGAACTGTGAGCCTTCCCACTGCAACATTCACTGGGAACGGTGCGGCAAGGGGAGGCGGCGTTTATGCTTCGTCGAAAATAACGTTCACAGGCAACGCAAACTTCACCTCAAATTTTGCATCGTCTGACAATGGCGGAGGAATATTCGTATCTTCTTCGGCCGGCTCATCAAACAGTCTGACATTTTCCGGCCCTGTAACGTTCTCCAGGAATACAGCAGGAAACGGAGGAGGAGCGTTATACACTGAGGGTTACACAACGTTTTCCGACACTTCAAGGTTTGAGACCAACAGTGCTGACGTTGGCGGAGGAGTGTATGTGTCGGGGAGCGCAGAATTTTCCGGCAATGCGACATTCTCCGATAATATAGCAACTTCAGACGGCGGCGGAATGTATGCGTCCGGGAATGCAGCATTTGCGGGGACACCTTCATTTACCGGCAACTATTCGATGGGCGGAAACGGAGGCGCAATGTACATCACCGATAACGGGAACATAGAGTTTAGCGGTTCAGGTTCTGTGCGTTTCACTGGCAGTAACAGGGCTGTGAACGGCGGTGCTGTATACATGGCCGGAAAGCTCACATTCACCGGAAGCCCCACTTTCTCGAACAACTACACCACGAATGGAAGCGGCGGTGCAGTGTACATTGCTAATTATTCTTCAGCACTGCTCACCATAAACGGCACATCTGAAATGACTTTCAGTAACAATAACTCCTCCAAACACGGCGGAGCGTTGTATATTGCCCAGAGCGGACGAGCTAGTTTCACGCCTGAAGTTACATTCACGGAGAACAGAGCTAACAATGGGAATGGTGGAGCAGTCTGGGTTCATACTCTTTCACGCATAAGCCATTCAGAAAACATCAACTTCAACGATAACAGAGCCAGCAAAGACATTAGCTCAACGACAGTAGATCCCTACGGCGCAGCGGCAGGAAACGGAGGAGCGTTGTTCATCGGTGCAACATCAAGAAATCCGCGCACAATGCTGGACAACAGCTACAAGTTTGGCGGCGAAATAGGAAACTGGGCCTATAACAGCGGCGGTGCAGTGTGTTCTGCTTCATCGGACATCACCATTAACAGTATGACGATAACCGACATGAACACTGCGGAAACGGGCGGCGGTGGTTTCGTCAATGCCGGAATGGGCAGCAGCGACATTACTATCAGCAACTCAACGATACGCAATCAGACGGCCAGAAGCGGCGGCGCACTTCGCGGAAGCAACATAACCGTATCAAGCGCGGACTTCTACACCAATCACAGCACAGGCACAGGAAGTGTTTACGATGATGGAGGCGGAGCAATCTTTGCAAACGGCATTCTGACCACGAACAATGTTAGGTTCTACAGTAATGATGTAACAGGTGCAAGGGCTGCCGGAGGTGCTGTTGTATGCGTTACTGCTAAGATGGCAGATACACTCTTCACGAGAAACGTCTCGAATGCTAACGGCGGAGCTTTAAGCATTATGGGTGCCGGTTCGGCCTATTCGGAAATATCGCGGACATCATTCACGTCCAACCGTACTGGCGGAAGCCAGAACACATTAGGCTCGGGCGGTGCGATTATGGCGTTCGGCAATGTCTCAATGGATAAGTGCTATATAGCCTCAAATACCGCATACGTAAACGGAGGGGCTATAAGCTATGCACAGTTCGGAGGCAATGCAGGCACAGGGGTATTCAGGATAACAAACTCAATGCTTGAGGAAAACAACACGGGTCTTACCGCAGGCACAGGAGGAGCAATTTACGTTCATGCTAATCAGGCCATAATAGACTCATGCACATTCAACCACAATCAGGGCAGAAACGCTGAAGGCAGTGCAGGAGGAGGAGCAATATACCTTGAGAGTGCTGGTTCTAACGAGAGCATGATCACAAACAGTACGTTTGTTCGCAATGCATTCCCGACCTCAAACGGAGGAGCATTAGCTTTCACCGGAACAGTCAGGGTAAGAGCTTGCACCTTCTCTATGGGCAACAGCGCAGGTACAGGCAAGGGCGGCGGAATATACATATCCCGCAGCAGTACGCTTTACATCGACTCGACTATAGTTGTCGGCAATGAAGGAAGTCTGGGAGCTGATATATGGTCAGAAAACGGAACCGTGAACAATGACAGGGGATATAACCGTATAGGTATTTACGGTGCCGGAAACTCCAATACTTCCTGGCGTCTCAGCGTGGGCGGTACTACAGACCGTGAGGCTACAGATTCGGGCGTATCCTTATGGGAAACGGCGACTTTCTTCGGCCGCAATGCGGCACTTGCAGACAATATAGTTCCTGGTGATACTTCAAAGCCTCCAGTTGTAGGATATGAAGTAACGAAACACCTTCAGACCCTTATGCTCAGCGAGGACGCAAACTTGAGGGCATCATACAGGGCAACGAATATCATTCCGTATGACCAGGCTGCTTTTTACCTTCAGTATGACGAGAGAGGACGCGACAGAAGAGCACTCGGTACAAATATTGACATAGGAGCTTGCTTCAATGACAATGCCGTAAGGACTAATCTCGATGAAGAAGACACCAATCGTTACGCAATATCCTACGTCCAACTCAGCGGAATACCCAACAACTTCCGCCAGATAGGGCAGACCGCACATATAATTGCGAGAGTTTACTATGTGAACGGAACGTACAGTGATGATGCCAAAGTAGTATGGGGAATATCGCCTTCAGGAAGCAGCGTATTAAGCTATGACCAGAGGGGGAATTACACTGTCATGAACCCAGGCACAGCATATATCACCGTGAGAACTCAGGCGGCGAAAAATGATGGGACATATGCAACTGCCAGCTATGCTGTAATTGTTACGAACGTTTACTCTGGTGTCCTCAACACATCTACCACTTATTACAGGAACTTGTTCAGGACATACCAGCAGAATTTCGACGAGTACCAAATTACGTTCGATTATCCTTCTTCGGGTACTTCGTCAGTGAGTTCCTCAACCTTCCAGAGCAGTTTCTCGTCAGTCTGGGGAGTATCAGCATCGCTTCTTACGGCTTATGCGGAAAGTGCATCATCATACGCAACATTTACTCCGGCAAGAACCGGTTATTCTTCTTCGGGTTATGAAGTGGCCAATAGTGCTGGTGTAAATATCAACTATCCCAACAGGTCTAAGGGTGATATCATGCCTGTAGTTTACACGTGGACATTCGCCAGCAAAGATGTCAGGAATATTCTGGGCTACGATCTCAGCGGGGACATAAACAGCGATACAGCATACGAACGTATATTCCAGACATTGAGGCTCGATTTCACTGGGAACGGTTCAACAAGACCTGTAGTAGGTGCAGGAGGAGTAAGTGCGAGCAATGCGAGGTCTAACGGCGTGCTTAATATGATGTCAGACTCGAGCGGAAGACTTATAGTACAGCTCACAGCTTACCTTGCGAACGTCTCCGCAGGAACAGGGAAAAACGCTCAGCTTATGTCCAGCTCATTGAACGATGCAGGCGGTGTCCTCATGAGGAGTGCAGGAGGGAAAATACTTGTTGTTCCCGATGGCTCTGACACAGACAACGCAATTTCCGGCACGATGTGGGCGGCAAGGAAGACAAGCGTTAATGCTCCCACATCTGAAAGCTCAGGCGGTGGCGGCGGTGGCGGCGGCTGCAGCTCAATGGGCTTAATCCTTCCAGCAATAGCGTTAGTGTTCATTCTCAAACGCAGATAAGCATAATAACATTCAGGCTTCTCTTTGAACGGGAGGCCTGTTTTTTTTACTATGACAGTTGCAATTTATTTATAGAAGGTTAAAATTAGTCAGTAAAGAATTAGAGAAGGGAGACAGAATATTAACGATGCAGTATAAGGATTACTATAAAATTTTGGGAGTATCAAGGGACGCAAAAACTGACGATATCCGCAAAGCCTACAGAAAGTTGGCAAAACAATATCACCCAGACATAAACAAGGAAGCCGGTGCTGAGGAAAAATACAAGGAGATTAACGAGGCTTATGAAGTCCTGAAAGATCCGGACAAACGCCAGAAGTATGACACTTTGGGAATGAACTGGCAGCAGGGACAGGACTTTACTCCTCCTCCAGGCTGGGGAAACGGTCAGGGTTGGCAGCACGTAGAATTTGGCGGCGACTTCAGCGACTTCTTCCAGACTTTATTTGGCGGGGCAAGGTCAGGAGGTTTCGGGAATTTGGGCGACATATTCGGCGGAAGTTCCGGACATTACCAGCAGCCCATGAAACGGGACAGTGAAGCAGATTTGACACTATCACTTGAGGACGCTGTTAAAGGTGGAACGTTTGGCCTTAAACTCGGAAAACGCTCGTTAAGCGTCAACATTCCCAAAGGCATAACGGAAGGTACAAAGTTGACTCTCAGAGGAAAATCCGAGACCGGCGGCGACCTTCACATCACAATACACATAGAACCTCATGGATTGTACGAGATTGACGGCCATAATCTTACCCGCGATGTTAAAGTTCCTGTATGGGACGCTGTGTTGGGAAGAGACTTGGTGATTGATACCCTCACTGGACAAGTTACGGTGAAAATGCCTCCTGGTATTCAGGACGGCCAGAAACTCAGGCTCAGAGGAAAAGGAATGCCAAAAAGGGACGGCTCTAACGGTGATTTATTCGTTCGCGTAAGGATAGAGATACCCAGACATATTAACGCAAAACAAAGAGAATTATGGCAGAAGATAGCAGAAGAAGGATAAACAGGCTATAATTTCAGCATTCCCGGAGGTGATAATTATAATGAAGTCAAAAATCTTCAATGTCCCTAATACTTTAAGCCTCGTTCGTGTCTTTCTGGCACCATTGGTATTGCTCTTTCTGTCCCTCAGAATTGACAGACCTTTGTGTTCATGCCTTCCTGATGTAAGCTGGGGTGATGCCATTGCTGCTGCCGTCTTCATCATTGCTTCGGTTACAGACGCTTTCGACGGTTACATTGCCCGAAAGTACAAGCTCGTTACTACATTGGGCAAGTTCATTGACCCTTTGGCCGACAAAGTACTCGTCATTGCAGCTATGCTCGCACTAACTGAACTGGGCAGACTGCCGGCATGGATTGTCATGGTCATAATAACCCGCGAGTTCATCGTTACAGGGTTAAGGCTTGTTGCGGCGGCTGAAGGAGTGGTGATTGCGGCCTCAAAAGGCGGTAAGCTCAAGACCGTTTGCCAGATTATTGCGCTTGTCATGCTCATTCTGCATATACCCGGCGGAATGGCCCTAATGTGGGTGGCTATGATACTGACGGTGTGGTCCGGGATGGATTACCTCATAAAGGGAAGCAAAATCATAACAGGATAACCGGAAAAAATTTTCCCCTCTGTCATATTCTGGGCAGGGGGGATTTATTTGCTCATTCATGCACAAACTCAGGAACTAACTTCTTCAGTACGCTCATTGCCCCGTCAGGGTAACGCAACGCATATTCCAGCCCATCATCAATATCCGGCGCATTTTCTGGACTTCCAGACTTTATCCTGCTAACGTAAATTTTGGGGTGCAACGTTCCATGCACAGAATTTTCATCGTAGAACAGTTCCTCGTAGAGCTTTTCGCCAGGCCGCGTTCCTGTGTACACTATGTCAATATCACGGTAAGGCTCGTAACCTGACAGCCGTATTAACAGTTCCGCCATCTCTCGTATGATTACAGGCTCTCCCATGTCAAGCACAAAAAGTTCTCCGCCATGTCCCAAAGCTCCTGCCTGTATCACAAGACTTACTGCCTCCGGTATCAGCATAAAGTACCGCTTCATGTACGGGTGTGTAACAGTAACTGGCCCGCCTGACGCAATCTGTCTCTCGAATTTCGGAATTACACTGCCCCTGCTTCCGAGAACATTCCCGAAACGTACTGCCATATACTTCGTCTCAGGATATTTACCCTGCTCATGTTCCAGTATTTTCTCAGCAAGCCTCTTCGTTGCTCCCATTATGCTCGATGGGTTCACTGCCTTGTCCGTCGATATCATCACCATTCGTTCGGCATTATACTTTCCGGCGCACCGTGCTATAGTTCGCGTTCCCAAGTCATTCACCCTCATGGCCTCTCGCGGACAATTCTCCATCAATGGAACATGCTTATGTGCAGCAGCATGGAACACCGTCTCAATTTTGGCTGAAGCAAAAAGGTCACCCATTGCCGTATCGTCCGCAACATCTGCTATCACTGGGCGTACTGGAATTTTCACACCCTGCCTGTCTAGCGTCTCCATCAACATGTATATCGACTGCTCGCCGTGTCCAAGCACAATTGCCTCCGATGGCTCGTTGTGTATAACCTGCCTCACTATCTCGCTGCCAATTGACCCTCCCGCTCCGGTGATCAGTACCCGCTTCCCCTGTATGTAGTTCATCGAGGGGTCAAGGCTTATCCTCACTGGTTCACGCCCAAGCAAGTCTTCAAGCCTAACTTTGCGCACTCCCGACACGGATATTTTCCCGTCAGCAATCTCTCTGAGACTTGGCAGTATACGCACCTGTATATTCATCGGCGAGAGAACATCATACATCTCACGTATCTTTCTACCATTTGCGCTGGGTATGGCTATCAGTACAACCTGTATGTTCTCGCGTTCTGCTATTGCCCGAAGCTCAGATGTGTTCCCGAAAACTTGAAGCCCCGATACCTGCCTTCCCATTTTTCCCTCGTCATCATCAATGAAGCCCATCGGGTATAACTCGCTCTCGTTGCGCATTAAGTCCCTTGCAAGAAATGCTCCTGCTTCTCCTGCTCCAACTATGAGAGTTCTCAGCCTCTGGGATTTTGTCCGGGCATGAAGTGATTTTGCCATGAGCCAGGAAAATCTCAATCCTCCGCAAAGAATTAACCCTGCGAAGAATGAGATTGCAAACGATGTTCGTGGGAATACCGCGAGTTTTGTGATACTGTTTATGAGCAGAAAGCCTAGAACCGACACGATATACAGCCACAGAAACTTTATGTAGTCCTCAGTACCAGCGTGCTGCCATATCGTTCTGTACTGTCCGGAAACCCAGAATACCCCAACGCATACCAGAGGAAGCATGAAGCCAATCCGTAACCAGTCATCTACATAACGGGGAATTACTATTCCAAGCCTGACTGCGTAACCGAGATACACTGCCAGCGATAGCAGAAAAAAATCCAGGATTGCAATTACACAACCTCTGCGTGGGAGTTTCTGCCAGAAGTCGGTCAACATTACAGAATTAGTTTCTTGCCCGCATTGTTCGCACCCAGACGGTCAAGCTCATTCAGCACACCGGCAGGAGCTGTCTCAATACGCGGCTTATTCTGTTTCTCCGCAGCCTCTTGCAGCCTCTTCTGGATTTCATCAATCGAACGCTTTATCTCCTTTGCGTCTCCTTTTATCCAGAGCATGAGATTGTCCGCCGCAGCCTTCAGTGTCTTGTCATCGGGCATGGCCTTAATCATTCCGAGTTCAAGCAGGATTTTGTTCTCCTCACGTATAGCGTCAAGAGCGTCCTTCTCATCGAACAGTCCCTTCTTGTAGAGCATTCTGAACATGATATTGAAGCGGCTCTTCTGGTTATCGTTGTCAATCCCCATTTCCTCAACTCGTGAAACCAACATGCCGAGTAATTCGTCAAGTCCTATCTGCATTGGCATAACTATTATCCCCTTTATGTGATGTACGGCTGAAATTCTAGCACATTGAAGAAATTTTGCATTCCGTGTTAAAGTTAAAAGCAAATTATCCATAATATTAGAGAAAGGTTACTGCCTCATGAATGAAGAATGTTTAATCTGCGGCGCACCCCTAGTATACTCAGGGCAAAACAGAATGATGAAATGCATACTCTGCGGAAAAGAATGCCCAAGCCATGCTTCCTGCTCCGAAGGCCATTACGTCTGCGATGATTGCCACGTCAACGGCCTCGATACCATCATTAACACATGCCTGAACTCCTCATCGCGCAGCCCCATCGAAATTCTACAGGCCATGATGTCCCTGCCGTTCTGCCACATGCACGGCCCTGAACATCACTCAATGACTGGTGCTGCACTCCTCACCGCTTACAGGAACTCCGGCGGCAATATTGACCTCATGCCATCACTCCTCGAAATGCTCGAACGCGGAAGAGAAATACCTGGAGGCTCTTGCGGTTACTGGGGAGCTTGCGGCGCGGGAATAAGCGCGGAAATATTCGCGGCCATAATCACCGGCTCTGACCCTTTGAGTGTCGAACCCTTCAGGTTGTCCCACCTCATGACTTCGGAGGCTTTGCACAACATTGGGATTGTTGGAGGCCCAAGATGTTGCAAAAGGGATTCTTTTCTTGCGGTGTTGTCGGCAATAGACTTTGTGAGCAGGAAT
This sequence comes from uncultured Fretibacterium sp., assembly GCA_937892105.1. The sequence goes on along the minus strand of CALAUZ010000023.1, from coordinate 10,382 downwards.
CTCGGAGTTGAGATGGAGAAAAGCAATATCGTCTGCTCATACTCACCTCGTAACAGCCAGTGCATAGGGAAACGCTGCCCTTTCAGTGTGATAAAATCATGAGCGTATCTCTATACCGCAAATACAGACCGCAGAATTTCGCCTCACTTATAGGCCAGAAAGCAGCAGTTGACGTTCTCACAAGCTCCATCGCTAAGGACAGGGCTGGCCATGCCTACTTGTTTTCAGGATCAAGAGGCTGCGGGAAAACTTCTGCCGCAAGAATTTTCGCAAAAGCCTTAAACTGTTTGGACAGACAGGGATTTGAACCTTGCGGGAAATGCCGTAACTGCACGGACATAACATCGGGTGAAAGTCTTGACGTTATCGAGATAGACGGTGCGTCAAACAACGGGGTTGAGAACATTCGCGGTCTCAGGGAAAACGTAACCCTCGCACCTTTCAACTCTAAGCACAAAATCTACATTATTGATGAAGTTCACATGTTATCGCAGGGAGCTTTCAACGCACTCCTGAAAACTCTTGAGGAACCTCCAGAACATGTCATATTCATCATGGCCACTACTGAACCGCACAAAGTCCCAGTAACAATACGTTCAAGGTGCCAGCATATACCGTTCAGAAGCATTACGCCCGATGATATATATTCGCGGCTTGAATACGTCTGTGAAAGCGAGAACGTTCAAGCTGAACCAGAGGCGTTACGCGAGATTGCAAGACAGGCAGACGGCGCGCTGCGTGACGCATTGTCATTGCTCGAACAGGTTACGGCAGCAGGTGATGTTACACTCCAGAATGTCGAGGCTGTTCTCGGGGCTGGAAGTCGTCCGGCATTTGAGCGGTGGCTGTCATCATTGAGGGATAATCCTGAAGATGGGTACGTTGGGTTGAAGGCGATGTTTGACGCTGGGGCTTCAAGTGTCAGGGTGTTCGAGGAAATGTTTTCACTCGTCCGAAATCTCTGGCTTGTCTCGAAATGGAAGAATATTGCTGACAGTCTGGGCGTATCTGAGCAGGAGAAGAAGTACCTTCTTGATGAAGTATCCCATTGGAAGCCGGAAGACCTCCATTCCCTCCTCAACACTGCGATGAAGCTGCTGACAGAAGCACGTTCAGGCATAAGGAGCGATATATTGTTGGGAATATTTATGCTTCACCTGGTTGGGAACAACGATACCCCAATACCCGTGATACGCCGTGATTATGGCCTTGTCTCTCCGCCTGCCGCAATTCCGCCTTCCGTACCTGCCACACCTGTAACACCCGTAGAACCTTCAGCCCCCGTGAAGGAAGACCCTGTTCTGAAAGAGGAGATACTTACCGCTGTGCATGAAAAGAACTTCATGATGTTCTGCGCACTATGCGACGCAAGACCGTACATGAGGGGGAAAGATATAGTTCTGGACATGGGACACAGATATTGCTACGAGATGTTGAGGGTAGACAGGACAGCGATGGAGCTTGGGGAGATATTGGGGAATTATCCTGATGTCATACTGCGTTTCCTTTACGCTGAGCAGAAGTGTCCGAAGCATGAGACATCATCACCGCAGACACAATCTGAACTTCCATCACCCTCACGAACAAATGAGCTTCCCCCGTTGCCTAACACGGTGTACGAGCCTGAAGTTCCAGAGAAGCATGAACATTCGCCGTTTCAGAGCATTCTACAGGAGCTTACACTATACAGAATGAAGCCGGAAGTAATATTGTTGAAGCACAAGGAAATTCAGGAAGATGACGGCACAGACACGGATAATACGGATAATGACGATACATCATCACCAGAAGAAGGAGACAGCGAATAATGGCCAAAGAATTTGTACATCTTCATGTTCATACGGAATACAGCCTTCTCGACGGGGCAATACGCACGAAGGATTTAGCACGCAAAGTATCAGAATGGGACACCAAAGCCGTAGCTATGACGGATCATGGCGTAATGTATGGTGCTGTTGAGTTTTACGAGAACTGCAATGCTCAGGGGGTAAAGCCCATTCTCGGTTGTGAGGCGTATGTTGCGCCTTCAGGGATAACTTCAAGGGACGACAAGAAGGCTAATCATCTCTTACTGCTCGCTGAAAATGAGACTGGGTGGCATAACCTTGTGAAATTGATTTCCATCGCAAACACTCAAGGTTTCTACTACAAGCCTAGAATAGACCATGACTTACTGGCGGAATATCATGAGGGGATAATCGCAAGTTCAGCATGTTTAGCAGGAGAGATACCGCAGTTGATACTTTCGGGGCGCATAAATGAAGCTGAGAAGTTGGCGGGGTTTTACAGGGACACTATGGAGAAAGATAACTTCTTCCTCGAAGTAATGCCCAACACTTTGGACGAACAGAAGCGTGTGAACCGTGCAATAGTTGAGATTTCGGAACACACCGGCATACCCATAATAGCAACAGGGGACGCACATTATCTTGACGCTAAGGATTACGACTGGCACAAAATACTGTTACGTATCAACACACATGCTGACGCTAACGATGACGCTTTTGGCTTTGACCGCAACGAGTTCTACCTCATGCCGCCAGAGGAGATGTATTCACACTTCGAGACCGAGATACCCCAAGCACTCACTAACACTGTAGCAATAGCCGAGCGTTGTAACGTTAAGCTGCCGCTGAAGACCGGACATTACCTTCTGCCTAATCTGGATTTGAAGGAAGGAATGACGGCTGAAGATGACCTGCGCAATAAGGCGCGTGATGGTTTGAAGTCCCGTTTTGAGGCGAGGGGAACGGATATTCCGGAGGAGTACAGCAAACGTTTGGAATATGAGCTTGGAGTGATTACGCAGATGGGTTTTAGCGCGTACTTCCTGATAGTGTCCGGAATAATTCAGGCTGCGAAAGCGAGGAACATACCCATTGGGCCTGGAAGAGGTTCGGCGGCAGGGTCAGTTGTTGCGTGGAGCCTCAGAATTACGGAGCTTGACCCTTTACGCTATAACCTTCTGTTTGAACGTTTCCTGAACCCTGAGAGAATTTCTATGCCAGATATTGACACTGACGTTAGCGACAAGGGACGTGATGAGTTACTGCGATACATATCCGGCCATTACGGAAGAGACCATGTTGCGCAGATAATAACGTTTGGACGAATGAAGGGCAGGCAGTCAGTGAAGGACGTTGGGAGGGCATTGGGAGTAGATTATTCGCTGATGGACAAGACAGCCAAACTAATCCCCGCAATGTGCAAGAGCCTCACTCAGGCAATCGAGGATACCCCAGACCTCAAAGCCGAATACGAAGCCGATCCCACGAAACATAACATCATCGACAAGGCCAAAAACATCGAAGGATTAGCCCGCCATACTTCCCAACATGCGGCAGGAGTTGTGATTACTCCCGTACCAATCACTGACATTGTGCCGGTAAAGCGTCTCAGTACCGGAAAGGAAGATGGTGATACAGGTCAAGTAGTAACGCAGTTCACGATGGAGCCAGTCGAGAAACTTGGGCTGGTGAAGATGGATTTTCTTGGGCTTTCAACGCTCTCGATAATACAGGAAGCACTCGAAAACATCAGGAACAACGGTAAAACTCCTCCCGATATGAACCAGGTAAACGATGATATGAATGACGCTGCAACGTTCAAGATATTGCAGGAGGCTGACACGATGGGAGTGTTCCAGCTTGAATCTGACGGAATAAGGGCGATGCTGCGGAAACTGAAGATAGACCGTTTCGAGGATTTAGTTGCGGCACTGGCAATGTATCGTCCCGGCCCGCTGGATTCCGGAATGGTTGACCAGTACATCAACTGTAAACACGGCAAGGCTGAACCTGTATACCCTCACCCGTTGCTTGAGAATACCTTGAAGGAGACCTATGGTGTAATTCTGTACCAGGAACAGGTCATGCAATGTGCATCAGTTTTGGCGGGCTATACGCTTGGAGAAGCGGACATACTGCGCAGGGCAATGGGCAAAAAGAAAGTTGAAGTCATGCAGGAACAGCGTGCGAAATTCCTTGCAGGTGCGGAGAAGAAAGGTATAGATCCTAAGACAGCCGGAGCGATATTCGACAACATAGAGAAGTTTGCGGGTTACGGCTTCAACAAGTCTCACAGCGCGGCATATGCGTTAATCTCGTATGATACTGCGTGGCTGAAGGCGAATTATCCTGTTGAGTTTATGGCGGCGTATTTGTCGAGCCAGATGAAGGCCAAACGTGAAGTACTAGGCCATTACGTTCTGGAGGTGAGGAGGAGCGGAATACAGGTATTACCCCCCGACATAAACTCTTCAATGGAGAATTTCACTGCGGTTGGAGAAGTTATACGATTTGGTCTTGGAGCTGTATCGAGAATGGGGCACAACACAGTAGAGATGATAGTTAAAGAGCGCAATTCCAACGGTAAATTCGTATCGTTATGGGATTTTATACGCCGTGTGGATATGAGCCTGATGAACAAGACGGTATTTGAGAACCTGATAAAGGCAGGAGCGTTTGATGAAATTCTGAATAACCGGGCCATGCTGCTTAACGCGTTACCGAAGTTTCTTGAGGCCGTCCAGAACGTCAATGCTGTGAAGAAGACCAGCCAGCTATCACTGTTTGATGTTGGGAATGATGAAGAAGACGAGGCATTAAACGCTGAACCTGAAATGCCGGAAGTTGCGGAATATGACGAACATACACGGCTTGATTACGAGAAGGAAGTTACAGGACTGTATATTTCGGGACACCCATACGAGGCATATCAAGAGAAGATTTTGCAGTTCACGAATTGCAGTATATCAGACCTGAAGGACTGGAAAAGCGAAAGTGTTAAGCCATGTGCGGGAGGGATTATCGCCTCAATGACGCAGAAGACCACGAAGAAGGGCGACGCAATGTGCATTTTGCAGCTTGAGGACGCTGAAGCGAGCATAGACGCAGTGATATTCCCGAAGATGTGGCAGGAGTTGAAGGGGACAATAACGAACGGGACAGCGTGTGTAATCGAGGGGAAAATGGACGATAGAGGCCAGTTGTTGCCCGACAAAATCATAATGACGGACGATTTGGAGAGTAAGGGACAGAAGTATGTTACGTTGAGGCTTGATGTATCTTCGCACCCTAACGTGGACGTGAAGAAGTTTGTTACGGCATTGAACGGCTGCAAGGGAAGTTCGCGGGTAATCCTGGAGCTTCAGGGGGAAGATGAGAGTTGCAGGGTATATCTTGGTGGTTGCAGTGTAGATCCTTTGAGGCTGCCTGACGCGTTGTCGGGGGTAATGCCGTCTGGAAGCTGGGAGGTTCGTGCGGAGATGTCAATACAGTAATATTTTTACGGCTTAACCCTGTATAATTCACAGCAACAGCAAAATTTAGAGGGAGGATAAACCTACAATGTTCGTGAAAATCGTATGTACAATAGGCCCAGCCAGCGACAACTACGAGACCTTGAAGGCAATGGCAGAGGCAGGAATGAATGTTGCCCGCCTCAACTTCTCACACGGAGACTATGACGGCCACGAGAAAAAGCTCAAACTCATTCGCCGTGTTGAACGCGCAGTGAAGAAACCCATCGCAGCATTACTCGACACCAAAGGCCCCGAAATACGTACAGGACACATGAAGGACGGAGAGATTACCCTTACGCAGGGAGCAAAAATCGTTCTCTCATCATGTGAAGAGGCTTTCGAGGGTACGCCGGAAAGAATATGGGTGAATTACAGGCTGTTGTCTCAGGAAGTGAAACAGGGGCAGAGCATTTACATTGATGACGGGGCATTGAACCTTGAGGTCGAGAAGGTTGAAGGCGATGACGTAACCTGCAAAGTAATAGTAGGCGGCCCGCTCCGCAACACTAAAGGCATAAACCTTCCAGGAGCAGACATAACTATGCCGGCACTCTCGGACAAGGACAGGCAGGATATAGCATGGGGCATTCAGCACGGAATGGAGTACCTCGCTGTATCGTTCGTAAAGACGCGCCAGGACATTGTGGAAGTCCGCAGGCTAATTCAGGAGTACGGCTCAGGAATGAAGATACTCGCAAAGATTGAGACCCGTCAGGCTGTGGACAACTTCGCGGAAATCGTTGATGTAGTTGACGGCGTAATGGTTGCAAGGGGAGATTTAGGCGTTGAGATTGCGACGGAAGATGTGCCGCTGGTGCAAAAACGCATAATCGAGATGTGTCGCGTAAGGGGTAAGGCGGTAATAGTTGCAACCCAAATGCTCGACAGCATGATACGAAATCCGCGCCCAACCCGTGCGGAAGCCAGCGATGTCAGCAATGCCGTGCTTGACGGTACGGACGCAGTAATGCTCTCAGGCGAGACGGCTTCAGGCAATTACCCTGTCCAGTCAGTCGCTACAATGAGAAGGATAGTAGACCGTGCGGAGAAGGAGCTTCAACTTTGGGGCAACCACAGGAACAATGAGGCAAATCCGCTTGACCTTGAAGGTATCCCAGTTCCCGACGCAGTATCAGGAGCGGCAGTGTTAATCGCAAAACAGATAAACGCCCCTGCAATAATATCACTCTCACGTTCAGGTCTTACCGCAAAAATGATAAGCAAGCACCGTCCCGAATGCCCAATTCTCGGACTTACACCATCACAGCAGACATGGAGGGAGTTAGCGTTATGGTGGGGAGTTCACCCTGTAAGGCTGTCGGAAATGTCGGACATTAACGTTGCTGCACGCGAGGCTGTAACAACATGCGTTAGGGAGAAGCTGCTTCCTGAAGGAGAGTTGGTCGTCATAACGGCTGGAGTTCCTGTAGGCCGTCCTGGAAGCACTAACGTTGTCGAGGTTCTCACAACTGGCACGATACTTCTCTCTGGAACACCGTTATCCCACAAGAACGCTACGGGGAAGGTCTGCATTGCTAGAACACCGCAGGAGGCAATCGAAAAGGCAACACCAGGCTGCATTCTTGTAGTCCGGCAGTTGAGCGAGGAATACAGGCCAGTGTTGGACAAAGTTGGAGCGGTACTGTTCGAGAGCGGATTACTGTTTTCTGAGGGTAATTCTCTGGCTATGGATTATAACCTTCCGTGCATTGTTGGAGTTGCGGACGCTTTCTCGACATTGATGGACGATGATACGGTGTCTATTGACGGTACGAGGGGGCTTGTCTATCGCGGAGTAGTAAGGCTGGTGGTGTAATGCTGGTAAACATGGCCAACTTCAGAAGCCTCGTAGACATAGCAATAGTATCATTCATAATCTACAGGATACTTGTATTGCTTGTTGGAACACGCGCGGTACAGCTGATAAAGGGAGTATTCATACTTGCGATTATGCTGGCGATAGCGTCATTTCTGCGTTTCAGGCTTCTAACGTGGTTTTTGCAGACCACATTGCTTGCGTTGAGCCTTGCAGTACCGATAGTGTTTCAGCCAGAACTGCGTAAAATGCTCGAAGAACTCGGAAAAGGACAGTTCTACCTTCTGAAGCGTCATATGTCAGAGGACGAAGCTGCTGTAAGGGTGAACCAGATAGCCGGAGCATTGAGCTACCTTAAAGCGCACAAGATAGGAGCATTGCTTGTGTTTCAGCAAGATGTAGGACTTGGTGATTACACGCAGACAGCGATACCGCTGAAAGCGCGGATAACTCAGGAACTTATCATCTCGATATTCTGGAAGGATAACCCATTGCATGACGGGGCAGTGATACTGGACAAGTACAATCTCATTGCGGGAGGGTGTTATCTTCCACTGGCAGACGCGCCTGAAATATCGCGATGGTACGGAACGAGACACAGGGCTGCGCTTGGTATTTCGGAAGTATCGGACGCAATAGTTCTGATAGTGTCGGAGGAACGCGGTGATATATCGCTTGCGGTGAAGGGAAAACTCTCGAAGAACCTCAAGGATTTTCAGGTTGAACGTTTACTGAAGCATTACTTTGCCGGCGAACAGGTATTAACTGGCTGGAAGGGCTGGGCGAAGACGCTGTCAAATATATTCTGGGTGAAGAACGCTGAACAGGACGCGGGAGGTTTGGTGAAATGAAGACGAGAAGTTTTGACCTCAACGCGATACTGACATCACCATGGGCATTGTGGCTAATCTCGATAGCGTCAGCGGTAACGATGTGGATATACGTTACGGGAATAGACGAGAGCGCATACATTACGCGAAAATTCTCCTGTCCTCTGGAATATCGGGGGCTTGACGCTCAGGCCATGCTGAGGGGCAGACTGTCAGAGGTTGATGTTGAGGTACGAGGGCCTGAAGAGGCGATAATGAGGCTGGATTACAATTCTGTAACGGCATATGTTGACGCGAGGAATTTGTTGCCTGGAAAGAAATACACCGTCAATGTCAACGTTGAGTATCCTGGAAACATAACGTTGATATCATGTTTCCCATCGCAAGCTGTTCTGGACGTAGTGAGACAGGTTACGAGACTTATGACAGTAGAGACGATATTGCCGCAGAACATTCCTGAAGGCCAGTATATAGAGGGAGTTGAAATAATCCCGAAGGAAGTTGGCATAAGGGGAGCTGAGGACGATGTTGCGAAAGTAGGAAGCGTAAGGATAATGCCTGCGATAGAGGAGTTACAGGCCGGAAAAGAGCAGTTGATGGCAGTGAAATTTGCACAATCTGAGCCGTTTGAAGGGACAGTAACGATAGAGCCGGCGCAGGTGAGGTTTCGGGGAAATCTTGTGCGAGGTTTGCCGAGAAAGAGAGTTCCTGTGAATGTTAGGCTTGCAGGGAGGCTTGACGCTGATTACGAGGTACGTTCGGTTGTAACTGATCCATCGGAGATACAGATTGAGGGTAACGCGGAAGACCTTGCGAAAGTGGAGGCAGTAGATACTGAGATTATAGACATCTCGATGCTGACGGCGGACAGTGCGATAGTATCACCATTGAAGCAGCCTGAAGTTGAGGGAGTATCTATGGTGAACGCTACATCGGTGAAGGTGAGTATCAATCTCAGCGAGGCCAGAGCAGAGAAGATGATAGCGAGTATCCCGGTTGAACTTCGAGGAGCTGAAACGCCGCAGAACTGGGTATGCAGTCCGGCGAATGTCTCAGTAACGATTGAGGGAAGGCCGTCATTGATTGAGAGTTTCAACCCGGAGAGTGCTGACCTTAGGGCTTATGCCGACATGTCAAATATCTTTATGGCACCTGTAACGCTTCCAGTGAGGACAGAGATACTTTCGGGAGATAATTTCAGGGTAGTACGTGTTGACCCACAGAATGTTACTGTGAACAGTCTGGAGACGCGGTAAATATTTTTCCCCTTTGTGTGATGATAAAAGCATGAGGGGGAATATTTATGCAAGGGTGGTGATATATTGAGTAAAGATTGCTAAATTCCTATTTTGAATAATCAGCGCACAAAATAATACCCCCCGTGAAATTCCTATGGAGGGTATTTTGTTATCTTGTATTAAGTTGCTGTACCGACTGTTCAGGATTGGGATTAGCGTACCTGCATGAAGACTACATTTGAAGTTGAATCGCTTGTCCCCGTTATGGCTGCATACTTCTTATCTTTTGCACTATCTCCAGAACCTTCCTGAGATATTGTTGCGACATTGCTCTCTACAGTACCTGCAAGAAGCCCTACAGACTGTGCACGCCCCGCAAGTTTCTCAGATACTCTTTTATCAGAAACAGTGTAATATACATACCACTTAGTGTTTGCGTATGATGTAGTTTTTGCTGTCGTAGCTATACCGTATCCGTCATAACTTCCTGATGTAGTCCCACTGGCAGCCGTTGTGTTTGCATTGCTGGAATTTAGATACTTTATGACATCATCGAAATCAGGTCCTGTTGTTTGACTTGTATTTTCCCAGTCGTCTAACTTGTCAACGAACAATGCCAGTGCAGCCGTCTTCATATTACGGAGATTGCTTACTATATTGCTGGCCTTTGCCGATGTTACTGCTTCCGTTGATGACAACATCATCATTGCCGACAGAATACCTATTACCACAATGACGATTAACAGCTCCACAAGCGTGAAGCCCCTGCGTTTCATTGCACGTTGCATGATTTTATTCCTCCTGTGTGCGAAAAAATTATTCCCGAAATTTCCCCTGATATGCGCCGTTTTTACCTATAACCTCTCCTCCTCCATTCCTCAAACTAAAATAGCTTTGCACCAGACAGTTCCTTAACGCTGCATAAAAGCACCGCAACACTGTATGACGCAAAGCCACACACAACTAGAAGTATTCTATCTACGAACCTGTGCTATAATTGAACACAGGACAAGATACAACTAGCGGGAACACCCGTAATGTTGAGTGCTCTTTGTTTAAGGTGGAAAGTATTATAGCACAACTTTTTTCTTGTCCATAGATTTTTTTGCTTAATTTTCAGGTTATATCTTCAGACTTAATCTTCATTCTTCTCATTCTTCTTTAACTACTCAACACAGCAGATCGGAAGAGCGTCG
>CALAUZ010000022.1 GCA_937892105.1 uncultured Fretibacterium sp. | reverse complement strand
ATATGCCATGTTGTTATTTTATCACGTTTACTGTTTTATAATTGGGCTTACTATAAAAATGTCGAAGAAGACGCTCAGGGTGATAACGACACAACTTATGCTACTACGGTAGGAAGTTTCATGCACGCCTAAGAAGAAAGAGCAAATACATTCATGGCGAGAGATTACAAAGACCCGCAAATTGTCAATGACAAAAAGGGCAATAATCCTGCCTATATCGTGCGAAAGCTCACGCCTACAGAATGTGCCAGACTTCAGGCATTTCCTGACTGGTGGTGTTCAAACCTTGAAACCCCTAATCCAAGTGATGAGGAGATAGCTTTCTGGAAGGAGGTTTGGAACGAGTGGAACAGCATGAATAACAAAAAGCCAAAAACTGAAAATCAAATTCGTAAATGGCTCGCTGCTCCATACTCGGATGCCGCTGAATACGCCCTTTGGGGCAATGGGATCACGGCCACTGTGGCTTGGTTTGTCTTAGCAGGTATAGTCTGGGGAGCATGAAGACTTTAAATTGGACTTTACTTTATAAAAGTATAAACCAATAAAAACTACATCATTTACTGATGTAGTGAACAACGCCTACAGGGCATCAATTACACAAGTAGTTTTATTTGCACAGTAATTTTTTCTCTATGGGATAGCTCACAGCTTTTGTGGCTGTCCCAGTTTTTTGAAAAAAGCCTTGCGGCAACTGACTTTACCCGCTGAACTACGCGTTGCCAAGTTTTCAACCCTGCGGCAATATAGCCTCACCGTGAACAAAGGGACAAACAAAGGAACGGTCGAATTTTATGAAAGGACGGCAACAAAAAATGGTAAGGACAGAAACAACAGGAACAGCATCAACATCAACAAGAACAGAAGCAACAACGACGGCAACAACAGCTTATGAAACGCTCGTTGAGGCCGAAAAGACAGCGCACACGATTGAAATAAGGGAGATTTCAACGGGTAAAGACGGCGTTGCAAACACGTGCGAGGACGGCATCGCTGTGTTCTACGGCGCGGACGATGGTTCTGATGACACAATCATCAGCCCGGAAGAATTCAACCAGCGTTTTGAAATTACAGCGATAATCACGGACTAGAAAAACATCAGAATTCAGGTGGGGTTTAATTCCTCACTTGAATTCTCAAAAAAATGAAGCCAAGACAGGAAAAAAACAAACAATTAAGGGAGAGAATACAATGTCACATTTCAGCGTATTGGTATTCACAGAAGACGACGGACTCGGCGTTGAAGAGCTGTTAGAGCCGTACTATGAAGGCAACGACCGTGCGCCATACATCGAGTACACGAAACAAGAAGCCATCGATTACGTCCGTAAAAACTATCCTGCCTTCAAGGATAAAACGGATGAAGAATGCTGGAAATTCATGGCAGAAGGCTGTATCACTGACAAGAAAGGGAACATCTACAGCACCTCAAACCCTGATGCCCACTGGGATTGGTGGTTAGAAAGGGGACGTTGGGAAGGAGAACTGAAGCTTAAAGATGGAACTCGCGTCAATTCAGCAAAAATCAGGGATCTCGATTTTAGCCCTGACCAGGATGAGTATAACAAAGCTCTTCGTTTCTGGGACATATTTGTTGATCACAAGCCACTTGAACCCGATGAGAAGATGCCATTCAGTTTCTGGAACGAAAAATACTACCGAGAGACTTATGGCACTCGTGAGAACTATGCCAGAAGACAGGCGGCTTTTCACACGTATGCTGTTGTTACGTCAGATGGTATTTGGTGCAGTCCCGGAGACGTTGGCTGGTTCGGAATGAGTGATGAAAGTCCAGATGAAGCCGCTGACTGGGAAAACAACTTCGTCAAGAACTTCATCGACGGGGAAGACGAAAATAAAACCGTCACAATCGTGGACTGCCACATTTAGGCTTATCAACCCTGTCAACATGTGAAACGGCGGGATTTTTCCGAAAAAGACTTCCTGCCGTTTTTGCGTAAAAAAGCGGGCGTTGACTATATTGGCGAAGCAATCAAGTATAGACAGCGACAAAAACATGGGGCAAAAAACTTGTAAAGACAGAGTTTTAGCTCAGAAAGGAAAATAGGAAAAGAAATATGCATAAAATACAAGTCATAGGCGCAGATATGGGCTTAGACGAATGCAATATTCATTCTGAAATCATAGATAATGAGTCAGGAGAAGTCTTGGGGACAGCATGGGGAGATAGAGCATCGAAGATTTTCGCCGAGGCTTATGAGATGTTCTATTTGCTGAAGGAATTTGTAACAGGCGAGCCAAACGCTGATGATTATATGTCAGCACAGAAGCTAATCGACCGCGTTGAAAACAGCCCAGAGCTGAAATGTGATGGCCTTACTGAACGAGAGCTTCTTGATGATATCGTGTGGGGAGGAAAAGAACATGATCACGCAAGAAATTAGAGAGCAATTGGAAAAGATTAGGCTGAGCGGACGGACAAACATGTGTGACTGGCGAACAGTTCAAAGACTTGCCTTCGACAATGGGTTTTATGAGCTGGTTGATTGGATAGAGGACAGCCCAAAGCGATACTTTCATTTCATCGTTTTTGGTAGGGAGGACTAAGGCAAAGACAGAGAGGACAGACGCAATGACGGGGACAGCGACAACAGCCACTACAACAGCTGCTACAACGACAAACACAATCCGAGTTTTACTTGTTGAGCCAATGGAAAAACCGAAGCTCATAAACATTGAGCATACACTCGAATCGCTTCAGAAATTAGTCGGCGGCAACATCGAGGCTCTTTATCCGTGGGATTATGAAGTAGCGGTCATCGCTTGCGATGAGGCTAAATTTAACGGCTCACTGCCCAATCGATGCCTTGAAGATGAGGATAACAACATCTACGATATCGTTTGCGGAAATTTCCTCATCACAGGATTAACTGACACTGACTTCGGCGGCCTCAGTGATGAAATGGCAGAGAAATATGCGGCTAAGTTCGCTCATCAAGAGATATTTTTCAGAACGTCGGACAAGAAAATCGTGCGTTTCAAAGTCGGGAGTTTAGAACAGCCACGTGTCTTAGGCTGAGAAAGGAATGGCGAAAATGACAATGAGAAGAATCACCGTGTGTGATATTTTGCGCGATACTCTGTTTGAAATATGAGCAGAAACTGGGAGCTAAAGAACCCAAGAGCTAAATATTAGGCATTCATTAAGGCTGATATATGTGATTAGACTGGCGTAAAAACCAGTCTAATTTTTACATTTAGCTATTTTAGTTTATTAAACAAAATTTAACTTTTTGGTTTCCTGGAGGTGATTTTTAATATGCATGCTGGTAGGAAGCCGAAACCGACAGCCGTAAAAATCCTTGAGGGAAATCCGGGCAAGAGAAAACTTAATGAACATGAGCCTCAGCCTCAAAGAAAAGCTCCCCCATGTCCTAAATGGCTTGAGCCGGAAGCTAAAAAGGAATGGCGGCGGTTAGCGAAGACATTAGAAGCAATGGGAGTTTTGACAGAAGCTGATATGGCGGCCTTCGCCGGTTACTGTCAAGCATACGCCCGTTGGAAAGAAGCTGAAGAAAGAATCACGGACAGAGGACTTGTCATAAGAACCCCGTCTGGCTATCCACAGCAAGTTCCATATATTTCTATCGCTCAGCAGTATTTGAAGTTGATGCAGCAATTTGCAGAGCAGTTCGGATTAACTCCTGCTGCCAGAAGCCGAATTATTGCGGGAAACGGAGAAGGCAAGGCTGTAGATGATTTAGATGCACTATTAGGCGAGGAGGAGTGAGGATTTGAAGCAACGACCAGAAAATTATCCAAAACTAACTGATTACAAGCCGTCCCGATTCATGCTGCCGGCATCGCATTACGACAAGGCAAAAGCTGATCGGGCGGTAAAGTTTATAGAGATGCTGTGTCATACGAAAGGCGAGTATGCCGGAAAACCGTTCTGGCTGCTCCCTTGGGAAGAACGACTGGTCAGGGATATATACGGCATAGTCAAACCTGACGGAACACGGCAATTCAAGACAGCATTTATTGAAATACCCAAGAAGAATTAAAATTTATAGTTCTCGTTCACAGTAATGTGTTCGTAAAATCACCCATTGAATTGCGAGAAAGCCGTAAAGCTGTATCAGCCACAACGAAAAGATGAAATGCTCAAGCGTGACGGCGGCGAAAGCAGAAAGAATGATACAGATTTGTGTATGGTTAAATCCTAAACACAATCAAAAATCGGTAACTCGCAGCCAAGCCTCTAACAGAGGAAGGTTCAACGACTATCACAGTATTTCTTGACTGTATTAACGATGACGATGATAACTACACTACAAAAATACTGATTGTGTAAGATCAAGCGATCTGAAGCGGTGGGCATCCTAAAAAGGATGAAGATATAGTCTGCGCTTCTGGGAAATCCAGAAGATGCCGAAAGGCTGACACGAATTAGCGACTCGTGTTGAACATTACGGGGTAAATCGGAGCTGGCAGCAGCAATAGCACTTTACATGTTATACGCCGACGGAGAGCCGAGTGCTGAAGTTTACGGTGCGGCTTGTGACAGGGCGCAAGCGAGTTTAGTCTTCGATGTTGCGAAAAGGGTAGTTGAGATGACACCGGCTCTCATGAAACGAAGTAAGATCATGGGGGCAACGAAGCAAATTGTAAATTATAGCAATGCTGGATTTTATCAGGTCTTATCAGCAGACGTGGCTTCAAAACATGGTTTGAATGTTTCAGCTTGTGTAATAGACGAAATTCATGCCATGAAGACACGTAATTTGTACGATATCCTGACTAAAGGTTCATCATACGCAAGAAGGAATCCGTTGCACTTCATTATAACGACGGCAGGAGATAATCGAGAGTCCGTAGCATATGAACTTCATCAGAAGGCACAGGACATCTTAGACGGCAAAAGAGAGGATTACACGTTCTATCCCGTCATATACAGTCTCGGCATGGATGAAGACTGGCGCGATGAGAAGAACTGGTACAAAGTAAATCCTTCTTTGGGATACACAATCCAGATTGACGGAATGCGGGAGGCTTGTCATGAAGCCGAACAGAATCCGGCTGATGAAATCACTTTCCGCTGGCTCAGGCTCAATCAATGGGTCGGAAGCACTGTGGCTTGGATACCAGATTCAGTTGTAATGCAAGGTCAGGCAGCGACATTTCGGGAAGAAGATTTGCGAGGACGCAAGTGCTATGGAGGCTTGGATTTATCAAGTTCTGAAGATATTACGGCTTTAGCTCTTTTGTTCCCGCCCGAAGCCGAAGAAGAGAAATATTTGTTAAAACTCTTCTGTTGGGTTCCTGAAGAGACAGTATCCAAGCGTGAAAAACGCACGGGCTTGCCATATAGCAAATGGGTGGCAAACAGTTATTCGAGGAGCTGATGAAGGGTAACTTTTTATATAATTTTAGTAAACTACTCCAAATGCTATAAAAATAAATCTATTGTATTGCTCTTTATTTTCTTTATCTAATATTTAAAATTTTTTTCTTATATTTTT
>CALAUZ010000021.1 GCA_937892105.1 uncultured Fretibacterium sp. | reverse complement strand
CTAAGAATAACCGAATACGAGAACAAGGCAGACTGACCAGAGAAAAACGTAAACGTCAGATTTGCCGAGTGTACCGTGTGAAAATAGATGTCTCTCATCTCAACACTCAGCAGTTGCTTCACCTGAAAATGCTATTCGTTGAAGCTAAATGGCTGTACAACGATGCATTAACCTTCATGAAAGCCCATGATATTAACTAATACGACAGCAGGACGCTGACAGTTCACGTACTGGACAAAGACAGGCAGCCAGTAACACATGATCTGCAATATCTGGGTTCGCAGATGAGGCAGTCAGTAATTCAGGGCATAAAGCACAGCCTAAAGGGATTAGCCGCACTGAAGAAGCATAATCATACAGTCGGCAGTCTGCGCTATAAGTCTGACTACGAGTCTATAAATCTTCAGCAGCACTATGTAACCTACAGGTTCTATGACATGAATCACATAGGGCTTCAAGGCTTCAAGGAACGCATACGGATAAAGGGAGCAAATCAATTCTGGAACATTCCCGGCCTTGAATTTGTTAATGCGAAACTCTTAAACTTGCCCAACGGATATTACATAGCAATCACTACATATCAGAATAAAGAAGGAGGTGAAAAGAAGGAATGTAAACCAGAAATCGGTATAGATATGGGAATTAAGACCTCAATAACAGTATCAGACGGCAGAAAAATAAATGTATTTGTTGAAGAAAGTGAACGGATAAAGAAGTGCCAGAGATTAATAGCACGGCGGAAGAAGGGTTCAAGCAACCGATACAAGGCCGTGAAGTTATTGCGGAAAGCATATCAGAAGTTATCAAGCCGTAAAAAGGATACCGCGAACAAGATTGTGCATGAGCTTTTGGAACATGAGAAAGTCTACATGCAGGACGAGAATATATCGGGCTGGCATAAAGGGTTGTTTGGCCGTACAGTGCAGCATTCAGTGTTAGGACTAGTGAAAGTTAAGCTGATAAAGAATGAGCGTGTAACAGTACTGCCGAAATCAGCCCCTACGACGAAATATTGTCCTGAATGCGGGAAGCTGAAGAAAGATATAACACTTTCAGACCGAGTATATGAATGCCCATGCGGGTATCAAGAAGACCGGGATATCCACGCGGCCCGAAACATGATATTGCTGTCGAAAATAAATACCTGTGGGACGCAGGGAATTAACGCCTTTGGAGAGAATGTAAGACAACATGAATTGCAAGATTTGTGTTGCGGTCTCGAAGAATTAGGAAGCCCCCGCTT
>CALAUZ010000020.1 GCA_937892105.1 uncultured Fretibacterium sp. | reverse complement strand
CCGCTGTTGTCCTGATAGTTCATTAAATCGCTTGTTATTTCTGGCACAGTGACTCTGATGATCAGGTTATCTTCATGCGGTTCGATTCTGATGTTCTGCCCCTGTGTGTTTCCCTGAGTAGAGCCATGTTTTGCCGCAAACAAGTATGCTTTAGTCAGCTTATTCACGACTTGAATAGACTGAAAGTTGTAACGTTCCTTGACGAGTTTATGTTCCAACTGCCAGAATAACGACTTAGCCTTTTCTATGCTCTCTGATGCTTTCCCTGTCCAGATTACGACTCTTGGGCTTGTGCAAGCATTCTGATCTGAGAAGAATGTGTCGTTATAGAAGTCAACAGTAGTTCTTTCTTTCTCAGCATCGGTCATGGCCAAGTAAGCATCGGAGTTAATCACAGCTAAAGAATAACGGTCAGCGAAAGTGATCTCGGTGCTTCTCGGCGGTAAGGGAGATTTCCTGATTCCTTCAATGGTCTTATCTCCGCCCCAGATGATTCGGACATCACATAAAGCAGATAAGAAGTCGTTAATCTCTTTATCGTGATCGTAGCGAACACAGACAATACGTCTGGCCATGTCGGGGTGCTTCCCTAACACCATGTTTATAGCTTCGGTGATTATCCTAACCTGCGGAAACTCTTTTGCGGGTACTCTGACAATGCTACTGTTACCACATAGAAGGGCGGTAACCAAAGAATAAGCGAAATTCACCGGGACGTTCGATGGTGCTATATGGAACACAACACCTCGACCAAGTTGTAAGCATTCATCGTTCCTTTCGCCATCACTTTTAATAAAACGGTTTTTCAGGCTGTTGACATTTCCCTTCCTTATCCAGAAGGCAAAGGTTACAACGTCTGAGTACTCGCGGTAAGGCATCAGTGTTTTTGATAAATCATTAAGGAAATCAATGACTTTTTCATCAAATGGGGGTAGAGCTTGTGGGAAGGACGGTTCTTGGCCGTTTAATACATCACATGATGTACCTTCTGAATTACCACCGACTAAGAATTGAATGTTTTTGTTACTAAAATTTAGCGGCATAGGTATCGCTGCACCCCCTTATCTCTGCGTTTTTGAGTCGGCCGTTGATCTTGAAATATTTCCCTTTACGTCCACATGGACAGTCATCTATGCCTAAGATTACTCCTTCATCTTCGGTTAAAAGACTGTGACCGGGATAGGATTCAGGAATTGTAGAGACTACCTGCAAGATTCCTGGTTCGCCAATATTTGCTTCTGAAAAATCTAATGGTCTTCGTGTAATTACATCTGAGAATATGGATGCATGAAGATGATGATGTTCACACTCCATGTAAATACAGCCTGTCTGTTCGACCATACCATAGTAATCGTGTACAGATTTAACCCCGCAGACATCTTCAAGCCGTTCATGAAATTCCTTCGGAGAAACAGCTTCTGATGTCAATTTCTTCCAGCCCCCACCGTGAATAAGGATTCCGTGCGATAAGTCAAAAGTTAGCTCTTGTTCTTGGCGAAGCCTAGTTAATTCTTTGTAGAAATGTTGCCAGATCATGAAAGTGAAGCCGAAGAGAAGGATTGGCTGATTTTTGTACTTTTCAAGGAAGTCCGTGAGAGCTTGAACATCTAGCTTCATGTCATCGTCAAGAGCATAGATTTTCTTTGAGCCGAAGATTGAGAAGCCTAAGATGCCAGCCCCTCTGGCACTGAACATCGCCCTATTCTTAACCACACTTGGACAGTCAATAATGATCATGGGCATACGGCTTGAGCCTGTGAATTCTGACACAATTTTAACCATGACCTTCTGCTGATTAGAGGCTGTAGCACGATCGAGATAGATTTTAGAAACTTGTTGTCCAGTCGTCCCTGATGAAGTCATGGTTTTCACAATGTCTTCTGTTGCGACAGACTTTAGCTCCAATTCCTTAAAAAGCCGGACTGGGAGAAACGGCAGGTCTCGATAACTCCCTACAGACTGTGTGTTACTTATCTCAAAGCCAATGGCTTTAAGCATGGCTGAATACTCCGGACATTTCTCAGCGTGTAATTGAGTCAAATCCAGCAATCTGCTTGTCAACAGTTTTTCTTTCTCGGCTTCATTCAAACTGAAGGGAGAAACCGCCCAAATATCGTCAAAAGATGTCATTGCTCTGCCTCCCTTTCCAGTCTGTCTGCAATAACCCTCGCCATCTCTTCATGATGTTGCTGAATGAAGAAATGCTGTCCTTCGTAGCGACAGTATTCAACCCGTCCCCTGAAGTATTTTTCCCACAGTTTCATCTCTTTCAACGGAGTGTCCGTTTCAGAGTAAAAGATTGTAGAAGGGATTGTTGTCTGCAAGTTTAGATTGTTAAAATTATAATGCGCTAATAACGTGTAATCATGCCTGTACAAAGGCAAGTACATCCGCCAGTATGTCTTATTATTCAGCAGTTTCTCCGGCACAGTTCCAAACCTTATTGTCCGCTCTTTAACACATTCGTCCATTTCATCAGGCGTGAAAGTTAGTAACTCCGCTTTTGTATGCGGTTCATGAGCGGCGAGGAAGATATGCTTAGGAGCTGGTAAAACTGAGGCCAATATACGTCTCAGAATTTCGACTAAAGTAATCGTTCCCATACTGTAGCCGAAGAGAGCGTAGTTATCACAGTCGGAGTGTGCATAAATATGCTGGAACTGGCCGAATAAATCATCAGCCAGTTCTTGATAGTCGCAATATAACGGTTCTCTATGTCTTGCTCCATGGCCAGCGTATTCGAGTTTTACACAACCGATATTACTCTTGGCCAAGTCCTGTCCTATTTGATCGAAGAAAGAAGCCGTACCGCCAGCGAAGGTAAAGCAGAAGAGCTGGTAATGTTTTTTAGGCTTCGCTATTTGTCCGATTGTCATAATACTTCGTCAGCTCCTTATAGAGCGTCTTGCCTGAGTCATTCTTGGGGATTTCCGGCACTATGATCACATTGAAAGCCGCTGGGTTCAGCTTAGTTTTCCTAGACACAAACCCCTTCACGTCTTCGGCAAATGAGGCATCAGGTTCGGTCAAGAAGATATACAGATGATCGTCAACGCCAGAAGATGCCACATCTATAATGCTGAAATTGCCTTTGATGAGACGGTCAATCTCGTCAAGATTCACTCTGTTGCCGTAAATCTTGAGAAACCGTTTCTTACGACCAACGACGTAATAGAACCCGTCGTTATCAAACTGCGCCATATCGCCAGTGGCTAGGACACCGTGACGTTCGTCCCCCAGAACCAAATCTTCGCCACACTCCGCATAACCTAATGTTACGTTCTTGCCTTCGTAAACAAGTTCTCCTGTAGTAAACGGTGTGTTTATACTATTGCCGTTTTCATCAATCAGGCTATATTTACCGCCCGGAATTGGGATTCCCATAGAGCCTTTTTTCTCGACGGCTCTTTCGGGAGGAAGATAACCCATTCTTGACGTAGCTTCTGCCGCACCATACATGACCACAAACTGTTTATCATTCTCAGCCGCATACTTTGCAAATTTCTCGTGCAATTCTGGAGTTATCTTCCCACCTGCCTGTGTCATTGTGCGAAGTGATGGAAGCTTCATTCGATAGAAACGAAGCTTGTTTAACATCTCGTATGTGTACGGGACTCCGCCAAATGATGTGGCTTGAGTAGTTTTGAAGAAATCCCAAAATTCCTTCTGCATCAACCCTTTATCAGTCAAGAGCAATGTTGCACCGACAAGAAAATGAGAGTTGATGATGGACAATCCATACACATAGTTCATCGGCAACGTGGTTATCGGACGCTCCGTACTGTCCAATTTCAAGTATTTCGCAATCGATTCTGCATTCGATAATAAATTCTCATACGACTGCCGAACGAACTTCGGACTCCCTGTCGAGCCTGATGTCGTAATCAGCAAGGCCAACTCATCAAACAGCGAATACTCTTTATCAAACCTCGTCTTGAGAAGTGTGTAATCATGAGCTTCATGGATTACATCAACATTTCCTTCAAAAAGATCGTTGTGCAACCCTCTCGGTATCCACAAATACTTCGGCTCATAAGTCTGAAGCAGGTTAAGTAGTAGCGATAAATCAAGATTACTACTTAACTGAACTGGGACAGCCTTACCGCTGTTGACAAAAGCTGTGTAACCTAAAACTGAACCGATAGAATTCGTGCAGAGGCTGAAGACGAGAGAACGAGATTCAATCTTATCGGCTAAAATCGTGGCTTCTGTGTTTAATTGATCGTATGTCAGCTGATTACCGCTCTCGTCAATTAAAGCGACGTTGTTTGAAAATTTCCTTAAATTCCAAAGTTTGTTATACATTTATTTGTAAACAACCTTTCGATTAAATTTCACAGCCGGTTTTTGATATTCAATTTCCGTCTGACCTAATACGAAAGATATTAAAACTTGTTCATTCATTTTTATATCTAATATTTTTCTAAGTTCTTCCGTATTGTTAATAGCTTCCTGCATGTCCCCTCTATATGCAGAACCGATGCCATATTTGTAGGCTTCAAGTTGCATTCTTTCTGCTGAAATTGCGGCATCTACAGTGTTTTGAACTAATCCTACAAAAAGAACTAAATATTCTGCATTCCAAAGAACAGTAGTTCTATCCTCATTCATTCTCATGGTGGGGACGTATAAAGGGTTTATAGTCCCGGTCTTCTGAACTTCTGAGACTAGGTAATCCAACGCTTTGTCATAAACAGTTGGTAATGCGTCCTTTATTAGAACAATTCTAGCCGATTTCCTATTTCGATTTGTAGGAGCGGATTGTCCAGCAAGAAGTATTTTTTCCATGATGTTCTGAGGGATTACTGAGCCTTTTATATACTTTCTTACACTACGCTTTTTGCCCATTAAAGACAGCAACTCATCTTGTTCATCAATACTCTCTGTAGCTACCTTGCCGCCGGAAATAGCCCCCTGTGGGCAAATGGCATTGCAATGCCCGCATTCTAAACACCTTCCACGACTTACAAAAGAAGCAACAGTCTTACCGTCTCCATTTGTAGAAAGAGTAAGATATCGATTTACACATTCATTGACGCATTTACAGCACCCAATACATTTCGATGTATCGATTACCCTTGGTGTCGCTCCTGAATTCATCTCATTTTCACCATTTGTGACGGAAGAATCTCAACTATCTCCATCTCCAAAATAGGAATTTCATTGTCATTTTTGAAAGCCTTGCAAGTTCCTTTAGCAATGCCTCTTCTGAAAGATGTTAAAAAGGCTTCCAGCTTCAAGAAATCACCTGGAATTACGCTATCTTTCAATCGAAGCCCTCCACCGATTCCGCCAATAGAGGATATGACTGGGATTTCCTTCTGCTGATGAGGATTCGGGGGGGGGGGGGGTATTAGCCAAAAATGTAGCTGAGAATGTTTGTGTCATGCTTTCAATCAAAAGACTTAACGGCATGATTGGATAATCTGGGTAATGGCAAGCAAAAAACCATGTATCGCTTTCCAAATTGATAAAAGCAGTGACGTGATTTTCTTCAACATCCATCGAATCAAGAAACATTAGCGGATATCGATTAGGAATGACGCTGTATATTTTTTCCTGAACATATCTCATCGAACTTTCTCCTAGTCTGCCACGAGCGCACACAGTTTACCGTAAATACCGTCTTTATCAAGATAATATTCAGCCAGTAATGTTTCGTGAGATGCGCCGTGGGGGTAGCCATCAGGCAATCCCAATTTATAGATAATAGGACGCTTCTCTTTATCTGCATAATAGTCTGCAACAGCACTACCTAAGCCGCCGATTATGCTGTGTTCTTCAACTGTGAGGAGTGCTTTATTTCCTGCCAATCTATTTAATAGAACTTCATCAACGGGCTTTACTGTATGAAAGTCATAGACTGCAATTTTAATGCCTTTATCTTCGGTAAATTTTTGAGCTGCTTGTAGGGCATTATAAACCACGGGACCATTGGCGAGAATGACAAATTCGCATTTCTTATTCGTGTTTTCACTTGAATTTTCTTCTTCAATTGTGCCTTCTCCTTCATCAATCAAAGGGACAGCTTTCCCAATTATAAAATCATAATCTTCCGTATAAACCATAGGAATGCCGGTCTTATCCATTAAACGGATATAAACTGAATCCTTATAATTTATTGCAGCTTCTACAATTTTTACAACTTCCATACAGTCAGCAGGTGTAACGACAGCGATGTTGGGAATTGAACGAAGAATAGAAACATCTTCTACCGTACAATGTGTAAATCCAAGCTCTCCGTAAGCAACGCCACCAGCTAGGCCAACCATTATCACTTTTTGTCCCATGTAGCCCTGATTAACACGGATTTGCTCTAAACAACGCATAGACTGAAATGGAGCGAAAGAAGATGTAAAAACTGTGTAGCCCTCACTTGCAAGACCGGTAGCAATTCCCATCATGTTCTGCTCGGCAATACCCACATTGATGACTTGCTCAGGCAATTCCTTCTTCATATTGCCGAGTCCAGCCGAATTAGTAACATCTGCTACGATAGCAATTATGCTTTTATCTTCTTTGGCAAACTCAAACAAAGCAGAACCGAATGTTGGTCTTTCGCCAATAACAGACCATTTCCTTGCATTCTTTTTGTTGTATTCAACGACTGTCATGACTACGCCCCCAATTCAGAAGATTTGACAGATGATTCGGTAGATAATTCAGCAATTCCCTGCTCGTATGCCTTTTGTGTAACCACAGCGTGATGCCAAGAATTATTGTTTTCAGAGAAAGAGAATCCTTTGCCTTTAATTGAATCCATAACAACAGCCAAGGGCTTACTTCGTTCTCGCTTCCCTGTCAATGCTTCACATAAAGCTGGAACATCATGACCGTTTACTTCTTCGGTATCCCAAGCGAAAGCTCTTAATTTATCGGCCATGTTTCCAAACGGCATCACATCATCTGTAGCTCCGCTAAGTTGAAATTTATTGCAGTCAATAATGGCTACTAAATTGTCTAAATTGAAGTGAGGCGCAGACATAAATGCTTCCCAAACAGAGCCTTCATTACACTCGCCATCACCGAGAATTACATATACTGTGTTATTCAGTGCCTTTCTCTTGCAAGCAATCGCAACGCCAATGCCGATTGACAAGCCCATTCCCAGAGATCCATTAGTGAATTCAATCCCAATATCTCTATTTTTCACAGGGTGGCCAAGTAATGCACTGTGATCATCTTCAAAGGTATTTTTTAACTCTTCATCCATTAAACCTGCTTCTATCAGGGCAGAGTAAAGCCCCAAAGAAGCGTGTCCTTTGCTAAGGATGATGCGATCTCGCTCAGGGGAGGACATTCCAACTGATCTAACATTTGTAATGCCGAAATAAAGCACTGACATTACGTCGGCGATGGAGAGAGCACCGCCCATGTGAGCGGCGTGCCCTCCTGCGTGTTTCCCCATTTCCAGTATGAGTTTACGCATATTCTTAGCGTGAGCTTCGATTTCTGCATATTTTGCGTGGCTCATTATGATTTTTCTCCAGGAATGAACTCCCTCATAATGTCAGGAAGTGCAATCTTCATGTCCGCTGATAAGCCAAACTCTCCATTCACTTTAGCTTCAAGATGCCCCTGTGCAACTCCTCTACGGAAACTCTTGAGAAAGCCTTCAATGATCATTGAATCTCCTGGCACGACTTTTTTCCTCATCTTTAAGTTATCCACATTGAGGAATGCCGTCTTCTTTCCTTTATGTTCGGGGATCGTCAAAAACGTCATGATGAACGTCTGAGCCAGAATTTCCATCTGAATAAAGCCCGGAACATTTGGTTCATCAGCAAAATGAGCAGGGAAGTACCATTCATTGTATGTGAAATTCTTTCTCGATCTCACGTATTCGCCAGGAATAACTTCTTCAACGACATCAAGGAAGAACAGTGGATACCTATTCTGCTGATACTGCTGAATCTGGTAGGCATCAAGGTTGTATATTGGTTCGTATTTATGTTCGCCCATTGCTTCTAGCCCTCGCTTGTTTAAGCTATTTCGACATTGTATTTCTTGAGAATTTCGATTCCCTTCTCAAAAGAACCAAACTCAACGATGTCATCTGTCTCAAACTGAATGTCGAATGCATCCTCTATGGCAGCGATCAGCGACATGTGTCCAACTGAATCCCAAGAAGGAATGGACTGGTATTCCAATGAAGGAACCTGTTCTGCCTTAACATCAAGGCTTTCAACGAATGCTTCAACGTATTTTTCTCTGTTTGTCATGATTAAAGCTCTCCTTATAAAAATGAATTGAATGATGAGTTACTCATCAAAATTCTTGAACGATTTTCTTGGTTAAAACCAATCTCTTTTATTTGAACGGATTTTCAGTAGAATAGTATGTATCCCAGTGCTTATTGTAATCGATATCCCGTACTGGGATCCCTAAATACTTGAAGATTTCAAATAGATATTTTCCACAGTGGTCGAATACGACAGCCGCATGATGCGGATAACTTTTTTCAATCAGCACATGCCTGTAAAAACGATTCATCTCTTTAATGGCAAAAATGCCTATACTACCGTAGGACTTTGTTGCTACAGGCAATATCTCTCCTTGTGCTACATAAGCCCTAAGTTTTGTGTCTGAGGTACTTTGTAGTCGATATATTGTCGTCTTTCCTGGAACTAAATCACCTTCAATAGTCCCTTTCGTCACCTCAGCGGGAAGGAAACGAGCCATTATTCGCTGATTGCACATGGTACAGCTATTCAGCTTGCATGATGCGGTATTCCCACAGTGAAAAGCCATAAAAACATCTCGCGCTGAATACGTTCCATCTATAAACTGATTATTCTTTATACTCTCCTCAAACATATCTTTAGGGACGGAATTATTTATATCGAGAATTGTTACAGCATCTTGTGTAACACATGTCCCTATGTATTCTGATAGCGCTCCATAAATATCCACTTCACAAGCAACTGGATACCCCTTAGCCGTTAAGCGGCTATTCACATAGCAAGGGACAAAGCCGAACTGTATTTGAAACGCCGGCCAGCATTTACTTGCAATGGCTACATACTTACGATTACCCTTATGTGTCCTTATCCAATCTGTTAGAGTTAATTCATATTGAGCCAGCTTGGGTAAAATATCAGGAATTACATTTCCTGCTCCTAGTTCTGTTGCCATTTCGTTGACAATCTCAGGTATCCTTTGATCATCAGTGTGTTTATTGAAGGACTCAAAAAGATCAAGCTCCGAGTTTTCTTCAATCTCAACATGAAGATCGTAGAGTGCTTGAATGGGTGCGTTACAAGCTAAGAAATTATTAGGACGAGGCCCAAAAGAAATGATCTTCAAATCTCTAAGCCC
>CALAUZ010000019.1 GCA_937892105.1 uncultured Fretibacterium sp. | reverse complement strand
CGTCCTCGTCCAGGTGATTATTGAGAACCTGCGTAACGTTTGAGTAGCCTAGAATGTCGCAAACGTCCTTAGCGACCCACCATGCCTGGCCATCGCGCATAATGATACGGACAGCGTGTTCGTTGTAGTTGAAAAGCTGAATGTCATTCATGACGAAATCACGAACCTTTCATGTAAATATTGTATTTCCCGTCTTTTAGAGCGAACTCCGGCACGGCGGGCTGTCGGAGGCTGTGAGGTTACGAGGTTTTGTTGAGCCGTGTATGTATCACGAGTTCTCTGTGAGTAAAGCCGGAAGTATCCGCCTAAGTCCATGAGAGTGAATTGTCAATAGCCTGTGATTTATTTCACAGATATACGGGGATAATTCCTCCCCGTTGCGACCTGTCTGATTACGCTTCCTGCGGGATTACTCCACGCCGTATCTGCGCGTCTAATGCGATTTCTAGCTCACCTCGCACTCGTCCTAAAAATTCCTCGATTGCCTCTCGGCTCGTTATCATTCCGGCTCCGTGAAGCCCTACTTTCCCGTCCTCGCCCAATATCAGCTTGAACTTGTTCGCATCCATGTTTATCTCTCCTTCCTTCATGTCCTGCCAGTTCCACGACAGTACCAGCTCTACCTTGTCTTCCTGCGGGCCGTTTAACAACTCTGACTCCGTACAGCCCAGTACTTCACAGAGTTTTTTTATGTCTGAAGAACGAGGTTCACGCACTCCTTTCTCCCAGAGCCGTATCGTATTTTCATGAACCCCCATTAGATAACTCAATTCCTCTTGAGTAATCCTTCGCACTTTTCTCAACTGTTTTATATTCATTTAACACCTCTTAATGTCAAAAACCAATATTTTTATATTGATATTTTACTATAACATTCTGGATTGTAAAGAGAAAAGCAATACTTTTGACTTGGTTTTACAACATTTTTATATCTGGTCAAAAGCAACACAAAAATGTATATTTACTCCAAAATTGGAAAGGAGGGCTATCTATGAATTTAGGGGGAAAAATAAAAGCACGTAGGAGACAGCTAAATCTATCACAAGAAAAACTCGCAGAGATGGTAAACGTGCATTCCAATACAATTCGTAAATGGGAAAAAAATGAAAGCACTCCAGACATAAAATTACTCCAACCTCTAGCAGAAGCACTACAAACAACTACCACATATTTGTGCGAGGAAAAGGAAACTGAAAATCATTCATCATTCATCAAAAACTCGGCCTATCAGGATAAGACAGAAATACAAGACTCAACGCCTAGCATGGCTTATTGGGGGTCTCTCGTTGATAACGCTGAAATAGCCGCACAAGTGGGGAAAAACTTAGACGCTATTGTAGG
This sequence comes from uncultured Fretibacterium sp., assembly GCA_937892105.1. The sequence continues at coordinate 4,628 of CALAUZ010000019.1, read as the reverse complement.
GCTAGTCAATACTGCGCTGAGAACATTGCAAGAAGCATTATTAGCGCAACAAAAAGAACACAATGAAAATGCTCTACAGAGTGAAAATACACCTCGGAGTGCCTTTGTTTTAGGGTCAACAATGGCAGGTGTGAAAGCCTAACGGGCTGACTTCATGAACAGGCTGGACAAGACAAAGGAGATGTACCATGATTTTTACTACTACACACGAAACCGACTTTAGGCTCAGAAATTGGAGCAACATCACAAAACAACCCCCCGAAACATTTATTCAGCAGACGCTTGATGAGGCTCTTGATGACTGGGAAGATTACAATGATGCTCTCCGTATATGCGCTGAAATTGACAGAGGCGAAATGCAGACATTCTCGCTCCATGAAGTTGAGGAACACCTTGATGCTCTGGAAGGTTGACTTTTCCGCTGAAGCTTACAGTCAGCTCCTAAAACTTGACAAGCAGGATAGAGAACGTATACGCAAATACGCCAAAGACTTGGAGACTCTGCCAGACCCAAGAATGCGTGGTGAATCACTTACGGGAAACCTATCGGACTTTTGGAAGTACAGAGTCGGCAAATACAGACTTATTTGCAGGTTACAGGATGCGCAACTGCTAGTGCTTATCGTCAAAATAGGTAAGCGCGATAAAGTTTACAGGCACAGGGGAGGCTAATACTATATCAGAAATAGCTTACAGGAACACACATGAGACTCTCATCCAGAATGACAACTTGGCGAAACTACGACAGATCGCCATGCTCAATGACAACTGGGACGGCTACGGGGCTGATCCCATACCATATAACACACTCAGCAGGGCGCAACACTTAATTCACACCCTGCATATTCAGCCGGAAATTTTTTCCACCGCCGCAGGCACTGTACAGATTGAGTACGAAAAGGACAACGGCGACTATCTAGAGTTCCAGTTCACAGGGGAAGGTGCTTGCGAGGTCTTCAGGTGCATCGGCGACAACGAAGAATACTTCCGCTCTCTGGATAATCCTGAAGCACTTAATGCTCTCGTCGAGGACTTCTATGGATACACACTTTGAGCAGGACGAAAAACTTTACCGCGCCGTTTTCCCTAACTCCATATTCTGGAAGCGCAACGGGCTGGTCTCTTCCGCCGCTTTTCTCTGCAGGCGAGGGGGCTGTTCCGTAAGGGGAGCATTATCACTGTTACAGTTCAGGATTGCAGGCAGGTCGAGGCTCTGGTTGTCTACGCTCCTTCCCGCACGAACATATACCACAGCGAGATTCACGGAGACGCTGAACATGTACTACTTACAGCCGGGCAGAGAAAGCATTTAGCCGCTTCTGCCGTCGTTGTCAGTAAGTAAGGAGACACTAAATAATGGCATTCAAAGACGGTTATAGACTTTGGGATGACGAGTTCAAACTTCAGCACTGGACTCCCGATGAAATTGCGGCAAGCAACGCAAAAGTCGCCCGTATCTGCGAAATTGTCGAGGCTGAACACAATGGGGAAATTTCCCATGATGAGGCCATGATTCGACATCTCATGCTTGTCCCGGATTTGGCGGACATCATGCTTGACGATGCCATTAATGACGGCAACATGAGCGAAGTCCGCGCTGTCCAGAGGCGTATTGAGGAGGCAAAAACTCGGACACGTGAAAATCCTCCAAGCTCGTCTTACTGGCAGGACGAGTACAAAAAGTACCTGCTCGCGGCTACTTCTCTGGATGAAGAAAATTCGTGAAGACGGAAAATATTACTGGGGTGCTGTCATTTTACCAAACTATTTTTATGCTACACTTGACAGCATGGACAACGCTATTATCCATGTTATGTAACTAGTTTCACTATACGCAACCTTAGCACGTCTATTAGTTTGCGTTGCAATTTCCTCATCCAGCTCCCTACCTTTTTTGAACGCTCATCATGTCCTGATTTCCGTCTCGCAACCTCACTTAAAGCCAATACTATCTTTCTTACGCACTTTATCCTGCCTTCTACATACTCACAGCTTATACTTTCGCGCTCTGCTGTTCCCATCTTTCGATCTGACTGGTGCGCTATCTGATTTCGTCGGCTATATGTCTCACGTATTTCCTTCTCTAGCTCATGCTCTGGTTTATCTTGCGAAGCTACACGGTAAAATGCCAATTCTGCAACATCTTTCATGCTTATACCAAGAATTTCGCACACTTCCTTCAACTGCGGATAATCCATAAGCGTTACATGAGAATATTTCTCCGTTATCCACTCTTTTAACCAGTTAGAGCTACCTTCGTCTTCTAGGGCAATCTCAAGAAATTTCATCGGTATTTGAAGTTCATAGTACTTCTTCTTTTCTGCTTTCCATTCTCCAGCAAACAATTTAACTATACCTAGACGCAACAATTCATGAAGGTAATAGTCATACGCACCTTCTATCAATACTATCTGCGAACGTAAAATGTTTTCACTCTCCTCTACCAGTCCTTGATCCTTTAGCATTTCAGCAAGCCTCATATGTCCTAATACTTGCAACAATGTTTCGCTGAAATGACTTTCTATTTCCTTTAAGGTGAACAACTTTACATCATCAAAACCTCGTGTGTTCACTGGCCTTTCTTCAAGGACTATCTTTCTCATCAGCTACCAGTTACCTCTTTAGGATTCTTCAAGAGTTCTGGGTTAAGTACTGGAATCGCTCCATATTTGCCGCGCATGTACCCTCGCTCTAAGTTCTCTCCCTGTCTGATATTCTTTATCTCCGCTAGTGAGTACAAATCTGTACTACGTCCGGGCTTCATCTCCGTGAACCATATCTGTCCTCGACGGAACAATCGGCTATTCAGAAGCCCTGTATCATGTGTCGTGAATATCAGCTGTGCTTCACTCTCTGGCTTCAGTGTGTAAAATAGTTCTATTATTTGCTGAACTACCACCTCATGAAGCCCCGTCTCAAGCTCATCACACAACATTACTTTCCCTTTTTCCAATATGTCAAGTAATGGGCAGATCATCTGGAACAGCTTTTGTATCCCTGTTCCTTCTTCCGTTATCAAGTCCGTTTCAAACTCCGGATACACCATCCTTGCTTTTAGATTCACGAACCCGCTTTCTCGCACTTCTGGTGTTAATATAAGTTCTCGAAACGGCTCAGGAATTGTTCGGCTTATCTCTTCCGCACTGAACACTCTGCGCTCGGAACGTACATCCTTTATTCCTGTTCCCAGCAAACTCAATACATACAGCAATTCAGCCTTCACTTCCGGCTTCTCACTCATAAGTGATACACTGTATTCGTACCAGTTATTCACACTAGGCTCATCGACACTTACCCTGTACATAACCAAGTACTCGCGGAAAAATATATACGCTTCTCTCGTTTCTTCCACGCGGGAGTAATTTGCTGCACACGATAGAAAAAGACGATTCTCCTGCAATACTTCAAGGCTCACTCCGAACGAATGTTTGTATTTGCTCCCAGCAGTTACTTTAAGCCCTTTGCGCTCAAATATTTTCGTCTGACGACTGTTCGGAAAGTAATACAAATATTCCTCGTCTATCAGACCATCTTGCACAGAAAAGCCATAGGCATACCTCACTCCGCTTGCTATAAACTGTATGCTGAACTCGCTTGGTTCTTCTCGAGATGACAGTTTATGAGGTAATATTACGACTCTTTGTCCAGGCTGGAAGTTCACGCTATTTTCCACAAGAAATTTCATAAACTCCAATGAAGACAAGAAATTACTCTTTCCTGAACCATTCGCACCGTAAATCGCCGAAACACTCTCCAATTCCACATCGCGAAATTTTATAACTCGATTTTGTGGCACCTCTCCTGAGGCCTTTCTCATGGAGAACTTCACTTCGTCCTTTATTGAGCGATAATTCTTGCAAGAGTATTGCAACAACATTTCTGTACCCCTCCCTTGCCTCTTTCTTCGCTTCTTTATTCTCACTTGTTCTGTATTCTAATTTTGCACTTTTAAACTGTCAATTCTCTCCTTATAACAATTTTTAGCAATTTTAGCACTTAAAATAATACTAAAAATAGCTTTGATTGGGAGATTTTGTCTATTTTACGCTATACCCCCATTTCGTGGTCTTCGTCCCTATCCACCGTCCTGTAACGCCAATCATCGGGCAACGTATATTCATCCTCATCCTCTTTCCGCAAGTCCTCGTCATTCCATTCAAGCAACGAAGCGCGTTCTGCTTTCTTCGGAGCTATAGACTCTGCTCTCGTCAGCTCCATCAAACTCATCGCTACTAGCTGCTTGTCATACATTCCCAGTTCTTCATACTCTGGCGGCATTTCTCCATGTCTCAGACGGTATGAAACTATATCTTCTAAGCTATGACACTTTTCACGTTCTGGTTGTTCTTGGACTGTTTCAGGGGCACTTTCCGCCTTGGGTTCTTCAACTTCGGCAACAGTTTCTTCTTCCGGTTCATCAGGGATAACGTCAGTAACAACCGGCAATTCTTCCGCAGTCGTGTCAGTATCATGCTCTAATGGCAGTTCAGTCATAGGACGTTTCTTCTGACGGTAATTCTCTGCTTTCTGTATCGTTACCCACTCTCCGTTCTCCAATATTCGAGATACAAGAGGCTCTATCTTATCCGCATTCCATGCATTTATAAGCCCATTCATGGTCAGTGCAT
>CALAUZ010000018.1 GCA_937892105.1 uncultured Fretibacterium sp. | reverse complement strand
CTGCGGGAAAACGGCATTGAGGATACGGAAGGGCTGGCAGATGGTCTGGCGTTCAAGAACCTTCTCTATGTAGCCCGCGATAAGGAGCTTATCGGCGTTATCGGCATTGAAGACCCCATTCGTCCGAAGATGAAAAAGACGCTGAATCAGATGCGCCGTCATGGTGTGGATGAAATCGTCATGCTTACCGGTGACAGCAAGGCGGTAGCCGCCGAAGTGGCGCATAACATGGATATTGATTCCTACCATGCGGAAATCCTGCCCGAAGACAAGAGTCATTATGTCAATAAGCTCAAACAGCGGGGAACCGTGATGATGGTCGGTGACGGCATCAACGATGCGCCGGCGCTGGCTTTCTCTGATGTAGGTGTGTCCTTAGGCGGACGGCAGACGGATATTGCCGCAGAATCCTCGGCAGTAACCATTCACTCCGAAGACCCGGAACGCCTGATTGAAACCTTGCAATTAGGGCGCCGGACGATGGATTTGGTGCATCAGAATTTCATGGCAACGATTCTCGTCAATTCTTCGGCTATGCTTTTGGGTGCCTTGGGCAAGATAAGTCCGTTGTGGGCGGCGGTGATTCACAATACCGCAACCCTTGCGGTTGTACTTAATAGCTGTCGTATCTTAAACAGCGGCAGGCAGGGCTTCTTTGCCCGCAACCGCCGGGCGGCGTAACGCTGGAAAAGAGGGATTATCATGCAGTGTGATTTGAAGAATTTACCTTTGGGTCTGCCCTTGACGGTGGCTTCGCTAGGCACTATTGCCACACTGAAGGCAGGGAAAAATCAATGGATTCTGTTACATATCGAAGTTCAGGGCAAAGGTGGCGAAGACATTTCGTTTAGAATGATTTTATATTGCTGTCTTATTTTTGCGCATTATAGACGTATGCCAGTTGCTCTCGCAATTTTGACAGACAAACGGTCATCTGATGAAACTCCAGGCAAATTCGAGTTCACTGAATACGGGACGGAATTACTTTACAAATATAATTTATTTGAAGTTTACAATCAGAGCGATGAAAAATTATTAAACAGCGATAATCCGTTCGATAGTTTTATTTACGCCGCAAAAAAATACAGCGACTATATGAGTAATGATGCTCAGAAAGTTAAACTTGAATATTTGTTAAAAATCACTAGAAATCTTCAAGCTCTTGGATTAAATTACAAAGAACGTGCAGGTATTCTTGTTCTCGTCAACCGCTTAATTAACCTTGAAGATGAGGAGCTACGAAATCAATATTTTGACGAACTGAAAAAACTGAAAGGAGATAATAACATGGCTGAATTAACTTGGATTGAGAAACGCCTTCGTGATGAAGCCGTCTCAGAGGGCATTGCTATTGGCGAAGCTCGCGGTGAAGCACGTGGAGAAAAACGAGCCTTCAATGCAGCAGTAGACTTTATGCGCTCGAATGGAATGACGAATGAACAGATTGACAGTTTCAGGAATTCATTTTTGAAATCTTAGTTGGATAACTCCTCTGAAAATCGAAGGAGTTGTAAGGAATTAAGTAGCGTTAATTTCTCTTTTTAGAAAGTTTTTTTTACGTTAATGAACTTTAACTTTACAAAATGGCTTTTCTAGGTGTAATGAAGTAAATTTCTAATCTTTATTAGAGTCTCTTAAAAGCTCAGGAGGTGAATAATATTGATTAGTTATAAAAGATTGTGGAAACTGTTGATTGATAGGGACATGAAAAAACACGATCTTATGGAAAGGGCTAAGTTAAGCTCATCTACAATGAGTAAATTAGGTAGAGGCGAAAACGTTAGCACCTCAACGTTGATAAAGATATGTAATGTCCTAAACTGTGATGTCGCCGATATTGTTGAAATGAAATCTATTAACAGTGAAAACGATTAAAATGTAACATAAGGAGTTATTGCATGATGATACAAGGGCCTGACATTATACTTCGTGTTCCAGTGTGTATGTGTCTTGACATAAGTGGTTCTATGAGTGGTCATATAGAAGCTCTGAATATGGTTGTGCGTAAGTTCTGTAAAGTTATGAGGAAAAAACTACCGCTTCTGTATTCGCTGAGATTGCTCAAATAAATTTCGGAGGAGGAAATTTTAGGGAAAATATTGTCAGGTGCGATCCAAGTTATACTTCCGATGACAAACCTGAAATATTCCAGAACGCCGAAGTGAAAGTGAAAGAGAATACCCATCTGGGAGAAGCAGTCTTGAGAGCACTTAGCGCACTTGAAGAACGCATAAAAATCTATACAGAAAAAGGTATAAGTTACGCTATGCCAGTTTTGTTGCTAGTCAGTGATGGGCATGGTAATACTGACCCCAGTAATTTTTTATGCTTTCAAGCGTAGCCATTGATTCTTTAATCCTCCTTCTAGCTTTGTTCTCTAGTAAATGTTAAGTTTATTAAGTATTAAGTTAAATAGAAAGATCCTCTCCATTCAACTTGGACTAAGTTACCTTTACTGTCTAGTTTCTTTACCCTAATTTTGCGACCTCTCACGGATGGAAGTCTACAAATTGTTAGAAGATCCTGACAGAGCCAGTAATCCTGACTTATAACTGTAACATCGTACTCACGAGAGAACTCGATGACAAGAGATTGCAACATTTCATCTGCAAAAATTGTGTTTTCTCTGCTGTCGTATATATTCACCAAACCGCGCTCCCAGCATTCCATTATCATGCTCCACATAGTCCGAGCCTTCTGGTAAATTCCCATGTCATCTTTCTTACTCGCGAGGCTTTGAAGTTCGCCCATAACTGTCAACGGAATGACAAGTTTTTCCCCACAACGATTTTCACTTGATGCAACGTTCTGAAGATATATCTTTGAGGCAGGTACTTCTAAAATAGCGCAGGTATCAATGAAAACTACAGGCTCTTTTACTCGAGTTTCCAATACTGATGTATGCTCAGATTTTCGTTGTATCTTTTGGGTTATCTCATTAAGTTGCCTGTCTATAATCCTACTTGCGAGTTGCGAACTTTTCTCGCGGATTTCGGCCTCGTTATGAAGATACCCAATTTCAAGCCTCATGATAAAACTACTCTCTAGACTTCAGAACCATCCAAATCAGCACTTTGGTAATCTTCATCGTCATCATCATTTGCTTGCTCCTCTCGTCTGTAGAGAGCAATACTGCCTCCATCGCACATATGTGCTACTAAAATAGGAGCTTTGCGTGTTTTATCAGTTGATGCGAGAAGTTCCTGTGCAAGGTCTCTGTTTTCAGTAATCAAGATAAAGCGGTATTGGTTTCGATAATCGTGAAAGACTGTACGCACGTCATCGGCATTGAATACGTCTAAAAGTCCCGCTTCTCTGTAATGAGCAATGGCACTAGCAGTACTCTTTAAGTCTTGTGCCTCATCGCTGTCCTGAATGTTTTGAGCCTCTTCTCTTATCTGTGTGATTACGTCTTTTGTGAGTTTGATAGTGACGTTCTTACCAGAAAGACCTGTTTCCTTTTTGAGGAATGGCTCAAGTCTGGAGATGAGCAGAGGAAAATCCTTATTGCCTATTACAGTTCCATCGATGAATATCTTGTAGTTTTTCGCAAGCAGTGCAAGATCTTCATCTGTTAAGGAAACTTCCTCACATTTGAATAACTGGTTGAAAACGTCGCTGAATGTAACAAACCATCTGTATAAGAATGGCTCATTTTCAATACTCTGGAATAGTCCAGCGTAGCATGAAGGAAGTGCGGGGTCAGCATAATATGTCTCAAGAATTCTGCGGAGTATTTTATCCTCAACAGAAGGGGTACGCTGAGACATAACATTATCAAACACAGCCGCCAAAGCTATGTAATTCGTGTCAGTCAGTTGTTGTTTTCCAGCTTCTATATCGGCAAGGACTTCTTCAGGAATTCCTGATTGAGCAGAAATATCGCCGATTGTCAAATCTATGACCTTGCGAGCTGGTCTCATTACCCCTACAAAACTTTTTCATCATGCAGGTTCTTACGATCGCGCCATATTCATTCATCATTCGATACCTCCTAATTTAGAATTCATTGACAACATATCCGATGATTTCCTCTGTCCATCTCCTTACCCAATCATTTATGTCATCTGTTAAGTCTATATTGGGTTTTTCTCTACTTGCATTGATTAATCTGACTAAGTCCGCAAACTTTTCTTCAGTCCAGCCTGTCCACATTGTCGGTTCAGTTATAGGAGAGAAATCACGCAAAATACGCTCATTAGCTCCATGAAACATTACTGGTACTACTGTGTAATTGTAAAAAATAAGGAAGAAATAAAAAGTTTGAAAGATACTATATCAGAAA
>CALAUZ010000017.1 GCA_937892105.1 uncultured Fretibacterium sp. | reverse complement strand
GTCCGGTTAATTAAGACAACTGGATGCCTTCGACTTTAGTCGAAGGAGGGTTCACGCTCATAATGTAAAACCTGTTGTTTTGCTTAATGTTCAGTATTATGCATGTATAACAAGAAATGATATAATCCCTGTATGATTATCCCATTATTGTACAAATTAACCTGACAAAGCCATAAATCCCGGCTGGGGTCAGGCAGCATAAAGTTAGTGAACAATTCCCGGAAGTGTAACGTGCTTCCGGGTTTTTGTTATTGTCATAATTTTTACAACATATCAAATCTTTTCACAGGAGGTTTTTATCATTATGGATAAGCTGTTAAAACTCGTATCAGACGCTAACGGCTTCCTTTGGGGTACCAGCTTCCTAATTCCGCTTCTGTGCGGTACAGGACTGTACTTCACGCTGCGGCTGGGTTTCGTCCAGATTTCAAAGTTCGGGACTGCCTGCCGCAAATTGTTCGGCAACTTCTCGCTCTTTGGGGAAGCAGCAGGAGCGCATGGAATGAGCTCTTTCCAGGCACTCGCAACAGCAATCGCAGCACAGGTAGGGACGGGCAACCTTGCAGGTGCTATGACAGCGTTGGTCTCAGGAGGACCGGGAGCAATATTCTGGATGTGGGTAGCTGCCTTCTTCGGAATGGCTACTAACTTTGCAGAAGCCTGCCTCGCCCAGTTGTACAAGGAACGCGACGAGACAGGCCATGTTGTAGGCGGGCCTGCGTATTACATTTCGAGAGGGTTGGGCAATAACCTTGTATCGAAATTCCTCGCAGGTTTCTTCGCCGTATCCATAATATTAGCACTTGGCTTTATGGGCAACATGGTTCAGGCAAACTCAATCAGTGATGCCTTCAATGGTGCGTTCGGCTGGGACGTTAAAATTGTTGGAGCAGTTCTGGCAGTCGTTGCCGGGTTAATCTTCATCGGCGGTGTGAAGCGCATAGCCTCCGTAACAGAAAAACTCGTCCCAATCATGGCCATTCTCTATATCGTTGTGGGTCTGGCGTTAATCGCAATGAACATCTCCCATCTCCCGGCAGTCTTCGGGGAAATATTCTCATGTGCTTTTGCGCCCAAAGCAGTGTGGGGAGGAATGGCAGGAGTTGCGGTTGCACAGGCGGCACGTTACGGCATAGCACGCGGTCTGTTCTCGAACGAGGCTGGAATGGGATCAACCCCTCACGCTCATGCAGTGGCTCAGGTTTCACACCCCGTAGAGCAGGGAGTTCTGGGAATAATCGCGGTGTTCATTGATACTTTCGTGGTGCTGAACATAACGGTGTTTACGGTAATGAGTTCCGGAGTACTGGACAATAACTTTGCTGAAGGCGGCGCAAATCTCAGGGGAATATCACTCGTTCAGGCTGCCTTTGCCGAACACTTCTTGGGTTCATGGGGCTATCCGTTCATCGCAGTGTGCCTTCTGTTCTTTGCGTTCTCAACGGTTATAGGCTGGTACTACTTCGGCGAGACGAACATACGTTATCTCTTCGGAGCAAAAGCATTGCTGCCGTATCAGGTTCTCGTTATGGCGTTCATATTCACTGGGAGCGTTCTGAAGATTGATTTAGTCTGGGAGCTTTCGGACTTCTTCAACGGAATAATGGTAATCCCGAACTTAATCGCCATATTATTACTGAGCGGGAAGGTTGCAAGGCTTCTCAGGGAATACAACGAGGGTAAGCCTTATGACCAGGAGGGATTTCTGAAGGGTTAGTGAGAATGTGAGTTATGCAGGGGGTAATGCGGCATCTTCCCCCTGTAATTTCTGCCTGTTGCTATTGCCTATGACATCATAAATTTCATGAGCAATATCATAACAATAAGCAGTATATTTCTCATAGAAAATCACTATCCTTCAGGTTATAATTTTTGCGTTATAAGCATAAATACGACCCTGAACGAAGCATAGAGGAGAGAGCCATTATTCATTGCATGGCCGCCGAAGGGGCAAGCATTCGCGAAACTCTCAGGCAGAAGAACTCTTTGCGGACAGGACTTCTGAAGCCGACTGCCACATGGCAACAGATGCAGAAAGTTCCAGGAGGGGTTAAAGAATGTTCAGACTTATCACTAATAATGCGGGCTTGTATCACAGCGTAAAATCAGGAGAGTATGTAGAAGGTTCATCTCTTGATGTTCTTATTCGCGTCCGCAGTCTCGTACACTCAGGCAGCATAATCTTAACCCACCCTCTTTGCGGAAATCTCAGGCCCAATCATCAGCCTTTCAGGTCTGTAATAGTTGATGAGCTTCACGGGCCAGCAGATTTGGTGTCCCTCTCGGTCATCGAGTCGGCAGTAAGTGTGTATCAGTCAAGCAGCCTGATCCTTCCAGATGAACTGGATAATGCCTCAAGTGCTGATTATGCTTACATTGACGCGGAACTTATGAGGGAAAGTTTAGGGCAGTACGGGTTAATCTTGAATGATGAGCTTTGTAATGCCCCGTCGTTATTACAGAAGGAGGAATGTTAGTTGTCAAAGCTGGAACTGCACAGGCTTAATGTTAAGAGCCTGAAGTTTGGAGACAGTACGGGATTTTCGGGCGGAACTCTCACCATCAACAAAGCAGAGCTTCTCGCGTTAATCTCGGAGGATACTTTGCTGGGAAAGAATATCAGCGTTGATATTGCTATGCCCGGCGAAAAAGTGCGTGTTATGCCGGTTAAAGACGTAATCGAGCCGCGATGGAAGATTTCCGGAAAAGGCCAGGTATTTCCAGGAATGTTGAGCGATGTTGAGACCGTAGGGGAAGGACAGACCCTCGTACTTTCAGGGTGCGCCGTACTCACTGCTGGAAAACTCGTCCGCTTCCAGGAAGGAATTATCGACATGACGGGGCCTGGTTCGGATTACACGCCGTACTCAAAGACGTGCAATGTTGTGCTCGTTCTCGAACCTTCAGATCCCAACATGGACAAGCACGATTACGAGAAGGCTTGCAGAATGGCTGGGCTGAAAGCTGCGGCATACCTCGCAAAGTCATGCGCCGGTGCTGTTGCTGACAGTGTGGAAGCGTATGAATACTGCACAATCCGCGAGGCCATGAACGCATATCCAGAGCTGCCAAAAGTAGGCTATATCTACATGCTGCAGACACAGGGGCTTCTTCATGACACGTATCTTTACGGTGTTGATGTCAAGCGCATACTTCCCACGATAATATCACCGCTCGAAGTTATGGACGGAGCTATCGTTTCCGGAAACTGCGTATCAGCGTGCGACAAGAACAGCACGTATTCACACCTGAATAACCCTGTTATTGCTGACATGCTCAAGAGGCACGGAAAGGACTTTAATTTTGCAGCCGTAATCGTAACAAACGAGAATGTTACCCTCGCCGACAAGAAAAGAAGTTCGTCATATGCCACGAAATTAGCCGGAATGTTAGGGCTTGACGGTGTTGTAATCACTGAAGAAGGTTTCGGCAACCCTGACGCTGACCTCATCATGAACTGCCGCAAAGCTGAGGCTCTGGGTATAAAGACAGCACTTCTCACTGACGAATACGCCGGACAGGACGGAGCATCGCAGTCCCTCGCGGATTCCTGCCCTGAAGGTAACGCATGTGTTACGGCCGGCAACGCCAACGAAGTCATATACCTTCCCGTAATGGACAAGGTTATCGGTTACGCTGAGGAAGCAAACGTAATTGCAGGGGGCTGGCAGGGTTCACTTGCTGAAGACGGAAGCATTACCGTAGAGCTTCAGGCAATAACGGGTGCAACGAGTGAGCTTGGATATACTAAGCTCGGAGCATATACGCTTTAGGAGGGCGGGAGAAATGGCATACAGGATAGTGCATTACATCAACCAGTTCTACGCTGGAATAGGCGGAGAAGAAAAGGCAGACTACAAGCCCGAAATCCGCGCCGGAGTTGTCGGGCCTGGAATGGCACTCAAGGCGGTTTTCAAGGGTGAAGCAGAGATAGTAGCAACGGTAATATGCGGGGACTCGTATTTTGCCAGCAACATGGACGAAGCTACAGCAACTATTCTCGGAATGATACGGGAATACAAGCCGGACGCTTTCATCGCGGGGCCTGCGTTCAATGCTGGACGTTACGGTACTGCGTGCGGTGCAGTATGTTCGGCGGTGTCAAAGGAGTTCGGAATACCAGTAATATCAGGAATGTACCCCGAAAATCCAGGCGTTGAGATGTACAGGAAATCCGCATGGATCATCGAGACCCCTGACAGTGCGGCAGGAATGAGGAAGGCTGTACCTGCGATGGCGAAACTTTCACTGAAGCTCCTAAAGGGTGAGAGTGTAGGCAGACCGTCAGAGGAAGGGTACATTGAGCGCGGAATACGCAGAAACATGTTCTATGACAAGCTGGCGGCTGTAAGGTGTGTTGACATGTTCGTTGCGAAGATGAAGGGTGAAGATTTTGCGACGGAGTACCCAATGCCCGTCTTCGACCGCGTAGACCCTCAGCCCGCAGTGAAGGACATGAAGAACGCTGTTATCGCCCTCGTAACTTCCGGCGGAATATGCCCCAAAGGTAATCCGGATCACATCGAGGCATCAAGTGCGAGCAAGTTCGGCGAATACAACATCACAGGCGTTAATGACCTGACGAGTGCAACACATTGCACGGCTCACGGAGGATACGACGCTACATACGCTGACCAGGACGCGGACAGGGTGCTTCCTGTTGACGTACTGAGAGACCTTGAACGCGAGGGTGTAATCGGGAAACTTCACAACAATTTCTACGCCACAGTCGGGAACGGAACATCAGTTGCAAACGCTAAGAGATTTGGCGCAGAGATAGCAAACCGTCTTGTTGCTGACGGAGTTACTGCGGTCATTCTCACGTCAACCTGAGGAACCTGCACACGTTGCGGGGCAACGATGGTAAAGGAGATAGAGCGCAAACTGCCGGTAGTTCACATGTGCACAATAGTCCCGATTTCACAGACTGTCGGTGCAAACAGGATAGTCCCAACAATCGCAATCCCTCACCCCTTCGGAGATCCTACAAGGACACCAGAGGAGGAGAAGGCGTTGCGCAGGTCTCTGGTTGAGAGGGGACTGAAAGCACTTCAGACGGAGATAACAGAACAGACAGTGTTCACGGAGTAAGAAGGCATAATAAAACCGGGGGGTATTGCTTTAACCCTCCGGCTTTTTTGTGTCATGCTACATTAATATTTCAGGCTCTAATCTTTTCTCTGCAAACTTTCCGACTGCTGCCATTATGTCTGCTACCTGTTTACTGGTTGATGTTATCGCGTGTTTCGGACAGCGGTTTATGCACCCCCAGCAGCCTATACACTTGTCGAGGTCAAACTTTTTCGCCTCAATGTCAATCGCGTCAACAGGGCAATGTCTCACGCACGTACCGCACTTTATGCAAGCGTCGGAGATTGCTTTCTGCTACGTAAAAAGTGTAATTTTGTGTTACTTTCACTTTTTCGATTATTCCTCGTTCAACCTGTCCTCTTTCGGCGTACCTAATTGAGTTTGTCCGACAGTCCAGAGGCTTTAATTCCCGCCTAGCCAGCGGTACTATATTGCTTACAGCTTTTTAAATTCAATGCGGCGTTATAATCCCGGTCAATAACTAATCCGCATTCTGTACACTCATACACTCGGTCTGATAGTTTCAAGTCTCTCTTAACATGCCCGCATCGAGAACACGTCTTCGAGCTTGCGTAAAACCTGTTCGTTATCCTTAGTTCTATTCCATATTCACGGCATTTTCGCTCTAACAATGCTCGGAAGTAATAGAACTCGCATTCCGCTATTGTACGCGATAAGTGCCGGTTCAAAATGATTTATAACAACGACTATGCTACGAAGAATAATCTACATTCTCTTGCGCTTGCTGCAGAGGAGATAAGTAAGACTTATATAGTTCCATGTGATATCTGGAGTGAAAATAGTCCCTTCAGTAAGGAAGAAGCATATTCCTGGTATATGGTAAGCGATATTTTGGACGAAGAAAGCTGGATAAGGGTTAATCGTAAGTCTGAGCTTGTAAGGGTGGTTGAAGAAAAAAAGAGAGACGACCTGGATAAGATTGGAAACAAAATGATAGGTATCGCTTTTGTAAGTAATGGTGAGGCTGAGGAACTGAAGAGACAGCTTCTGGAATTAGATGAAAAAGCTGAGAATAGTGATTTGTTCTGGGAAGAAGCTGTATTTAGCAATAATGCAAATAAAGACAAGATGTATCTGAGTGCCAGAGTGGTTGATCACACAAAGATTACAGAGGTCAATACTTATGAGCAGCTGAGGGAGCTTGATTCTGAAAGCAGAAATCTGGAGAATGAAGCTATCAAGGTTGCAGCTGAGGCTCTTGGTGTTAAACCCTCAGCAATCAAAAATATTACTGTTCTAAAGAAGGGTATGACTAATCGTTCATTTCTCTTTAATGTAGATAATGACAGATATATCATGAGGATCCCTGGAGAGGGAACAGAGCAGCTTATAGATAGATTCATGGAAGCAGATGTCTATGCAGCTATAGAGGGCAGAGGAGTATGTGATGACAATGTCTATCTAAATCCTGAAAATGGATACAAGATTACAAAGTTCATCGATAATTCCCGTAACTGTGATCCTATGAATCAGAGTGATCTGGATATGTGTATGAAGAAGCTAAGAGATTTTCATGATATGCATCTTGTGGTTTC
>CALAUZ010000016.1 GCA_937892105.1 uncultured Fretibacterium sp. | reverse complement strand
CCAATAGAACATTTCTGGCATTGGCTGAAGAAAAGAAGCACTGATTTACTTCCATGTTTTCAAAATTTTGATGATATTATTTATTCTATTTTTCAAGTTCTTTGACTATATTACATTAACTGCAGCAACAACCTGATTAAGTGGCATACAAACTCCAACGCTTGCCATAGCGTTAGAGTCTATGAGATTTCCGACAATAATGCTGTCAAGAATGACTCCGAACTGTGATGCCATTGCCATTAACACGGTAGGCAGAAAAAACGTTCGCTAAATTTTTTGTTCAATAGTGCGCTGGGTTTTTTATATTCTATACTTAACATGATTTAATCTCTGAAGCAATACGAGCAACAAAACTTAAAACAGTAAATGCAGCCAACGAAAGATCAAGCATTTTCTTTTCTTAGAAAATGAAAATTTCAAATTCTTTTTCCTCCAATAAAAATTAATTTTATGATTCAAGGCAACCGCCATTAGACGAACTGCCTCGAAAATTACGCTGTTCAAATGCAATAATACTTTGTCAGGAAATAGGTTCTGTCCCAATCTATGATCTTTAGTTCGGATTCTTTTTCAGGGTGAAGCTCAAACTCATCTAAGACCATAATTTCCTTGTTCTCTAGGTCATAGAGAGGCCACTCATGAGCCTTGCCGTCTGGTGAAATTTCTGCACTGAGGGACGGATTGCCGGTTTTTGCGAACTGAACCCACATTTTGCGCATGGTTTTCGAGAATGTTTCATCGAATGTTCTGCCTGTGTAGATGGTATTTTCCGGATGATTAAGTACCGATGAAAGCTCTAAAGCATGTCCGCATTTCATCAGCGGCAATGAAGCTTCGGGTGTGAAGAAGTAGGTGTACGACTTTCCGCCGGCCTTAGTCTGGTTCTCTGACATCCTGAACAGAGGGGCTCTAAACACGATCTGGTCAAACAAACGGGTTGTGCTGGAATATTCGGGAGTTACTTCCTTCGCGTCATTGCAGAAGCTCTCCACTAACGCCTTCTCTTCCTCAGTAAGCTGTGCCATCTTCTTAGCCTTGCGGTCCGTTGCCCATTGATTATAAGGCTCTAATCCGAAGCCGTACACGAAATAACCCATCTCATCTTTATTGCAACCCTGAAGAATTGATATATCTTTCGCAGCTCCGTTTGCGTAAGCATCATACGGATTTAGTGGTAAGTATGTTCCGTCTCTTTCCGGCCATACGCGCAGTCCGAGAATAATTGATGCGTTCACTAACTTTTCGACATCAACCTTCTGAAGATCTGCTACAGTCTTGCAGCCTAAAATAGCCATCAATTCGTTCGTGCACTCAATTGCCTGTTCTGTGGATCTGGTTAAGACGGGAGTGCCACTCTGAGCAATTGCCCTCTTGAAATACTCATGTGAGCCTTTAACCAGCGGAAGCAGGGTTACACTTCCACCGCCAGCAGACTCGCCGAAAATCGTAACGTTATCGGGATCGCCTCCGAAAGCCGCAATGTTTTCATGAACCCACTTTAACGCCATCATCTGATCCATGATCCCCAAGTTCTGCGCATCAGGATAATCTTTGCCGTCCGAAAGATGAGACAGGTGGAAGAAGCCAAATACGCCGAGCCTGTATGTGATAGCGACAGTGATTACATCAGGATTTTCATTGACGAAGTTATGTAAGTCATACATAGGATCGACAGTTCCGCCCATCTCGAAGGCACCGCCGTGAATCCATACCATGACAGGTTTTTTAGCATTAACAGCCTCGTCAGCCTTCCAAACGTTCAGATACAGGCAATCTTCGCTCTGATAGTATAGGGAAGCTGGCTCTGTAACGCTTTCATTCTGGTAAGGGCTTTTCGCGTTGTAATATGCTTCATAAACGCCGTCATCAGGGATAATATCAACCGGAGCTTTCCAGCGAAGTTCTCCGACTGGCTGCTTACCGACAAACGGAATACCCTTGTACGCAATTACGCCGTCATTCTTCTTGCCAACGAACGTACCGTTGATGCACTTAACCGCGAGCGACTTGTCATAATTGCCGTCCGTGATTTTCTTGTTCTCGCCATATTGCGCTCTCAGTTCCTCCTTAAGCTCGCTTATGGTTTTGCCAGCTTCCTCTGCTGAACTGCCGCAGACTGTTAGACCAAAGAGCATAACACTGCTCATTACTAATGCTAAAATTTTCTTCTTCATTTCTATCATCCTTTCTGTGAACTTGTTCTGTGAACTTGTTAGATGCAATAATACTTCGTCAGGAAGTATGTCCTTTCCCAGTCAAGAATCTTTCTCTCTGATTCTTTCTCTGGGTGAATGTCGAACTCGTCGAAAATCATCAAATTTTTATTTTCGAGGTCGTAGAGCGGCCACTCATGGGCTTTGCCGTCAGGGGACTCTTCTGCGCTGAGTGAGGGATTGCCGGTCTTGGCAAACTGTACCCACATTTTCCGCATAGTCTTCGCAAAGGTTTCGTCAAAGGCCCGCTCATATTTGCTGTCATACTTGAATACCGGTGCAAGTTCTACTGCATGTCCGCTTCTCATCAGAGGGATAGACGATTCCGGCGTGAAAAAGTAGGTGTAGCACTTACCTCCGGCTATGACCTGATTCTCTGACACCTTGAACAACGGGGCAATAAACACAATCTGATCAAATAAACGGGTAGTGCTGGAGTACTCTGGGCTTACGTCCTTTGCATCATTGCAGAAACTCTCGACAAGTGCTTTTTCTCCCTCCGTCAGTTGTGCCATCTTCTTTGCCTTACGGTCAGCAGCCCACGCATTGTAACCTTCCAATCCGAACCCGACCACAAAATAACCCATTTCATCCTTGTTGCAGCCCTGCATGATGTCGATATCCTTTGCTGCACCTTTTGCATAAGCCTCATACGGGTCAATAGGCAGATAATTTCCGTCCCGTTCTGCCCATACGCGCAGTCCAAGTGTAGTAGCACATACTTGTAAAAGTTTCTCTACATTCACTTTCTGCAGGTCGGCAACAGTTTTGCAGCCGAGAATATCCATAACTTCATTCGTGCAGGCTATGGCCTCTTCCGTAGACCTCGTGAATACTGGAGAACCGCTCTGGGCAATTACGCGCTTGAAATACTTATGTGAGCCTTCAATCAAAGGAAGCAGGGTTACGCTTCCTCCGCCCGCAGATTCGCCGAAAATCGTAACGTTGTCAGGGTCGCCGCCGAATGCCGCAATGTTTTCGTGAATCCACTTCAAAGCCATCATCTGATCCATGAGACCCAAATTCTGTGCGTCCGTGTAATCTTTGCCATCTGGAAGGTGAGATAGATGGAAGAAGCCGAAAACACCTACTCTGTACTCGATTGAGGCAATAATGACATTAGGGTTTTCCTTGACGAGATTGTAGGCATTATAGACAGGATCCGCAGTTCCTCCCATTTCGAAAGCTCCGCCGTGAATCCATACCATAACCGGCTTTTTCTCTGTGCTGGTGTCATCAGCCTTCCAGATGTTAAGATACAGGCAGTCTTCCCCTTGTACATATAGGCTGGCATCTTCACCAAGAGCTTCAACTTGGCGAGGAGTTTTCCCGTTGTAGTACGCCTCATATATGCCGTCATCAGGGACAACATCAACCGGTGCTTTCCAGCGCAATTCACCTACAGGCTGCTTTCCGACAAAAGGAATGCCTTTATACGCTATGACATTCTCTGTCTCTCTGCCAACAAAAGTACCGTTGATGCACTTTACCGCAAGCGACTTGTCATAATTGCCGTCGGTTATCTTTTTGTTCTCACCGTACTGCGCTCTTAATTGCGCCTTCACTTCTTCAAATGATTCCAGAGCACCAAAGCCATTGTAACTATAGACATCATTCTGTGCCTCTTTTGAAGAGAAGACTTTTTGTCCCTCAAAGTATGTCGCTTCAGGTCTGGCAGTGTGAATCTCATTTACCGGGCAAGTCAACACGTCCTTATCAACGAGGAGGAAATCTGCGTATTTGCCTTCCTTAACGCTGCCTCTTTCGTCCTCAATGAACATTTGCTTTGCGACATTGATTGTCAGTGCTGTAAGTGCCTGTTCACGGGTTATGAGTTCCTCCGGCCACCAAACAGCTCCGTTCTCGGCATGATATACGCCCGTAACTGCAATCTCCATAATGCCGAACGGGTCATCAGGACTGTTGCTCAAGGCAGGAAAATCCGAATGTGATGATACGTTGATGCCGTAATCAAAAAATGATCTCATAGGATAACCCTTATCACCAATACCTTCAGGAAGTACTTTAAGCAACTCATTTTGTTCTTCATCAGAGGCATGATGCCAAAGCATACCTGAAGTAACATAGATATTATGTTCTGCCATGCGCTTATAATCCGCCTGATTGACATAATGCACATGAACCAGAGTATTGCGCATTTCATCTCTTCCGCCGTTGATGAATGCACTGATTACACTATTAACACCCTTATTGCCCATTGCGTGCACATGCATGGTAAGACCGTTCGCGTTAGCCTTGCGCGTCAAGTTCGTAATTTCTTCTTCTGCCCAGTTGACGATACCCTGATGACCGTCAGGATACAGCGGTTCAATAAATCCGGTGCCGGTTTCCACAGTGCCGTCTATAAGAATCTTGATCCAGTTAGGTTTTATGTGATTGGATGCGTATTTCTTCGCGTCAACTGCCTTAGTCAGAGTCTCATCTGCATTCATCCAGCTTTCAATTCCGTAGGCCATACCTAACACAAAGTGCATATCACCAGCATTGTCAAGCTGCTGTGCGGCCTGATAGTAATTATCGTTACAGGGATAGGAAGACCAGCCTTCAGTGTACATTGTGTAACCTTCTGATAATAATTGCTGCTCGGCTTGTTTCAGGTTCGCTTTGACCGTCTCAACTGGAAATAGGTTATTATTGTCTAGAAATGAACGCACATAAGTTCCGGCCTGTTCCTTGAGATAGCCTGTAGGAGTACCGTCAGGTAACTCAGCAGCCGGGAGTCTGAGAAAGGCATAGGCGGCTTCTCCGTCCCC
>CALAUZ010000015.1 GCA_937892105.1 uncultured Fretibacterium sp. | reverse complement strand
TCCAGCCGGCGGGAAGGCCGTTGGAATGAATGCAGTAAGCCCCTGAGTACTCACCTGATTTATCGCCATTGAGCTTGTACCTGTGAATGTAACCGTCAAGAATAAGAATGTTGTTGTCAGCAGGATAGCACTCATGAGCGAGCATGAATTAAAGAACTTCCCAACCAAAAGAAATTTTGTGCCGTTTATGTGTTTTGGGGACTACTTTACGTCCTTACCGTGTTCGTAGAGATACTCGGGGGCTATATCTATATCTTCATTCCATCTGACCGTTCCATATAATGCTTGCGCTTGGGTAAAAAATTCCATGTCATGTAAAGAACTATATATGGGGTCATCTAATAATTCCGCGCAGTCAAAATCCTTAATGCTACCGTCCTCAAAACTCAAACGCAATACATATTCACCGCGAAATTCAAGAGAATTTACTGTCCATTCAGGGTTGGGCATGATGATTACCTTAACGGGTCAATCTTGGGCGGACGTTCGTTATTCTTGCAAAGCTCCCATGCCGCTTTTAGTTCATCGCTGTGAAGTGTTACCCACGCTGTTACCAAGTTTCGCGCACGGGGTGGCAACTCGCCTTTTATGATATTACCCTCAAAATCAATTTCAGCTTCATATCCTGAATACCATGCGTGAAAATGAGGCGGTAAATGCTCTCTACCTCCGAAGTACATAGATATTATTATCCCGTAAAAAGTCGCTAATATGGGCATAATCCTTTCCCTTTCTGATTGAGACTAAATCACTTGGAATTATACAGCAAGAACTTTCATTCAGTTACCCTTATAGATATAGTTTTTGAGGCAGTTCCCCAGTTTGTCGTTACAATGATTTCACTTGTATAACTTCCTGCAACTGTAGGACAGCCTGTTAATATACCGTCATTGCTGAGAGTTATACCTTCAGGCAAATTTTCACAGCTCCATTCTGAACGTGTTACTGGTGCTTTACTCATCTCATAAAGCCTCTTCGTCTGTCCAGCTTAAAGGGTCAAACGTGTAAAAGTAATCCCCCGAAGTAGGCATAAGTACGTAAAGTCCAGGATAAGTCGTAGTTCCGTCAGTAATAGATGAAAGATAAATTACACTTCCGGCTTCTATTTCTGTGTTGCTTATAGTTGTTGGCGTCCAAGTCTCTAAGTCATCACTGAAGTAGGCATATTTCCCAATACCTCCAACTGCGCAATACAAGCCTGTTTCTGCACTATACTCTACAGCTGCAACTGTATCTAAAGGTATAGGAGTTCCATTCACTGCGTGCCAAGTCTCTCCGTCTCCAGAGGCATAGAAAATCTTTTCGTCTATGCTTCTGGCAAAAAAGGTTTGCAAATCCCCTCTATAGGTCAAGTCAATAAGGTCTTTAGGTACATCATTGCCAGTATGAGTTGCCCAAGTAACACCATCAAAGCTAGTCGCTGTCCCATCTGCTCCGCATACGCAGAATACTTGAGCATCAGGCGACCAAGCCGCACTGCTATCATTCACTCGTACTCCTATGCTCACTGTACTAGCTCCATTATTGGCTTCAGCCACATAACCTTCTGCGCTGAATACATATAGCTTTCCAAGAAGTGAAGAATAGCATAACGAGTTCCAAGCTATTCCGATACTATAATCAAATGGAGAGCTCGCTGGAGTACATGCTGTAGTACTTCCAGATGTGGCATAACCTCGATATTTCAGGAGACATGTACCAGTTGTTACATATAAGTACGTATTATAGTAATAACAATCTGTCATACGTCCTCCATAGTAGAAGCCCATAACAAACGTGGGAAGAGTCATTGTAGAAAAACCATCTGATGAACTGGAAAGAGTTATTCTTAAAATAGGTATTGAATTACTATTTCCGTTGCTAGTCAGAGCAAGCATCACAGTTCCCTTATTTTCACCAGATGAATTTTTTAGTTTGCTATTGTATGTTCCATAGTACATTTTATGTACTTTACTGTACGCACCATACCCAGACGCAAACTCTCTGCGTTCCCAATCTGGCGGAGTACCTTTCGGCATAGTGGAAGGCATAACTACAGTAACTACATTTCTGCCAGTCAGCTGATACGGTTTCATATCTTGGTCAAGTGTTAGAACAATCTCGGACACATCGTCAATTTCTGGCGACCATTCCGAAGGCTGAGTAACAAGCATAGCACTAACCCATGAGCCATTTTTCATGACATAAACGTTACCATCACTTGGTCGTCAAATAACATGCATATTCTCTGCTTGAGGAACTAACTCTAGTAGAACTAACTCCAAATACTACCTTTAACCTAAAACTCGCAAGAATTATCCCACTTCTATAAATGGGAGATGAATTGCGCTGTATATTATAATTTCTATATGCTAAAATCAGTCGTGTAATATGAAAGTAGGTTACTATTATGGATTTGGATAGTAATAATCATTTAGTATTCTTACAATATTATCATCTTATTCTTGTGGTGAAATACCGCCGTAAAGTTTTTGATGATTATATAAGTAATTTTGCAAAAGATATTTTTATTCGTATATCGAAAACGTATAACATAATACTTGAGCAATGGAATCACGATAAAGACCACGTTAATATTATGTTTCGCGCTCACCCTAATACTGAGATGTCCAAATTCATAAATGCTTATAAAGAAAAAATACCCTGCTGTTCGTAAAAAACTATGGAAGGAAATGTTCTGGTCAAGAAGTTTTTGTTTACTTACGACAGGAGGAGCACCGATAGAAATAGTCAGGCACAACATAGAGAAACAGGGGATCCAGCAATGAACAGGGCCTATAAATTCCGAATATATCCCAATAAAGAGCAAAGAGTTCTATTGGCAAAAACATTTGGCTGTGTGAGATGCATATATAACCGAATGTTAGCGGATAAAATAGCGGCTTATAGAGAGACCGGCCGAACACCAATGATAACGCCTGCGCAATATAAAACGCAGTATATATGGCTGAAAGAAGTAGACAGCCTTGCTCTGACGAATGCCCAGTTACATTTGCAGTCAGCGTATATGAACTTTTTCAGAAGGAAGAGTTCCGGCTTCCCCAGATTCAAGAGTAAGAAGACGAGCCGTAAGAAATACACGACGAATAACCAGAACGGCAGCGTAAGGATTGAGAACGGGAAACTAAAGCTGCCTAAGGTAGGATTTGTGAAAGTAGTCCAGCATCGTGAAATAATAGGACGTATCAAGAGTGTAACGATAGAACAGACTCCGACAAATAAATACTATGCGAGCATACTAACGGAAAGCGAAAACCAAGTACCTGAAGTAGAGCTTAAAAAGTTTGTTGGAATAGATTTCTCAATGCACGATTTGTATGTAACTTCCGAAGGCGAACGAGCGGACTATCCGAGATTCTTACGCAGGCTTGAGCATAAATTAGCGCGTTTATGCCGTCAGCACTCACGGACGAAACAAGGCAGCAAGAACCGTGGAAAGCTCAGGCTGAAAATATGTCTTGTGTACGAGAAGATAACGCATCAGCGCAAAGATTATTTGCACAAGAAATCATATAAGCTGGCAGAAGAATATGATGCAGAGTGCATAGAAGACTTGAACATGAGAGCAATGAGCCGGCAGTTACGCTTAGGCAAGTCAGTATCGGATAACAGTTTTGGGAAATTCCGTGAAATGCTGAATTACAAATTATATTTTCGAGGCAAGAAGCTGATCATAGTAAGTAAATTTTTTGCGTCAAGCCAGCTTTGCAGCGTGTGCGGATACAAGAATGCACAAGTCAAAGATTTGTCGATAAGAAGCTGGAAATGTCCATCATGCGGAGTTGAACATGACCGTGACATAAACGCAGCGATAAATATTAGAGACGAAGGAAAACGAAAAACTACCGAAGGGACTCCGGAAAGTAACGCCTATGGAGAGGACGTAAGACGACTTCAGCTTACACAAGTGGAGCGCGGCCTCGCAGAATTAGGAAGCCCCCGCTTCTATAAGCGGGGGTAGTTTACGTCCGATCAGGATTATAAAGAGATGCCGCAGGTCCGCTGTATAAACATTTTGGACTTCCTTGTCAGGGAAGATAATAATGACTTAATTCAACCGGTCAGCATGATGTTCGAGAAAGAGCTCATAAGGGAAGCTACCGATATATTTAAGATTTATCATATTCAAATGCCGATCTTCAGGGAAAGATTCAAGACGCTGGAATCTGTGAAGGACAACAAATTTCACACATGGCTGTATTTACTTGCCAACGGTTATAAAGACGAGGAGGAGATGAACGTGCTTGCTGGCATGTCTGAAGGACTGAAGAACTTTGCGCAGAAATATAATGTCGCTATTAACGATCCTAATTTAATAAGACTTTATCGGCTGGAGCAGGTCGCGATAAGGGATGAAAAGTCGAGGATGAGTTTTGCAGTAAGAGAAGCTCATCGTGCTGATGCAATAAAGATGAAGGTCAAGGGCTATCCATTTGCTGAATTTGCTGAAATAACAGGCCTCTCAGTTAGTGAAATTGCAGGATTATAAAATGGGCATTATCGAAGACTACAACGCACTAAAAAAATTTGCTCAGGAACACAATTTATCTATTGATGATCCGAGGCTGGAGAGATTTTATCAGCTGGAGCAGGACGCAATACGGGACGAGAAATCCAGAATGAGTTTTGCTACCAGAGAGGCTCGAAGAGAGGGTATACAGCAGGGAATCTTGCAAGCTGCTCTTGGAATGAAATCAATAGGGATAGAGCCAGATAGTATAGCTAGAGCAACGGGACTTTCAATTAACGAAATCATGGCGTTGTAGACATTATAAATGAAGCCGCACGGTCACTACTGTAAAATCTGCGGTAGGAGAAGAGCGAATGAGAAATTCAGAGACTCCGGCCATGTTGCTCACATTTGTAAAAACTGTGCCATACTTCCAATCGAAAAGCGTAATGAACTCCAAACATTTCAGGCTTAACCATGAGCAGCGTTCATGGCTGGAGAAAAAATGTAAGGACAAGAGAATAATGGGCATACGAGGCGCGGTTTCCAAAGCGGCAACAAGACGAGCAGGAAGCTTCAGGCGATGTTCATAGAACATAAAATATATAAAGGAGAAACTGTAATTGGAGTTTATATTTACTTCAGACGGATTCTATATTGATGAGACAGGCAATAAGGACAAAATCTGGTATCCTCGATTTAGCGAAAATAAATTCAAGGCTTTATATGATTTAGGATTTGAAGCTGCTCCAACATCATCAGCTTCATTTACATTCATGAAGCTTATAGCCGACAGATTTGTAGAATTTCTCATCTCCATGCCGGAACTTGAATTAACACATGGAAACCTTACAGCAAATATACCATGTGAGTCGCTTCTTAATTCAATTCCTTTTGCGTTGGGAAGCGAATTTATTAATGAAGCGTGGCTTCAGAATATCTTTACAAAGCTGACCGAGATTTTCAACAAAGATGTTACGGAATATCAAGGTTCAACAGCAAAATATCTTTCTGAAAAGCGTCAGGACTTGAAGATACCCGAAAGAGTTTTCTTTCACCTAGTTGATAATAATGAACCTGAATATCCGTTCGCGTTTCTTGCGACTTATGCTACGACTTACAGTGAGGAAAGCGAGGCGGCCAAGCGCAAAATCCGTCATCTCCCTCTCTCCTACGCCCTGCAAGAATTTAAGACCGATCATAAAAAACTATTGACGCTCCTGTCCTGCCTGAATAAAGCGGCGGAGGTTTCTCCCCTGCTCAGCTCTTTTATTGACAGCGGCGAAATGTTTCACCCTCTGAGACTGAAAGCTGATGAAGCCTACGAGATTCTAAAAGCAATCCCTTTATTGGAAAATGACGGGATTCAATGCCGTATCCCAAACTGGTGGAGGAGGCGGGGTTCATCACTCAGAATCGGTATCAAATTTCAGCAAAAATCGCCATCAATGGTGGGTTTTAACACACTGTTATCTATGATTCCGGAATTAAGCGTTGACGGCGTGGCACTGAATGAAGATGAAGTACAGAGAATCCTTCAGGAAAGCGACGGACTGGCTCTCATCAAGGGCAAATGGATTGAAGTTGATAAGAAACGGCTGCAAGGTCTTCTCGATAAAATGAATGGTTATAAGCACGACGTAACCTTGATGGAAGCCATGAAAATAGAAGCCGGTACGGAAAGCGATGAAATCTCTTTCAGCAATGGGGATTTTGTCAGCGATATGGTCGCTAAACTTAAGAATGTGAACGCGATAACAAAACCGGCAATTCCAAATACGGTTAAGGCGACACTACGGCCATATCAGGTATCAGGTTATGCGTGGCTGAATATGATGTCAGAGCTGGGATTGGGAGCTTGTCTCGCTGATGATATGGGATTAGGGAAGACGCTTCAGATGTTGACATTTTTAGAAGCCTTCCGTCTTAGAGCGTTAGAGCAGAAAAGAACGCCGAGAATTTTATTAATTGTTCCGGCCTCCCTTCTCGGTAACTGGGAGAATGAGATAAAACGCTTTACGCCAAAAATGCCCTTTACAATTCTTCACGGCAGGAAGCCTCAGCTCCTCGAACAAGAACTTCAAACGCGGGGGATTTTCCTAAACATAACGACATACAAAATGGCGGCGAGGCTTGCGGTGCTTCAAGCAATTAACTGGGACGCTGTTATTTTAGATGAAGCGCAGGCGATAAAGAATGCGGAGACGAAACAGGCTAGGGAAATCAAGAAGATTACAGCGAAACTAAGAATAGCTATGACAGGAACCCCTGTCGAGAATAACTTGTCGAACCTGTGGTCGCTGTTTGATTTTCTGGATAAAGGGCTGCTTGGTACAGTCAGTGAATTTGCAGAATTTTCACGCTCAATTAATGAGACTCCGCAGGGATATAAGAAGCTGAGGAATATTGTGTCCCCGTTTATCTTGCGCCGTCTCAAAACTGATAAATCAATAATCTCTGATTTGCCGGACAAAATAGAGCAGATTGATTACGTCTCCCTAAGCAAGCGTCAAGTCGTTTTATACCGCAGGAAAGTCGAAGATGTTACAAAGTTAATGCGATCTTCTTCTAATGTGAAAGACCGCTTCAAACGCGGCGGGATAATTTTATCTTCAATCATGCAGTTGAAACAGATTTGTAATCACCCAGACCAATATACAGCTCAAAAAGACTATGAGCCTTCCGACAGCGGCAAGTTTGAAATGCTGAAGGAGATATGCGAAACAATATACGAGAAACGGGAAAAGGTTCTTGTATTCACTCAGTTCAGAGAGATAATAAACTATCTTGAGGAATACATGGAGGGGATATTTCACGCAAAAGGACTCGTCATTCACGGAGGCATAAAGCCGGGTAAGCGCACAGAGATTGTCAACGCGTTTAACGCGGAGGAGGGCCGCAATCCGTTCATGATTCTGTCATTAAAGGCTGGAGGTGTTGGATTAAATCTGACAGGGGCAAATCATGTCATTCATTTCGACCGCTGGTGGAACCCTGCTATTGAGGATCAGGCTACGGACAGATCGTTCAGAATTGGACAAAGGAAAAATGTGTTTGTTCACAAATTCGTAACGAAGGGAACCATTGAGGATCGCATCAATGACATATTAGAGGGCAAAAAATCTCTAGCGGACAGTATTGTAAACAAGGACGCAAGGTGGATAACAGAGATGAGCGATGATGAAATTTTATCAATGATAAGGCTGGTGGGGTGAAGTGTCATACATAGGTTATCGGGGAATGAGCCGCCAAATATCAGCGCATGAACTTCAGGAGAGAGCTAAAGATATTCTGGCTGACAATCCTGATTTTGAACCAATAAAGGTAACAAGTAAAGAAATCTGTACAAGCTGGTGGGGTAAGGCGTGGTGTAAGAATCTTGAAAGATACGCGTATTTTGAACATGGTGAAAGTCGAATTAAACGCGGTGAAAAATTTGTTATCAATGATGCTGTTGTTAATCTTCAAATTAATGGCGGTAATATCACGGCTCATGTGGTTGGCGGCAGTTTCAAGCCGTTTGAAGTAAAGATAAAGATAACGCCTATGTCCGTAGAAAAACAGGACAAGATTGTCAGATTAGCGGCAGGAAAAATTAAAAACATTGAAGCTCTTGCGGAGGGGAATTTTCCGGAGGAATTAAAGGATTCTTTATCAGAGTTAATATTCCCGAAAGCCGATGAAATGGATTTCGAGTGCGACTGTCCAGAACATGAGTACATATGCAATCATATATCCGCGGTTTTATACGGGATTGGTGTCAGGCTTGACGCTGAACCGTTATTATTTTTTGAGACTAGAGGCATTGATGCCGATGATTTTATATGGAAAATTGTCGGCGGACGTGTCGAAGGAATGTTGAAGAACGTAGATAAGGACAGTCTGAGAATTATTAAAGGAGCTGATTTAGTAGCGAAGTTTGGAGTTGACACGCCAAAAAATATTATATCGATAATATCGACATTCCCGGCTCTCGAAAACTGTCCCTTCTGTGGCCATAATGAATATGAATGGCTTGAAAGCACTTCAGGACATTTAGCTTATTGCACACATTGCGGTGCGGGATTACTTGCGGCAAAAAACCGTGAAGAATATGCAAAAGAATGGAACGCATGGACGAAAATTAAATTACGACGCTCTCACACAGGACTGCGAGCTTGCCCGATTTGCGGAGCTTTCGATATCGAGAGACATAACGAGAACTTGTGGTTCTGGCTCAGATGTTCAGAATGCGGGTGCGAGAGCGGAGGCGCAGAGACATGGAGCAAGGCTGTTCAGGGCTGGAATCAAAGGAATAAACATGTCAAATGATTGCATCAGCCCGGCATTTATGTGGCATTATGTGTTATTCGATGTTAATCAACTTTGTTATAGCGTCACGAAGATTATCTATTTTTTGCGTCAAAATAGCAACCCTTTCTTTGAGAATTATGTTCTCTGTTTTTAGATCGTGTATACGATTAATTAATGCGTTGACTATCGGGCTGTCCGCGAGAGCCGCGTCAACGGCTGGTTCTGTCCCGTATGTTAATGGTTCTGCTGTTTCAGGCTGCTTTTGCACGCGTCGCCAATTGTTAATTGTGTTTCTGCTGATTCCAGATTCTCGTGAAGCCTGAGTCGCGCCTACTTCTTCTACTCGTGCTAATATAAATGCTTTTTCCTCCGGAGTGAGCGGTGTGTGTGTCGGTACTATGCCTACTTGTGGTGGATTATGTTCCTCTATTGTTGGCTTCACAGGTTCAAAACCAAACTTCCATTGCCAATTTTGAAGACTCTTTGCGCTTATGCCATTTTCGGCAGCTGCCTGCTCAAAACCGACCTCATTAGCTCTCGCCCAGATTGCTTTTCTCTCTTCCTGTGTAAATTTTTTCCTATTTTGCCATACCTCAGTATCACCCGCTTCAATCCGTTGCAATGCCCGCACAGCTTGCCAAGTAGTGTCGTTCATTCTGGCTGCTTCTTGTAATCCGAATTCTTCGGCCTGCTTGAGAATTATCTGTCGTTCTTCAGCGTTAAAATCTTTGGTGTGTTTTGACATTTCGATATCCTTTTCTAAAATGAATTTAATATAAGATATATATTAACATGACAGAGAAGCGATTTCATGTCGGTGTCTTCAGCCCCACTTGTCTGTAGTTTTTTTATGTGTGCGTATGCTGCGAAATGGTTAAGCAAACACACCGAGGACTGTTAAAATGCACGGTTTATCAACCGCAATTTTTCAGCTCGGCTAAGATGCTTGATTTCATACTCACGTTTCATAGCCGAGTTTTTGTTCTCGGACTCTTCGTAATAAACTAGCTCAACTGGTCGTCGTGCCTTTGTGTATTTCGCGCCAGTGCCGGAGTTATGAGCATTTAAGCGTTTCTGTAAGTCTGTCGTCCAGACACAGTAAAGAGTGCTGTCAGAGCAGCGAAGCAGATAAACGAAAAAGTGTTTCTTATTTCCGGCGGTCATAAAGAATATTTTAATACTTTTAATATTTCGTATGGCACGGGTGCTTACACTCATTGCAATTATGTGAACAGTGCCTTGTGTTCTTTATATATCTTAACGCGAAGAAAAGTCCGATTATAATTAAAGTTCCCAAGATAATGTCAAACATTTTTACTCCTATCCAATCTTACATTCCTGAAATATAGGCAGGCATCGCAGGCGACCATCGCAAAATTGATTGAGTAAGGGATCAGAAGGAAACCGCCCAATCCATCACTGAGAATAACTTTTGCGATCCCAGCAATATATCCCGCTAAAATCACAAACAGGAAGCCGATGCTCTTGCCTTGAGCAGTTCGGGCTTTCCAAGACTTCACGATTGAAAATGGCCAAGCCGCACCGAAGCATATCAGCATTATTGTTTCAAGTATTTTAATCATTCTTGGGTTTTATTCACTCATTGCCGTCATGATATACGTGTTCAATCCTATAATCCTTAACATGGACGATGCTTGAAAGCCTTTGTGAAAAATCTTTCTTTTTGACTGGATTACCGCCGATTGTAAATGTAATTCCTAGATTCATATTCACATTCTTCCATATCATTGTAAAATATAAAAATATATTTTTAATTTTATCATACGAAGAAATTAAAATACGGAGCTGTTGTTGCCTAGTTTATCAAGGTTATTACCGAGCAGAATTGTGTGAGAGTCATTAAAGCTCCGACTCTCTACAAGAATCGGGGCTTTAGCCCTCATTAACGGTCTTTTCAAGTGTCTCCATGTTCTCTGACATGCTCTCTAAGTCCTCATCAGCCTCCGCAATTTCTTCTGGTGTCATTTTCTCGGCCAGAGCAAGAAGCCCTTTGATGCTCTCAAGTGTTTTCATGACTTCTGCCAGTTGCGTTTGACAGTCCTCGAAGCTGCCTTGAAGAAATCGGCGGCCTGTGACTTTGGCCAGATTGCCGAGTGCATAATCCTGAACTTTGACTCTGAACGCTATGCCTTTGATCCCCTTGCGGATGTTGCTCAGTTTGATTTTGTTCATGTCGGTGTTACTGTTGTTAATCATTTTCTTTATCATTTTTGTGTTGCTCCCTTCGTTTTGTTGACACTAAGATTAACTCTGAAGTTCAACTTCGGGAACACGTAATTATAGTTGAGAATTCAGCACAGATCACGGGAAAGGGGGCTTTTCTTCAAAGTAATATAAAAAGTAATATAAATGGGAGTCCATGTATAAGACTCCCGTGTGTTAGTCGCAATTATTGTAGGCCATATGCTGCATTATTAGCATTCCAGCCTGTAAATTCAGCCGCCTCTTGTTGTGTAAATTTGCCACTTGCGACAAGCCGTTCATAGATTGAACGCTGGCTGCGCTGTTCGCCACGCTGCTCTCCAATAGCTATCCCTTCGGCTCTTCCTTCGTCCTTAAAATATTTCTCAACAAATGTTAATTCTGCCATGCTATCCTCTCCTCTCGTAATTTCAGCTACAAATTTCTGCTGTAGTTCCGTGTCTGTTAAATTAACAGCTCGAACTATAAAACTAAATAAATCTCTACGATCAGCTTCACTCCAGCCTTTTGAAGCAAGTATCTTTGCAAGATTAAGGAGTAAAACATATTTCTTCTTTTGACTATTCTTGCTTGTATTCTTGACAGCGTAGAATATTAAATCGAACGGGTTATTGCTTTGTAACATTTTATCGTCATCTTGTGCGTAAACTTCAAAGCAATTGTACGTGTACGACAGCTTAGTCCCGTAATGATTATCCACTGAATACTCGCCTATAACTTCTGACGGTCTGCGCGATGTAAGAATTGCAAGAGCCACAGGCATTGCTTTGTGATGGGCATAAATAAGTGTCATATAATTAAACATACGACCTGAAATTGCATCGCCGCCCGGGCCTTGAACTTCAATGTGTAGAAGAATCCACGCGTCACCGCCGTTCTTGAGAGTGAGTCTAATCAGTTCATCAACGTACACAGCGGGATTATTATCTGATTGAGCAACATCTCTAAGTTCATTCGATAGAAATTCCGGTTTGACGGAAAAATCAACATCAGCATATAAGTCTGGCAGAACACGTTCCAAAAGCCGTGGCAAGAAACGTTCAATAGCGTCTTTCCACAGACCGTCATAATCAGCTCGTTCTTTCTGTTCCTTCTGTTGCTCCTGCTCTGACATTAAGTTTTAGCCCTTTCCATTAAATAAATTTTTTGTTTAATTAATAGTTTATAACTATAAATTTACTCATATACTATTCTTAGAGATAATCATATCATCTCAGTCAATGGTAAAATGGGCATCTTACAGCCCGTCGGTTTCCGTTATTCGTTACCCACAGTGTGTCGATGTTACGGTGATTTCATTCTTGCTGGCCGTCCGAGCCGTTATCGCCATCAGCCGTCTTATCGCCTTGTGTTTCATCATCCACTCCCATGCCCGCTCTCCTCAACAAATACCCTGCCGCTTTGAAGATGTACATGTTGTCATTACGCAACTTGCTAAGCCAGCTATCTATGTAACTGGCGTGATTCTGGAATTCTGTTTCTGACTGTGGGATACCGGCCGATGTAGCCACAAAGAGACTTCCCATCTCGGCGACCAGCTCCTCAAAGG
>CALAUZ010000014.1 GCA_937892105.1 uncultured Fretibacterium sp. | reverse complement strand
AAAGCCCAATAGCATAAACCTTCCCTTTTGAACCTTCCCTTTAGAACCTTTCCTTTTAGACCTTGCCAAATTACAAAATATTTCTCAATTCCACCTGACCTCCATTCACCCATATACACAAGTACTTTTGTTGTATTATCACTATTTCCCATTGTTTAGAATATATTAAATGTGATTATTATTATGCCATAAAAAATGATAAAAGGTAGCAAAAGAGCAAAAAAATTCCCGGCCTTACTGCTTCAAGACCGGGATTTTAATCTTATCTCTTGTTAAGACATTCAGATATCTCTATGCATATTGCCCTCGCCTGCTCTATATCCTCATTCTTGATATACTCAGGGTGAGCATGAAACACAGGATCCCTAACCCACTGCAGCTTCGCAAATCTCTCCTTCCAGTATGCACCGTAAGGCTTCCCTCCAAAATGCGCACCAAAACATTCCTGCCAATACTGCCGCATTACTGCACCAAGTACATTCAGCGGAAGAACATCAAGAAGTCCTGCTTCAGGATTATATTTCCTTCTGGTCTTAGCTAATGAGGCCGTGTATTCCTCTGAGGCAAGTATAGGGTTCACTTTCTTCAATGCTTCATCGAGAGTTTCCGGCGTTGCCTTGAGTATTCGGGTCAGTTCCTCCTTCATCAGCCTCACTATAGATTTCTGAACACTAAGTATCCTCAGAAATTCCGGCGACAGTTTCACTTCCGCGTCCTGTATAAGCATTTCTCCACGCTTACCGTAATTATCCAGTGCCTTCTGGAATGATGAGGCTATTTCAGCGTTCGCGTCTGCCTGCGAGTAAACGTTTTCATCAAGCCCAAGTTTCGCCAGCAAACTTCCGGAATATTCCAGGCTGTGCAACAATGCCTTTACCGTAGGAATAACCAGCTCTGCTCCCGTAACATACGCAAGCGTCAGAAGTCCCCCAAAGAATTTCCCAAAGTCGTTGCACTCCAAAAGGCTGCAGCCCGACAACGATACGTTCTGGGCAGACCACTTACCCGATGAACTGTGAAAACGCAGGCCGTTCACAAAGTACGAGTATATGTATATCCTGAGCCATACATTATTGCCGTCTATGTGCCGGGTCTCCTGAATTTCGTCCGCAAGTTTCAGCAGGCAGTAACGCCGGGCTATGTCATAATTCCCCTCATCTCTCGACGCTCCGTCAAGCTGCGAATATATCAGGTACTCCAATCCCTTGTAGGCCATTATTCGTATGTTGTCTTCCTCTGAAGCTGGGTATTGCTTCTTCTCTACATCGTCGGCAAGTGTGAAGAAGTTATAGACATACCTCGCCATCACAAAACATCTCTCCGCCCGTTCTGCATTGGTTAAGGCAATGTCGTCATTGTTGAACCTGCTTACCATCGAAAGATAGTTCGCACGCACTTCACGGAAATGTCCGCGGCTGTAATACGTGTCAGTAAGATATCTGGTGCTGCTGCTTCCGGCACTGGTGCTGTGGATTATGTCCTGCAGGAACTTAGGCAGCTCATTGAACGTTCCAACTGTTCCTGGCTTCTGTGAGTCGTGTTTCTCACGCACTGATGACGGGGTAGCCTTCATTCCCTTCGTCTCAGGCGTATAAGTATCAAGAGGTACATATCCACGTGTAACAAGTTCCTCAATCTCAGGGCTTGTTTCTTCCGGTTCAGCTTCGGGTTCTGGCTCAGGCTCAGGCTCAGTTTGCTCAGGCATTAGCTTTAGACGTTCACGCGCTTTCTGGACAAGACCTGACTCCTCCCATGCCTTCACTTTGTCTTCTGGAAATGGTATCGCTGACACAACATTCTGGATTTGTACCTTGTCATTGTCGTTTATACTGCGGATAAATCTTACCGGGTGGCCTTCTGGGGACGCATCGACCTCAAGAAACACTGCTAGAAGCGGATCTGTTATGTTCCTCTCGTTGAAGCTATATAGTTCCTTGTCCTTTGCGAGAACTTTCCCGAATGGAGGCTCGTTGTATCGCATGAAGAAATCTATCGTCCCTTCCTCCGACAATGCGGAAAGCATATCTACTGAAAGCACTTTCCCTGAAGTATCTTTAGTCTTCTCACGAACTGAATACGCAGCTGGTCCTTCAACATTGTTTCCCAGCTTGAACGTAACCTTTATCAGCGGTTTTATCTTTTTTCCGAGAAGCAGTTTGCGGCGGAGATTTCTGTCTTCCACCTGGTTAAGATGAACGAAAACTGAGCCTTCGTTGCGCAGGGGGACGTTGTATTTTTTCAGGCCTGGACACTTTATGAAACCGAACAATTTATCCCTGTTGGGGTTGAAGTAGTCAAATTCTCCCTCGAATCTCTGAGTGCGCCAGTCTACTCGACGGGAATTTCTTTCCTCTTCCAGTTTGGGCATTTTAGTTTTGTCCGAGAGCCTCAGTGCGTCATCAATAATCTTTGCGTCAGACGTTTGACCATCAAGCCATTCTTTGAGAGCAACTATATTCTTCTGCGTAAAAAGTGTGTCTTTGTCAGGCCATGACGAGTAACCCATAACTTTCCAGCATATAGCGCAAATATACCTGAAGCATAGTTCCCTGTATTCCTCCGGCATTGCTTCATTCGTTACTGGGTTGGCGATTATCCATTTGAGAATTGCATTAACCTGCGGCGGTTCAAGTTTCAGGAGCGATGAAAAACTGTTGGGGGTAATAGGCTCACTCACTATCATACAAGCGGCGGCTAACATTCTCGAAGCGGCTGTTGTTGACGCTGCAAACGCGGCCAGGAAATCGTGAATGCCCATGTAGATTTTTACGCTCTTCGCATTCTCTCCCATAAGATATAACACGAAACCATATATTTCTGACGCTGCTAAACTGTTCTGGTTAGCTTTCCATAAATTTTTAGCCTCGTCAAGTATCTGCCTCATTCTCATTGAATACGGCCGATCCTCATGTACCCTCACAGCATAACTGTACTTCGTCAGAATACTCTCCAGCATATTCTGAACTCTGTCCTGTCTGTTAATCCTGAATTTACGGACATAATCAGCGTTAAGGATACGTATTTCCGCTCTGACTTCAAGATCATCATAGCATTCAGCAAGTTCATCAAGAAATGATATTGCCGGAACTGAAGGCTTGGCGGGCTGCTGCGCTGCGATGGGTGTCTGCGCTGCAACGGGTGAAGGGTTCGGGGCTGGCGCAGGTTTTGGGACTGGTGCATCGTTGTTCAGCGGACTTATACCCCATATCATAGGATAAACATACAATGCTTCTCCTGTTTCGCTCTCAAGTGCTATAAGGTCGTTCTCACACCTGAGAAGGAGGCCGGAGGTTTTTCGTCCGTCCGGCATTAACATGATTTCGACATTTCTGCCGAGATACTGCTCAATATTACTGCGATCCAAAAATTAACAGCTCCTTAGCGATTAAGATTTAGTGAAATAATAACAGGCTGACTCAAAAAATTTCATGGTGTAATTGCCGGGCACGTTCCTGTAAAGACTTCTCCCCGCGCGCTCAACATGGCCCATTCTGCCGATAATTCTTCCGTCAGGGGACGTTACACATTCTACAGCATAACACGAACCTGAAGGATTGTAATGCGTTTCCATTGACGGCCTGCCCTGAATATCCGCGTACTGTCCCGCAATCTGTCCGCACGACATCAACCGCACATATTCCTCCTCGCTGCAAACAAACATTCCCTCTCCGTGTGATATTGGCATGGAGTAGACATCACCCTTCTTCGAGAGCCTCAGCCATGGGGAATTATTCGATACGACAAGCGAACGTATTATCCTTGACTGGTGCCTCCCTATGCGGTTGAACGTAAGTGTAGCGGTTAAGTCTTCAGGGTTCATTATGTGCCCGTAAGGAAGCAATCCTGTTTTTACGAGTGCCTGAAAGCCGTTGCATATTCCGCAGACAAGTCCGCAACGCTCATCTATGAGGTCTTCCAGGGCTTCACGAACCTCCGGGCTTCGCAGGAATATCGCGATGAACTTCCCCGAACCGTCAGGCTCATCACCATTCGAGAAACCTCCAGGAATGACTAATGCCTGAGACTGCCTCAATGACCGCGCAAACTCAATGGCTGATTTCTTCATGAGTTCCGGCGTTAATGTCCTTACTACGAATATTTCTGCCCTGCCTCCTGCATTCTCGATGGCTTTTGCGGTCTCGTACTCGCAGTTTGTGCCGGGAAATACGGGTATCACGAACTTTGGCGATGCTGCCGGCGCATGGGCGTAATGTGCTTCCGGAAGCAACGGGCTAATCTCAACATCTGGAATGTGTCTGCTTTCCTCCGTATCAACAGGGAATATTCCAGAAAGAGGAGCATTGTATACCTTTTCGGCCTCTGACAGCATAACACTCTCACCGTCAATCACAATCTCAGGCTCTGAAGTTACTACGCCTAATTCAGGGTAATTCACCTGTTCATTGTCTGACAGCTCAACGATAAATTTTCCCCTGCGAGTGTCGTTAATGCCGCCGCGTTTGAACGTGAAACCAAGATTGTTGCCCAGACACATTCTGAATACTGCCGGAATTATACCGCCCATAGTTACGGGGGAACATGAGAGTATTCTTCCTGACCTGTTCATGGCCTGAATGTCCGCAAATATCTTCAGCATTGATTTTCTCACGGGAAGACCTCTGTCATCATACTCAGGCTCAAGAATTATAACCCGTGAACCTTCGCGCTTGAACTCAGGGGAGATAATGCTGTTTACGTTCGAGACTGACACGGCAAAAGCTATAAGCGTTGGGGGAACGTCCATCATATTACCGTCAGAACCAACAAATGTCCCGCTCATGGAGTCTTTTCCGCCGATTGCAGCAACACCATAGTCCGTCTGAGCCTTCAACGCTCCGAGCAATGCTCCGAATGGAAGCCCCCATCGTTCAGGGTCATGTTCAGGTTTGCCGAAGTATTCCTGCAAAGTCAGCCAGCAATGTTCAAGCCCGGCACCCGCCGCGATAATCTTGCACAACGCCTCAAGTACAGCAGTGTACGCACCTTCAAACGGTGAAGCCTCCGAAATGTACGGGTCAAATCCGTATGACATAACCGAGCATGTCTCAGTATCAGCGTGAATGCCAACGGGAATTTTTGCACACATTGCAACCGCCGGAGACTTCTGGAATTTTCCACCGAAAGGCATTAATACTGTGTGTGCGCCTACAGTAGAGTCGAAACGTTCGGAAAGCCCCCGACCTGAGCAAAGGTTGAGAGATGACAGGCAATCGGGGAATTTCGGCATTGGCTGTGCGGTTTCATGCTGTGATTTGGGATTGACCTTCACTGTGGTGTGCCTTGACGCTCCGTTTGTGTTGATGAAAGCGCGTGAGATGTTCACGTTTTCATGACCGCGCCATGTCATTCGCATTCTTCCGGTATCGTTCACATGAGCTATCACTGTCGCTTCAACGTCCTCACTCAATGCCAGAGACTTCACGCGTTCAACGTCATTACTGCTGACGACAACAGCCATTCTCTCCTGAGACTCGCTGACTGCTATCTCCGTACCGTCAAGCCCGGCATACTTCAGCGGTACTTTGTCGAGGTCAATGTCGAGGCCGTCAGAAAGTTCACCAACCGCAACGCTTACTCCCCCTGCTCCAAAATCATTACAGCGTTTCACCAGCCGTGTGAACTCAGGATTACGGAAGAGCCTCTGCAATTTTCGTTCTTCTGGAGCGTTACCCTTCTGAACTTCAGCACCGCATGTCTCGATTGAACTTGATGTGTGAGATACCGATGAACCTGTCGCTCCGCCTATACCGTCCCTTCCCGTTCGTCCTCCCAGAAGAAATACGACATCTCCCGCTTCAGGACGTTCACGGACAACATCAGCCTCGCGAACCGCCGCTATTACTGCCCCGACTTCGAGACGTTTTGCCCTGTAACCCTCGTGGTATATTTCCGCGACCAAGCCTGTAGGTATGCCTATCTGGTTTCCGTATGAGCTGTAACCCTGTGCCGCCTTAGTGATTATTGCACGCTGGGGGAGTTTCCCTGGTATCGTTGGGGTGAATGGGTCTGCCGCTCCTGTTATGCGCATGGCCTGATAGACATATGCACGGCCTGAGAGAGGGTCTCTTATTGCGCCGCCTATACATGTTGCTGCACCGCCAAAGGGTTCTATCTCCGTAGGGTGATTGTGGGTCTCGTTCTTGAAGAGCAACAGCCACTTTTCGCCCTCAACATCAATCCTGACCGTACAGGCGTTGTTCTCCTCACTATCTACGATGTCAGGCAGTAACCCTTTAGCCTTTAGGTATTTTGCGCCTATCGTGGCAATGTCCATGAGGGTAACGGGCTTTCCTTCGGGATAACCAAGCTCTTTGCGCATGGCCATGTACTGTGAGTATGCTTCCTTCACTGCGTCATCATGAATTTCCGCGCCGTCAATGTGGGTTGTGAACGTAGTGTGCCTGCAATGGTCTGACCAGTAAGTGTCGAGGACTTTTATCTCAGTACGGGTTGGCTTTCTGCCTTCTGCCTCGAAATATTCTTTTACGCACTGCAAATCTTCCCTGCTCATTGCCAGACCTTCAACACCCATAACGTCATCAATGCTTTTAACGTCTTCAGGCTGTGAGTAATCCATTTCAAGCGATGAATATTCTCCTAACTGTGCTTCACGTGCTTCTACAGGGTTAATTAGGTGCTTCTTCACGGCATCAAAGCCGCTAATCCCGCCGTAGAACAAATATACCCTTGCTGTCCTTATTACGGGACGGAAACCAAGCAAAAAGCCTGCGCATTTTTCCGCAGCATCAGCCCTCTGGTCATACTGTCCTGGCAAAAATTCTACTGCGAGAACATAATCTGCGTCATTGGGGAGAACGTCTGATACTGTGTCGGTGAAGGGTTCCGCGAAAACTAAGTGTCTGCATTCCGCGAGCTGTGAACCATTGAGGCCCTGTATGTCGTAACGGCTGAATATGCGTACAGCTTTCAGTGATGAACAGCCTTCGAGGTTCTGAAGCTCTGAAAGGAGAGATAATGCTTCCGGATTGTTTCTGTCTTTGCGTTCTGTGTATAGCCTGTGTACCAAATTGCAACCTCCATGAAAAAGTGATGAAGGTTATTATACGCAAAAGGCCGGGAAAAATAAGCGTTCAATCACCCGGCCCCATATCAAATTTACCTTACATGCTCCCTATATCCGTCCTGTAACGCATACCCTCAAACGTTATTTTCCCAACAGCCTCGTATGCCTTCTCACGCGCAGCAGCTAGGTCATCAGCAACAGCATTAACTGCCAATACCCTTCCGCCTGATGTAACATACTTTCCGCCGTCAAGTTTCGTACCAGCATGGAATATTTCGACACCCACGACACTCTCTGCGTCCCCAAAATCTATCGGATAACCTGTGAGATATTTCGCTGGATACCCTGATGACGCGCAGACTACACAGCATGACGCTCCATCTCTGAATTTCACGGGGCAGCTTTCCAGCCTCTCATCGCGTACAGCCATCATTACTTCAAGCAAGTCCGTCTCCATTAACGGCAGTACAGCTTCAGCTTCCGGGTCTCCAAAACGGCAATTGTATTCGATTACCTTTGGGCCGTCAGACGT
This sequence comes from uncultured Fretibacterium sp., assembly GCA_937892105.1. Next base: position 4,770 of record CALAUZ010000014.1, on the reverse strand, counting down.
AAGCATTAACCCAAAATACAGGCAGCCCTTAAAGGTATGTCCCTCGCTGTTCATGGCCGAGATTGTAGGAATAAATATCGTCCTCATGCAGTCGTCAGCAATTTTCGGAGTGTAATACGGATTAGGGGCAATAACTCCCATTCCGCCGGTGTTGGGGCCTTTGTTGCCATCATAGGCGCGCTTGTGATCCATTGACGATACCATAGGGATAATCGTTTTGCCGTCTGTGAACGCAAGAACTGTAACTTCGGGGCCTCTGAGACATTCCTCTATGATTACCCTCTCACCGCTTGCGCCAAAAGTTTTATCCTTCATGCATGAGATTATTGCGTCCCTTGCCTGCTGGAAGCTCTCCGCAACCGTAACACCTTTTCCCTTTGCCAGACCATCTGCCTTTATCACCATTGGATAGTCATTGAGGGCCGCGTAAGATAGTGCCTTGTCGATTTCAGTGAACACCTCGAATTTTGCGGTAGGAATGTCGTATTTCGTCATGAGGGACTTTGCGAAAACTTTACTGCTCTCGATTTGAGCTGCTTTCTGCGATGGGCCGAAACACTTTATCCCCTCAGCTTCGAGACGGTCTACAGCTCCCAATGCAAGCGGGTCATCGGGGGCAACTATGGCAAAGTCGATTGCGTTGTTGCGCGCAAATAATACTATGCCGTCTATGTCCTCTGCGCTGATGTTGATACACTCGGCTAACTGGGATATCCCTCCGTTACCGGGTAGGGCGTAGATTTTGGTTGCGTTGGGATTGCGGGCAATGTATTTTGCGATTGCGTGTTCGCGTCCGCCTCCACCGATTATTAGTATGTTCATACTATGCCTTCTTTCGTTGTGTTATGAAAGACCTAACATTTTTTCAGCTTCATCTGCCAAGATAAATTCATGACAGTCTTTATCATGTTCAATTTCCGACAACATCTGTAAATCAAATTCATCTGGTTCTGCTTCTGGTATGCTGTCCCAGTCTGCCAAATTAGCAAACTCGTTAGAGTTCATGTTATGCCTTCTTTCAGTTGTCATAGTGTCCTGCTATTCACGATAATCATTCCAGCTCCGTTCGTCCCATAGCAGCTTCATAAATTAATCCTCGATAAGTTCGTGTTCAGAGAGTTTCACTATTCCTGCATCTATCTCGGCAGTAACTTTCTTCAGGTAGTCGATATTCGAGGGTAAATAAAACAGGTCTTCCACAGCTTTTGCCTCCTTCCTAATGATGAAATAATCTTCTACCCGTCATCACCATAGCTATCCCGAAGTCATCACACGCCTTCACCACCAAATCATCTCGGATTGACCCTCCAGGCTGCGCAACATACTTCACACCGCTAAATCTCGCCCTATCTATGCTGTCAGGAAATGGGAAAAATGCATCACTCCCCAAACTTGCACCGGCATTCGACATTATGTACTCGCGTTTTTCTTCGGCACTCAGGAAATCTCCCGTCAACATTGTGCTTATAGCGTTATCGCGTTCCGGCCTCCCTAAATCGTCCCTAAACTCAAGTTCCAATATCTTTGGGTGTCCGCGAAGCAGTCTCAAATCCGCCTTGTCGCACGCAAGTTTCACACAATGAAGCCTCGATTGTTGCCCTGCTCCTACCCCTAACGTCTGCCCTTCTTTCGTTATACATACTGAGTTCGACTGCGTGTATTTCAACGTTATTAGTGCAAGTGTCAGGTCTCTCCTTGCTGTCTCTGGAATATTCTTGATAACTGTTACGGGAGCGTCATATTTTGCAGAGTCAATTACTGGGGCTGTGTTGCGTCCCTGCTCAAACGTTATCCCGAAAATGTCGCGCGTCTCTGTGCTTTCAGGCTCATAATCAGTATCTATCTTCACTACTGCATAATTGCCTTTACGTTTCGACTTCAGAATTTCTAGGGCTTTAGGGGTGTACGATGGCGCAATAATCCCGTCTGAAACTTCACGCTTGATGAACATTGCCGTAACTTCATCGCATTCATCACTCAATGCTATCCAGTCGCCAAATGATGAAAGTCTGTCCGTACCCCTTGCGCGGGCATATGCACATGCTAAGGGTGAAGAGTTGATGTCGATGTTTTGCCCAACAAAGAAGATTTTACGTTCCTCGTCATTCAGTGGCAATCCTAGTGCTGAACCCGCAGGACTTACATGCTTGAATGATGCCGCTGACGGAAGTTTTAGCGTGGCTTTGAGTTCGCGGACTAACTGCCATGAGTTCAGTGCATCAAGAAAATTAATGTAGCCTGGCCTCCCGTTGAGGACTTCAAGGGGTAAGTTACCGCCGTTCCTCATGTATATTCTTGCCGGTGTCTGGTTGGGGTTTGTGCCGTATTTCAGTGCGTATTCGTTCATTGTTTAACACTCCCTGCTGTTTTTATTACCGTGTCTCTAAGGTCGTCATAATTAACTTCTACTGCTCCAAGAGTTTTTAAGCGGTTAAGTGTGATTGTCTTCTGCATTCCAGTTTCAACATCAAGAATTTGTGTCGGGATAACAAAGAATGTCCATTGCGACAAATCCAGAATATTTACAGTGCTTTTGTCAGTATGCTTCTGTAGACAAAAAACATAAACATCGGAAGCTCTCACACATTCATCAGAGTACATGCCCGTTTCAGGGTTCCACGAATGAGCAGGACGGATTGAAAATTTCACTGCCGATAGTTTTTCCTGATACCAAGCCTGAATATAGCCGGAAGATTTAACTTCTATCTTTATTCCTTCAGGAGACAATATATCATAACTCTTCCAGCTCTCTCGTACATCATCGTTTCCCTTCATGGCTGTATGCACAAGAAACTCTGCGAATATACCGCGCTCCGTATTATCCGTAAGAATAGAATAAGCCCAAGCCCAATAATCTGAAACTGTCAGACCTGTACCCAAAATCTTCTCATGGCCGGATAACTTCATTATTCCTGCGTGTTGTATAACTTATCAGTGTAGCTCTCACCATCATAATATCTCACGTACATCGCTACCCTGTAATCTTCCCCAAGTTCATGCCACAATCCTTCCGCAAACTTCTCCATATCATCAGGAATATTGACTTCTCTGGGTTCTCCCTCGAATGATGGCAACACTCCTCCCGACATTACATCATGATCGTATGTATGGATTAGTCTTCCCTTTCCAGGCTCATATTCATACTCAAAGAAGTATTTTCCGGCCCTCTTGAGAATACTATGCTTGTAGCCAGAAGTTGTCATTACCGCGCTTATTCTCGGCGTGTAATGCGGAGCGTCCGGTTCATATTCACGCGTCCTTAACGCTCCCTCAAACGTACCGCCATTCTTCATCGCTTCGTAAACAGTATCAGTCTGGTCGCCGTTAGTGATGATTATGTTGTCGCGCAATACCCTTAATGGTGAGTACAGTATCAATGACGGGTCAAAATTCTTATCCTGACGGGTCAGCTTGATGTTTAGGTCGTCGCCTGAACGCTTGAATATTCTTGCCTTGCTTGACGAGCTTCGTCCCATGATGAAATACGCAAGCATTTTCCCCCCTGAAGGTGTCATTCCCGTAATTATTCCGCGCCCTGCATACTTTTGCGGCTTTGGTAAAATTCGAGGCTCAATCTTCCGGCATATCTCCTCCACTGCGCGTGGCAATATCACCCATTCGCAACTCTCCATTACCCTTCGCTGCAGCTTCTCCGGCGTATCTTCGGGAAGTATATCAATTGCTTTCTGTGCAATAATCTCCCCGCCGTCAGGTATCTCGTTCACTAAATGTACTGTCGCTCCCGTTACCTTTACGCCAGACTTCAAGACTGCCTCATGAACTTTCAGACCGTAATATCCCTTTCCGCAAAATGACGGTATCAATGATGGGTGAACGTTCAGAATTGGAACATTAACTGTGTCGATGAAGTCCTTGCTAAGTATCTTCATAAACCCTGCAAGAACTATAACATCAGGTTTCACTCCTTCAATCACTGAAAGAATTTCTCCTTCCGTCTCCGCCACCGCTGATGGAATACCCGCCTTCTCCGCCCTCGCTAATGCGTATGCCCCTTCACAGCTCGAAATTACCTGCGCAATCCTCCCCGACGATAATATCCCGTTGTCCTGCGCGTCTATTAATGCCTGAAGGTTCGTTCCCCCTCCTGACACTAACACTGCTATCCTCAGCATAATATTAATCCTCCTTCTCCTTTCACTATTTCTCCGGCAGCATATGAGCCTTTCACTGCTCCCAATACTTCATCAGCCTCATCTCTGGAACATATCAGCACCATTCCTACTCCCATGTTGAAGACGTGGTACATTTCATCACGGTTAATATTCCCTGCACGCATTATCGCGTCAAATACGGGGGGTGTCTTTATGCATGACAGTGATATTTTTGCGGCCATACCTTCAGGGATTGAACGCGGTATGTTCTCCCAGAAACCCCCGCCAGTAATGTGCGCTATACTCTTAACATGCTTCATCACTGGCAGCACTTCACGCACGTAAATCCTTGTCGGCGTAAGAAGTTCCTCTCCCAATGTCTTCCCAAACTCAGGGATATAAGCCTTCATGTCATGTCCCTCAAAGATTTTCCTCACAAGCGAGAAACCATTGGAGTGAACCCCCGATGACGGGAGCGCAATAACGACATCTCCCGCCTTAACATTCTTTGGGTCAAGAATTTCGTCCTTCTCAACTACTCCAACGCAGAAACCAGCAATATCATACTCATCTTTTGGATAGAAGCCGGGCATTTCAGCAGTTTCACCGCCGATTAACGCGCATTCAGACTGAACACAGCCTTCCGCAACACCTGATA
>CALAUZ010000013.1 GCA_937892105.1 uncultured Fretibacterium sp. | reverse complement strand
TTTAGCTAAATACTCTTTAAGCTTTTGTGGGGCAAGTTTCCTACTTCCTTCAGCTTTTTTCCCCATTCTTGAATAGTTATTAACGCCACTTTGAATACTTCACTCGTCTGTCGGTACGTGGATCCCTCTTGGCGACACTCTATTACTCTTTTACTATAATCTTCTGAATATGCTGTTTTTGTATTTTATCACATTTACTGTTTTATAATTAGGCTTACTATATGCTTTTGAGTATCCCTCCTAAATTCAGTGTTTCTGAAATCATGGGATATCTTAAAGGTAAGAGCTCTCTGATGAGTTTTGACCGCTTCGCTAATCTTAACAGACAGTTCTGGTGTCGTGGCTACTATGTCGATACAGTAGGACGTAACCAGAAGAAGATAGAAGATTACATACGAAAACAGTTGAACGAAGATAAGTTATCCGATGAACTCAGCAGGAAAGAACTGTATGACCCGTTTACGGGTGAAGCTGTCGTAACAGGAGGCAAAAGATAAGCCCCTTCAGGTGCAGCCTGTAACATGCCCTTCTAGTGCTGAGCAAACCACCGGCTACGCCGGTGGTTGTGATTTTTTCCTTTGATAAAGCTAGAGAAGACTTCCCAGAGAATAAGACACAGCCACCACAATACAGGTAATGCCGAAAAATGGAGCTGTCTTGAGGTTCATGAAATTTTCAGTCCCAAGCACGTAAAAATTCCCGCAGAAAATTATAATTCCATAAAGTTCCCAAAGTGTTTTGAAAAACTTTGAGCGTCTCAGTGTCCTTATGGCAAAATAAATTCCCGCTGCTACAATCAGCAGTGATATTACCCTCAATACTGGCAGCGTCTCTGGCGTAAATACATTTTTCAGCCACCACGAATTTTTCAGGACAAAGTAACGGTACATTCCCATCTTTATTCCCGAATAATATTCGAGAACACACAAAATCGGAACTATCACCACTGCGCCCAAAACTGAAATTATTGCGAAGAACAATCCCATCTCATCCTACTTAAATCTCGGTTTCTGGTCTCCCGTAAGAAATGGATTTGCAGGATCGCTCGACCATTCATACCAGCCTCCATCATATATCCATATGTGCGGCCAGCCCAGTACATAGAAGTTGAACGAAATCTCCGCCGCCCTCCAGCCTGTTCCGCAATATGTCGCTATTTCATTCTCACGGTGAATTCCCCATTCTTTCCAGAGAGCAGCAATCTCATCGACATTCCTCATCGTTCCGTCAATGTTCTCGAAATCCGAAACTCCCGCCGAACCTTCATGGCCGCAATGTCCCCATACATCTCCCGAAATTCTGCCCTTCAAGTTCCAGCCTGCATAACCAGAAACTTCACCTATCTGTTCTTCCCACGTCCTGATACTCACAAGCCTTCCATTGGGATTTTCCAGGAGTGCTTTCGCTTCCTCCAAGTCGATGATAAGTTCACGGTTAAGCGGTACTTCTGCTCCAAAACCTTTGACGGGTTCTTTCAGTGTCGATTCTGTAGAAACAGCAAATCCAGCGTTCTTCCACGCATTGAAACCGCCATCGAGAAGCCTCACATCTTCAACTCCGCAATACATCATTATCCATGCTATTCGAGCCGCTCCCATATTCTGTGTTGTGCTGTAGAGAACTACAAGAGTGTCTTTCGTAACTCCGTTGGCTTCCAGTGCCTTCTTCAACTGCGCGTCGGAAAGCCTGTTCCAGATTGGGCCTTCTTCAAATTCATCGGTGTTGATGTGAATTGTTCCTGGAATATGGCCGTTCGCATACAATGTTTTCTCTTCACCCCAGCTTGCCTCGAGAATCTTGAAGGGCCTGCCGTCATAAGTATCCGGTTTTTCACCAGCCATAAGAGACTTCAGCCATTCAGGGTAAACATAAAGCTGGTAACGTGCATAGCTTTCCATCAGAATACCCTCGTCAGCCGTCCATACTTCGGCAGGAACAGTGAACAACATAACTTCTTTTAAGCCCGCAGCCTTCAGAGCCTTTCACATTCATCGCCGGTAATCTTTCCGTAGAGAATTACTAAAAATCATATGACGAGACTTTTTATCTTTATCGCAAAAAAATCCCCCAAACCTCTTCGTTCAGGCAAGGGGGAAATTTCTTACAGCAATACAGGAATAATCTTACTGCTCACAAAGTCTATAATCTGTCCGGCAAATACACCAGTTAATACAGCTCCAGCACTCAACATCAGCAACGGAATACGCATGTTCATTGGCAAGTGGAACGGCACTACACTGGAATAATCATAATCCTCTCCAGGAAAGAATGCGTCCGTAACTATCGGCAGCAAGTATCCAGCCGTAAGAAGTGCGCTGACCATTAATACTACAATCCCGAGCATTCCCAGAGATCCAAGCCCTAACGCTCCCGCCGCCATGTACCATTTCGCCGTGAAACCTCCCGTAACTGGAAGCCCTATCAGCGATACTGACGCAAGCGCAAAACACGTCATGGTTATCGGAAGCTCCTTGCCAACTCCCCTTAGCTGGTCAGCATAGTGATAGTTCGCTCCCTGCAGCGTAAAGTATATTACTACCCCCGCACTCAGGAAAAGGCAGCTTTTCGCCATAGCATGAGCCGCAATCTGCAACACTGCTCCCCGTATCCCGTCAGGTGTCAGCAGCATCATCGCAAACACTACGTATGAAACCTGGCTGACGCTTGACCATGCAATCCTCTTCTTCAGGTGAGGTTCCGCATATGCCATCATTGAACCAGTGAATATCGTCAGCAGTGCCATACATATTAACGTTGTCTGAACCCACGTTCCGCGCAGAAAATCATCTCCCACAACGTAATATATCACCCTGAACATCGCAATTACTCCGGCTTTCGTTATGAGACCTGAGAGAACTGCGCTTGCAGGAGTGGGAGCTTGAGGGTGAGCAGTCGGAAGCCATGCATGAAGCGGAACAAGTCCAGCCTTTGCCCCAAAACCTAAAAGCGTCAGGAACGTTACGGTAAGGAGCATTTCCCGGCTGTTCCCGGCTGTTATTCTGGCCATGTCGAGAACTCCTCCGGGCGTGAAGTCCATTGACACACCATAGACCTGGAAGAAGAAGAAGCCTCCCAATGCCATTGCCGCTCCTGTGAGTGAATACAGAAGGTACGAGATTGTTGCGCGAATGGACTCGCGTTTCTGTGAGTGCATTACAAGCGGAAGAGTAAGGAACGTCATAAGCTCGTAGAACAGGTACAGTGTCAGGAGATTTCCGGCACAGGCAACACCGATTAATATCCCGAAAGTAGACAGGAAGAACGCATAGAACCTGTCAACCGGCGGTCTTCGTCTCAGATACTCAAACGCGTAAATCGTAACTAATGGCCATATAAACGCCACCAGACACGAGAATGCACGCGCAGGGTAATCCATACGGAACGCAATGGACAGTGTATCGGTAATCCGCCATAACGTTATGAGTTCCTCGCTCGTCATGAACGCCGCAAAGAATGTTATCGCCGATGTCGCAAATGTCATCACTCCAACGTATATATGCCTGTCCTCGAAGATAGGCCGTGAGAACAGTGCAAACCCCGTAAGTATCGGGAAGAGAACCGGCGACAATGTAAGAAATGTGTTGCTCGTCATCATAATACGTTCACCCCCCGTGTAATCAGCCTGAGCAATGGCACACAGAACAGTCCCAAGTAGAAATTCAGCACTAGAAACACGCACATTGATACCTTGTATGACATTGTTGGAGCATGAGCCGTGAAGTTCTTGTGAGCGTCCTTGTTGCGGGTTAGAACAACGATAACCGCCGGAACGTAATACAGCGCGTTAAGTACCGAGCTTGCCGCAAGTGCTGAGAGTGCCCATACTACTGTCTTGCTGTCGAATGATGCCATCGTAAGGCTGAGTTTTGACGCGAACCCGGCAAAACCTGGAATACCCATCATTGAAGATGCCCCTGCAATAAGCCCCAATCCTGCCCAGACGTTCACGTAAAATGTTCCCATTAAGGCGTGAAGTCCCTTTTTGTGTCCTGCGGCATTGCTTAGCCCTCCTGCTGCGGTGAATAACATCGGCTTTACGCAGGCATGAACGATGATATGAAGACACGCTGCGGCTATCCCTGCTGCGGTGTTCAACCCTACGCCGAGAAATATGTACCCTACCTGTGCAACGCTTGACCATGCTATCATTCTCTTCACGTTATTCTGCCTCAGAGCATGTACAGATCCCATAATCATGGCCAGCAATCCAAGAATGAATATTGCTGTGTCCATTCTGAGAAGGTGAATGACATCAAGCCCGAATACCCGATAGAATATCTTTATGATTGTGAATATATGGCCCTTCAGGACGAGACCGGATAGTATTGCACTTGAAGCATTAGTCGATGAACCATGAGCGTCCGGAAGCCATGAAGCAAAGGGGTATAACGCGCTCTTTATGGCAAGTCCTGCGGTGATTAGAGCCAGTGATACTGTGAGAGGCATCATGTAGCTTTTTGTTGCGACAAGAACCTGAATAGCACCGTGCATGTTCTGCATGAGAAGGTGTCCGGTCAAGTCGTAGAGAAGGCATATCGCTATCATCACTAATCCTGAACCTACGAGGCTCATAACCAGATAACGAAGTGCGGCTCTAGCAGTTTCGGGGCCTTCCTTTACGGCAACGATTGCACAGGCAGCTATGGTGTTAATCTCGATGAAAACATATGCTGTGAAAAGGTCATTGGTGTACGTCAGTGCAAGTAATGAAGCTGTGAGGAGGTTTACGAGTACACAGAATATATTGCGTCTTTTTGGGGCTATGTCTTCAGCGGTTGAGGATAGATTGCCCGTCAGAGACAGCAGCATTGCCGTGCAGAAAACGAGGGATAACACAGCCTCAAGAGGGCCGGCGCGAAGTTCGTTGCCCCATGGCGCGGGAAAATGCCCCATCGCAAAGTTGAAGCTCAAACTCTGCCCCCCTGCCGTAAGCGAATACAGAAGATACGCCGACATTACTCCGACACACGCAATGACACAGCACGATAACTTTTCCGGAAGCCTGTTTCTGTTGGGGAGAAGCGGAGTGATTATGGCCGCAATCATCATCATGAATATGCTTGCGAAGGGGATATTGTACACTAACATTCCAATCATGCCAGCACTTCCTGTTCCGCCTCATCTATACGGGCTTCAAGCTGTTCCTGTTCCTCCGTCATTCTGAGAAGTGCCTCGTCAATGTTCAGAGTTCCGTAGCTCTCGTAAAGTTTCAGCGTCAAAGCCAGAGCAAATGCCGTAACACTTACGCTCACAACTATACCGGTAAGAACCAGTCCGGCAGGCACAGGGTTCACGTATACCGATGAGGAAGTTACCCACCCTCCTGCACCGTTCTCAATGAGTATGGGTGCGGCGCGTCCTTCAACATAACCTTTTGCCGCGAGAAAGAGATACACAGCAGTATCCATGATGTTAAGGCCGATTATCTTCTTTATGAGGTTGCGTTGTAAAAGAAGGTTTGTAAGTCCTATGCCTGAGAGAATGACTGCGGCAGCCTCATAGTGATTAAGCAATAATTTTTCGAGCATGTCTTATATATCCCCCTCACTGAACAGAGCGTAAAATCCATAAAGTGTCCCTGCAACGATTAACCCAACGCATACATTAAGCGGAAGAATTAACCCGCCGCTGAGAATATTTCCGATTGTTCCTTTGGGAATTACCGAGTGAATGTGATTTGCTCCCGTGAAGAACGAGTAGCCTTTTGACAGTGCGTAAATCATTAACGCTGTTGAGCTTGAGACGATGAAGGTGCGCTCGTTGAAGAAGTCATGGACACGCTCGAAGCCGTAAGCATTAGCCGCGAGGATTAAAGCTGTACTGAGGATTGCCCCGCCTGAGAAGCCGCCGCCTGGTGAGAGATGTCCGTTTATGACGACGACACAGCCCATCATGAGGATTGCGGGGATTGAGAGGGTTGCAACGCCGCGCAATATTGCGTCATCTCTCCTGAACGTGTGAAGCCTGAGTTCAGGAGGCCCTCGCTGCATGAAGTTCCGCCCTGCCCCGTCAGTGTGGGGAGATGCGCCATCATCAGTTCTGTTTCGCCGTGAAGCCCCCAATAACATCAATACGCTGACAGCTGCCGTGAAGAGGACAGCCGATTCCCCGAACGTGTCGAATGCCCTGTAATCGAGGATTAACCCTGCAACGATGTTTTGTGCGCCGGTTTCATGTCCTCCGTGTTCAACGTAACGCCGTATGACCTCGTTGTTTGCCGGGTTGCGTTCGTGGCCGAATGGCGGAAGTTCTGCGACAGTTGCCAGAAGCAGCGAGACTATGACAATACATGTCAGGACGCTCAAACCTGCATAGAGTATCGAGAATATGTGGAGGCCGTGAATTTCAACCCATTGCGAATATCTTTCCCTGAGTGTTGCCTCGTGGAAGCGGGAGTATTTGTCTCTGGGCTTCTGAGTGAAGGGTAAATCTGGCGGCGGTTCTTCGGGGATTACCTCATTTTCGGGGCGGGGGCCATTGCCGACTACCCAGTCGTAGAATTGCTGCCATATTCTGCGTAATTCTTCGTTCAAAATTGTGTATCTCCTTTCTATTCATAATGCGTCCACATTCTTTTCACGCGGACTATTCCGTCATAAGGCGTACCGTCTGAAGACAAAAGATTTCCTGTGTTCTCGGTAACGTCATTTACGAGCCTGTGCTGAAGGTTTATCCTCCTCGAAAGATTACCCCTGTAAATCGCCCAGAAGTTTCTCATAACGTGGAGGATTCTGGAAAGGGTCAACCATAATTATATTGAGTAAATTTTTGGCTTTATCCTCAAGCCCCGAAGCCTTCAGCAATTTCTTGTCTTTTTCTGCCTGCTTGCTGAACCTAACAAGATACATCTACCATTCCTCATTAGGATCATACGCCGTGTATTCTGTCAAATTCTCTTGCCCTGCCTTAATAATGCTCTCAGCAATTCCGGGAACAGAATAAAGGTAAAGCGTTTCCTGTATTGAGTTCCAATCATCTTGAGATAGTAGAACGGCATTTTCCCCGCTGTCATTGACGATTATCACGGGTTCATTGTTGACGTTGACATCTGAGACGAGCTGAGACAGATTATTCTTAGCGTTGATGATGTTTACTGCTGGTTTTGCTGGAACAGGCACAAGCTCCAGAGCAAACATATGGTCTTTAAGGAAATCTTCCATGCTAGACATGTAAACCGAAAATTTTCGGCTGAATACTCTGTACAGTTCCTCTATGCTGTATTCACAGATTATTGCTGTATTTCCACAACTATATGCTGCCTTGAAAAATGCCTGTTTGGGTTTGCTGTCAGGCCATACTATGCATGAAATCAGAATATTCGTGTCTATGAACACTCTCATTCTTTTTCGCAGCCCTTTCCTCTGCCAGTTCTGCACGTACTTCCTTTACCAGCGCAACAACATCATCTTCCGTGTAAAGGCCTGCCTCTTCTGCCGCACCCTTCATTTCTTCCTGAAGTTTCCTCATAGCGTGTATAGCAGGATTAACTATGCGTACTTCCTCGCCGTCAGCAATAAACATAACTCTGTAACCATTGGCTACACCAAGTATCTTCTGCATTTCATCTGGAATAACTACTTTATCGTCCTGAATAGTCCTGACGTTATCTGGCAGTGTCTCTGTATTCATATGAGTGTTTTTCTCCTTTCGTTATTATCTTATCCATCTTCCTTGTGTCCCATCTGGCCTATTTTCCTCAGTGCCAGAAAGAACAACACGCTCGTTACACCAGCACCTACAGCAGCCTCCGTAATTGCTAAATCCGGCGACCTCAGCAACACCCATATTACTGCCATGACTAGACTGTAACTCATGAAGATTATCACCGAGTTCAGAAGGTTCTTAGAGATTGACACGGCTATTGCACACACTATCAGGAACAGCAGTAACAGCCACTCAACGATTATCATTGCCGCCCTCCCCTTCCGTCATGTCAACAAAATCACATATCCGCTCAAGTTCTGGATTGGTCTTCACTTCCGCACGCGCAACAAGATGGCTCGCCGCAGGATTGCACAGCCACAGGAACATTATGACAAGTCCAAGTTTCAGCGAGAACACAGTCCACCCCGAAAGCACTATAAGCCCCGAAAGTACCAGCAATGCTCCCAATGTGTCGCATTTTGCCGCAACATGTATCCTGTTCAGCATCGTCGAGAACCTGAATATTCCCACCGTCGCAATTCCCAGAACAAACAGTCCCGAAATCATCAGTATCCCCGCGATGATTACCCTTATCATTCTTCAGCACCTTCCTTCTTCTCGATAACTGACCTTGCCAGCACAACAACCGACAGAAAACTTATGACCGCGTAAATCAGGCATATGTCAGCAAGGTAACTTTCGCCGATAATAAGGGAAAGTACAGCAATAAGCAGGATAATTTTAGTGCCAATGATGTTGGCGGCGATTATCCTGTCAGAAAAACGCGGCCCTAATGCTGCCCTCATGAGACAGAAGAATATTGTTACCGACAGAAAGATTACGCTCCCCGTGAGCAGAAAGCTGCGTATTGTTCCGGCATCAGGCATGAAGTATCCTCTCCATTCTTCCCAGCAATTTGACGAACACTCCGCCGTTGAGACCCTGCGCAAAGTCCCTGTTCAGAGCGTGTACCAAAAGTTCATCACCCTCAAGCGATACAGTTATTGTACCTGGCGTTAAGGTGATTGAGTTTGCAAGCGCAACCCTTGCCGCCTCAGTGCGAAGCGGAGTTTTGAACTTCACCAGACACGGTTCAACCTCAATTTGCGGAGCTAGAACCAGCTTAATGATGGAGAAGTTTGCGCGTATAATCTCAATCAGAAGCACGATGATGCAGAGAATAATATCTGGAAGGATTTTGGCTGTTCTGAGGAGATTAGAGACAGTGAGGCTAAGACGAAGGATTTTCCTGACGAAAACGTCAAGCATAATTGATATGAACGCTCCGGCAATTACAATCTCAATGGTAATCCTGCCGTTAAAGATTATCCATAGTAAGAAGTAAACGAGGCTCAATAAATTACCTCCCTGCATGAATGAAATAATTAAGTTTGTGTGAAAGATTACCTGCAATTTTAGCACAGGCCATTGTAAAATTTACCAGACATAGACATTGAAAGGGGATTAATATTTTCATGAGTACAATAACATTCAACGATAACTGCGTACACGTGGTATTTCTCGGACTTCCCAACGTTCCAGGAATTGCGGCGGAAATATTCGGCGAGCTTTCCTCACATTCCGTAAGAGTCAGCATGGTAACACAGAACACAATGCGCGGCGGACGTTCGGATTTGTCGTTCCTAATCAGCAGGGACAGGCTCGATGACATGATACCTGTATGCCGTGAGGTCTCAGAGCGTTTAGGGGGTCAGGGTGTGTCGTTCGCAACAGAAATTGCCGCCATAACCGTAGCCATGAAAGCACCGGGCGATTTCGCTCATACCCTCGCAAAGGTATTCCGTGCGCTTGCCGGCGTGAACGTGAATATCGAGATAATCAATTCCACTTCCGAAAGCGCAATTTGTATCGTAAGCCTTACACATGCGCGTGAAGGTCTTGAAGCACTGAAGCGTGAGTTCGAGTAAATGCTATAATTTTAGCCAGCATAACCAAAGGAGGAAATATGCAATGCGCGTAGATTATGAGGAGTTCAAAGAAAAGCTGCCTGAGTTAATGGGAAAAGTCCAGTATGGCGATGAACACCAGATAGTCATCACAAAAAAGGGGCTGCCTGTGGCAAAACTTGTTGACTACTACAACCCCCCTCGCGGTGTCAAAATTGGCGTTGCGAAAGGAGAGTTCACAGTGCCCGATGACTTCGACACATTAACAATATAAAAATGCAAAATATCTGCCTGCTACGTTGCATTAACATTCTCAATGCAGACGAATGCTATAATGGCTGAAATTTCACACAAGGAGACAATTATCATGTACGTAAATGCTGCTCATGCAAAGGAAACTCTATATGAGCTTCTTGGACTTCTCGAAGATGGCGAGGAAAACCAAATCATCATCACCAGAAAAGGCCTTCCCGTCGCAAAAATAACTGAATACTACGATGAACCAAAAACATCTCGGATCGGAGTTGCTAAGGGAAAATTTACAGTACCGGACGACTTTGACGCTGACAATGAGGAAATTGCAAAACTTTTCGGAGTCGAATAATCTGCAATGAAAATACTTCTTGATACTCATATGTTGCTTTGGGCTTTGACAGAGAACAGCAAACTTCCCATAAAAGCAAATAAAATCATAAATTCCTCCGAAAATGTCATATTCTATAGCGTCGTATCGGTATGGGAAACAATGATAAAACACATGCGCCGTCCAGAAAACCTCAACGTCTCACCCAGCGAACTCGTCCATTACTGCGAGGGCGCAAAGATGAAGTGTCTAACTCTCAATATAGCACACATATTCACCCTCGAAACCCTCTCCCGTCCCGAAGACGCTCCTCCCCACAAAGACCCCTTCGACCGCATTCTCATCTCTCAGGCAAAATCCGAACACATGACCTTCCTCACTCATGATGACCTCCTCCCTTTCTACAACGAGGATTGCATAATGTATGTATAATTTCTTGCAATAAATACTGCTAAGATTTATACGCAAAATTACGTATAGGCAATTTCGTCCCACTGTTGTATCATATGCACCGTCCTACAGGAAATACGTAGTAGGAAATCGTCAAACCAACGCACAACTTGTGAACCAGACGGCTAAGAAATGAGGTGCAGCAATCCCCGTTCAGCCATTAAGGAAAAAGTTGAAACGCGGGGACGCAGGAGGTCAGATTTAAGAAGCCTCTGTAATCTGCAAAAGAGGTTCTGAAAGGAAACAAGGATACTTTCCCAACCCCCCGCAGGCTCAGGGCTTAACGAATTAAGACTGAGAGCGTAAGACGATAAGTTCATTGACAATTTCATAAGGGGGTTTTCACAATGAGGAAAATAGCAGTATTAGCAGCTATAGTAGCAGTAGCAGCACTGGCAGCTCCAGCTTTCTCGCAGACCAATCCTTTCATGGACGTCCCGATGAACCACTGGGCTTATGACGCAATCGGACAGCTCGCAGCACATGGCATACTTTCAGGGTATCCCGATGGACTGTACAAGGGCAAACAGCAGACAACACGTTACGAGATGGCTTCGGCTCTCGCTAGGGCACTCGCAGTTGTCGATATGACAAAGGCCAGCAAGCAGGACGTTGAAATGCTCAAGAGGCTCGTCGTTGAGTTCAAAGATGAGCTTGAAGCACTCGGCGTAAGGGTTGATGAGCTTGACGAGAGGGTAGCACTTCTTGAGAGCAGGCTCGGCGGATGGCACATTCACGGCGTACTCGCGCTTGACCTCTCCTATCAGAAGGCAAACGTGGCACAGGGAAATCGTACAGGTGATGGCGATGGCCAGTTCTCATTCGATGACGCGAAACTGATCTTCGAGCGTTTCTGGGGCGAAGATGACCAGTTCCATTTCTTTGGCAGGCTTAACGGCGGCGATTTTGGCGACGATGCAGACTTTGACCGCTTCTTCGTGGAAATGCCGTTCTTCTTCGACAGCAGGTTCACAGTGGGACGTTTCTCCAGAGCATGGGAAGGCAAGTACAAGGTTGACAACAACATCGGCGACGTTGTTACAGGCGGCTGGACTGGCGATCAGCCTATGACGGACTGGGCAATGACGGGCTTCAGCTTCGCAAAGAATTTTGCTCTCGGCAATGTTGATTTGGTGCTTGCTCACCCAGACGGACTTAATGGCAGGTTTGGCAATGCAGGAACAGCATGGAGCAGCTGGATGGCTATGCTTGGTGCTAACCTTCAGTTCACAGAGCAGGTTGGACTCGATCTCGGTGTACAGGCATTCATAGCGGATAATGCAGAGAACTGGGCAGCACCAGGAGTAGCAGCAGCACCAGGCGATACAGCGTTCGATAATATGTGGACGGTATGGGGCGGCTTGCACTTTGACTTCAATGAGAACGTTGGTCTGAAGGGTATATTCTATCATCAGAAGATGAAGCAGCTTCAGGCAACAGCAACCGGCTGGGAAGGCAGAGGGTATTTCATCCCGGACGGTAATGGCTGGGTTGACGATGCAAACCACTGGGCATTGATGGTTGATGTGAAGCAGGAGCTTCTGAAGTACACCAGCTTATGGCTTGAGTACGGCCAGTATGACAAGGGGTATATCGTTCGTGCAGACGGCGCGATATTCTACAGCCCGACGCTTGCAACAAGGCAGGCTGCGAACGACATTAAGTACTGGAGAGTAGCTCTCGGCCAGGAGTGGAACGAGAAGTGGGCAACTCACATCTTCTACTACGGCTATGTTATGGAGGATGCACTCGGCACCGGTACAGCGGCCGATCCTTTCAAGGATAGGAAGCCTTACGAGGTTGGTGTAGGCGTTCAGTACAAGCTCAACGACAGCACGACAATGGGTCTGAACTACATGCATGTTGACCAGGATCTCGACACCGTTGACAACGACAACGTAATCAGGTTCAGAACGTCAGTAACATTCTAATCTGCAAGTACAGTAACGAAAACTTGAAATTAAGGCGGAATTCCCGAGTGTGGGGGTTCCGCTTTTTTGTGTGTGCAAGAAGGTGAATGCGTACGGGACATAAAGTGTGAACGTGATGAATATATAAGGGGGCATAAGGACTGATGAAGTACGAAGATGTAAGAACGTGGGATGATTTTGTGGAGTATGCGAAATCAACAAGTCCTGAAGCGCGGGCAGAGATGGAGAGATTAGACCGTCTTGTTCAGGCAATAATTTTCTCTTCGGACAGCCTTAACGAAATTGGTATGGGGCTTGAGCTGTATAATCTTGATGAAGTAGAGGAGGAAGAACCCGCAGAAGCAATACCGGTGTTGTAGCAGGGAGAGTGATTGTGTCATGGCCGCAAAAACAAAGACGAAGACTGAGAAGACAAAATTAACGGTAATTATTGACAGCAAAATGAAGAAGGAATTTGCCCAGCTCTGCGAGGATATAGGACTTCCGATGTCTGCTGTGGTGAGCGCACTTATGAGCCAGGCTGTGAGAAAACAGGAGGTGAAGTTGTCATCGCTACAACGACCACTGACTGAAAAGCAAAATTTTCCCCTGTGTCATTACGGCGCAGGGGATTACATTATTCCTGTACTGGCTTCTGCTGTACCTTGTTACGCGGCTTCTTGCGTCTAGGTTTCGCAACACTCTCACTGTTCGCAGGTTTAGACTGCTTGACCTTCTGTCCCGCAACTGACAGCTTCTTATCCGCCTTAACGTCCTTCGGTCTCAGCGCATGAGCATTCACCTTCACACCAGAACGCGATGTCCTCATTCGTTCCGCACGCGCCTTTATCGCCGCAATCCTCTCCGCTGCCTTACGCTTCTTCTCCGCGTATTCCTTGTCCTCACCCCATTCCTCGCCTCGCAATACCGTCTCCCTGAAATCCGGAAACTCCTGTATCGACACGGGCAAAAGCCTTCCTGTTGGACAGCGTATGTTCACGTGTTCCTGCCCGACATCTAGGCTCTCAAGGACATAAATTCCCTGTTCAGTCTTTATCTTTGTTCCTGGCCCGGGCAGCTTCGACCACAGCTCCGAATATAGCTCCTTCTCGTATGACATACAGCACATTAATCTGCCGCATATTCCTGATATCTTCGTTGGGTTTAGCGCGGACCTCTGCTCCTTCACTATCCGTATGCTTATAGGGCTGAAACCACGAAGCCAGTAACCACAGCAGCATGGACGGCCGCATGACGCTATTCCCTGCACTATTCTCGCCTCGTCCCGTATCCCTACCTGCCTCATCTCTATTCTCGTCCGAAACTCATGGGCAAGGCTCCTCACATATTCACGGAAATCCACGCGCTGTTCCGCCGTAAAGTAAAAATACAGTTTCCTGCGGTCAAGCATGTATTCTACATCTACCAGCTTCATGTTAAGGCCGTGTTCTGACAGTATTTTGCGCCCGGTCAATAACGCCTCTTCCTCTTCATGCCTGCACATGTAGTAGTTCTCTATGTCCTCTGCGTCCGCTTCACGCACAAATTCTACGTCCTGAAGCATTGCTTCTGACGCTTCCTCGAATGATGTTGACGATGCCCGGTACTTCACCTGCTGTTCATCGTTGAGCTTTCCGCCGGGCAATCCCATCTCATAGCCACGCGATGTCCTTATTACTGACCAGCGCGGTTTATCCAAGTTAAAGTTAAATTTTTCATCATCTATGTCGGCAAGTCCCAAATATCTAGGCTTACCGAAAATCGTCAAGTAAACACTCAATGTTCCTGTTTCCCTCTCTTAGTGCAAGTATTATTATGTCGCTTAACATAAATATCGATAAATTGTTACGCGATGATATTATCCTCAGTTTCTCAATTCTCTCCGCAAGTTCTATGTCTCCCGTACTCATAGCATAGTCCGACCATGCTTCAAGATATTCCGTTATCGTGTCGGCTTTCGTTCCGGCTTTGCATACTTCAGCAAGCCATCTTACCCATTCAACGGTATTCTGGGGCATTCTTTGCGGCTGTAAATGTTCCTGCATTATTATTGTGCTGAAACGTGAACGGCTCCTTAGCGTTGGCAGAAATAACCTTCCGTCCTCCATCAAAAATAATAAACAGGCATGTTCTGGGGGTTCTTCTGCGAGTTTTAAGAGTGAGTTTGCCGCTGGCAACTGCAACTTGTCCGCTGACATTATTACTCCCAGCCTTCTAGGAGCTTCCATAGGCTTTAACGCTATGTTCTCTATAAGTTCACGGCATTCATCAATTTTGGGCGGCTTTCCAGGCGTTCCGGCAGCCATAATGTCAGGGTGGGTGGCTCTGTAACTCCCCAAAACCATGCGCGCTATCTCCTGCGTTATCTCCTCATGGTACTTCAAGGGTGCGGATATTGCGCGGCAATGCGGAATGTTTCCCGCCTCTGTCTCCCGAACTATCTCCTTCCATGTTACATTAACAGCGAGATCAGACATCCTTTTATCTCCTCCATTAATGCAAGTGCCTTCGTCCTGTTTCCCTCGTAAAGAAATGCCTCCTCTAACTCCTCCATTGCCTTCCCTGCACGCTCTATCGTTACGTACATTTTGCGGTCGGTCTTGCGCCACCTCATATCCCGCTTTATCCTAAGACCTTGCGCAGCACGTTTCAGCAGTTCGTGAAGCACATTCCTGTATTCCTCGATCAGCCTTCCGCCTGGAAATACTGAGAGTTTGTCAGATAACTCGTAAAGCTGGTCAAGCAGCTCCTCAAGTTCCGTAGCCTCCATCGCTGCGTCAAACGAAAATGCTGATGACGCTACAGCACTCGCAGGGCTTGCCTGATGTCCTGTGCTTCCTCCTCCGTACTCTATTCGGGGCTGCGATGACGCAGCTGGTTCACCGCCTCGACGCTTTATCTGTATCGCGCTCACGTCATGGCCTCCAATCTGGATTTCATGGCCGCAAAAACTTCTTCCTCGCTCAGATCATCACATAATATCCGCAGAAATTTCTTGGGATCGTCCTGTGCCATTAACCTGTAGAAAGTTGATACCGCTTTCATTAGTGATAATCCTTCAGCCTCGAATTTATCACGCTTGCCGTTGCGGGACTTTATTCGTTCGATGGCAAGTTCCGGCGAAATGTCGAGGAGTATCTTTATATCAGGCTCAGGGAAATTACAGGCTCGTATTATGCGTTTCACCTGCGTTGGGTTCAGCTCATGTCCTCCTGCCTGATACGCTAATGTCGATTCGTTGTAGCGTTCGCATATTACGTTCTGGTTCTGCCTCAATGCCGGAAGTATCACCCTTTTCACGTGTTCCGCCCGATCCGCCAGAAACATCAGCAATTCTGTCATCGAGGAATATCCCTCGCTGTTCAGGATTGACTCACGGAATATCTTTCCTCCCGGCCACCCTCCAGGCTCAAACGTCCGCAATGTCCTGCGTCCCGTCCGTTCCTCAAGCCACTTCGACAGCCTCTCTGACTGCGTACTCTTTCCTGAACCGTCTATGCCTTCTATTGTGATGAATAATACTGACATTGCCCTACTTCTCCGTGTGGATTATACGCTTCATCAGACCGTCTATAAGATATTCAGAGCTGTATATCTTCAGCGTTCCTTCCTTAATGCGGCGTTCTTTAGTCTCGCTTAGATATTCAGTCTCCTCCGGCAGAAAATCTGGTTCACGCTCTGTCTTCTTTTTGGCTTTATCCTTCTTGCCTGACTTTATCTTCCTGATTATGTCCCCTGTAGTGTCAGCGTTGAGTTCCAGTATAAGTTCGTTGTTACCGTCCACTGCCTTGAACTCCGTCAGCATTCTTTCCAGACCGTCTATACTCTTTAACCCTTCATCTATAGCCGTCTGAGGCAATGACTGTTCTCCGCCGCCCCTCACTACAAGCTCTACTACTCCTGAAGCGTCTTCAGGTATCTTCAGGGCAAACTTTCGCGTAATAGGTTCTGTCCTCCAACCCCTCAGCTTCACATTAACCTCTATCTCTTCGCCTGGTTTTGCGTCCTCTGGTGCTTTAACGTCCTCTATCATAAGGATTTTGGGGTTCTGCGCTGCCTCTACCGTAACTGAAAATCCTGCGGGCAGAGTATCCGAGAACGGCTGCGTCAGAAATGAGCTGATTACTGATTTTGCCTGCTTGAACGCCTCATCTATAACGTTCTCCTCCGAGTAAAATATATCTTTACGCGCCCAGCCGTTAGGTACATTACGGCCGTCTATCCTAAGATTTACGCTCATTGTTCCCTGACCGGTTCGTCCCCATACTTCTTCCGCCAGTCCCTTGAATACTCCCTCGATTAAATCCGCTCCAAGAAACTCATCGGCTATTACCCGGAATTTGTACCTGCTTTCACCGCCGGTATCGAGATCCCTGAACACAAAATCTCCTGCTATTGACGGGGGATAATTCCCGAACTTTCCCGCTATTCCTGCTTCCCTGTCCTGAGTGATTGTGCCGTTTATTCCCATTGGACTTCCCAGCTTGAAGGGGAATAAGGTGCTGTCTATTATCTCGTGAATGTACGCTCCCGCTGACGGGTACGCCGCTCTGCCGCGCTTCAGCATATCATGGCCGAACGCTATAAATCCTCCATCTCTAGCAGTCGCAGTAACAGTGCCTATTGCCGAAATCTCTACATCTCCCCACACAAGCAGCACCGCAAGTGAGTCGCCGGGTTTCAGCGCATTGCCTCCAATTTCAGCACCATGCGAACCCATGCTTATTCCCTGCGTGAAACTTACTCCAATTTTTCGGGAAAGCTCTGACATTGACGGGCTGTTCACTCTTAGACCTGACACTGAAACATTCGTGAGTGAAAGAGCTTCACGGCTTCCAGCGGTTGAAATCCCGGAACCATACATCTCACACATAGCCTCTATTGGCGTAACCAGCGCAAGATTTTGACTGCTGTTGTCCCACCCGCTTCGTACTGCCCCCGCCAATCTGCCTCCAAGATAAACAGGTGAACCGCTCATTCCCTGTGCCAGCTTCGTTCCCTGCATTCTGATTAAGAGAGTGTCGGTGATATTCTTTCCAGGCTTCTGCGGGACTATGCTGACAACTTTTACGGGTATCTTTGAAGGTTTCGTCCCCTTCAGCACCGTAAGCATGTATCCGTTCATTCCAGGCTTTATCTCACGGAGCGTTATCACTGGCTGTGAGGGGATAAACCTTTCAGCGTTTGCAGGAGCATGAAGAAGCAACAACATCAATAACACAAAAAATTTCTTATACATCGCCTTTTGCCTTCTGCCTGAGATATTCCATTATGAACTCGCTTATGTCCCCGTCAAGTACCGCCTGAATGCTGCCCTTTTCGTAGTTCGTCCTGTGGTCTTTCACAAGCGTGTAAGGGTGAAGAACGTAGCTTCGTATCTGGCTGCCCCAAGTGGTTTCCTTCTTTTCGCCGACAACAGATGACAATTCCTCCTGACGTTCCTGAAGGGCCATGTCGTAAAGCCTGCTCTTGAGAACGTGCATTGCTGTCTGACGGTTCATGTGCTGGCTGCGTTCGTTCTGACAGGTTACTACTATTCCTGTGGGGATATGGGTTATTCGTATTGCGCTGTCCGTCCTGTTCACGTACTGTCCTCCTGCTCCTGATGCCCTGAAAGTGTCAACCTTCAAGTCCTCCGGTTTTATGTCAATATCTACATCATCACTGAACTCTGGAGACACTAGTACGCTGGCAAAACTTGTATGTCTTCTGTGCGCACTGTCGAAAGGTGAAATCCTGACCAGCCTGTGTACTCCCCTTTCAGCCTTAAGAAGACCGTAAGCGTTATCGCCCTCAACCAATACTGTCGCATTCTTTATGCCATTATCGTCATCTGTTGCGGCCTCGATAACATTAGCCTTGAAGCCCTCGCGTTCGCAGTAACGCAGGTACATTCGCAGAAGCATTCCCGCCCAGTCCTGAGAGTCAAGCCCCCCTGAGCCGGAGTGTACCATCAGTATGGCGTTGGAGCTGTCGTAAGGATCGTTAAGCAGAAGCAGAAGGCTTGCATGTTCGAGTTCACGGCGCAAAGTCTCGTATCTCTGCGAAAATTCTGCCTCAAGTTCAGCGTCTTCGGTTTCGCGCAATATCTCCTCTAGCGTCATGATATCGCCGTATTCTGCCTGAATATGTTTCCAGCCGTCAAGTTTCGTGTTGACCTGCGATAACTGCTTCAACGTTTCTTCATGGCCTTCGGTGTTCCAGAAGTCAGGAGCGGAAGTTACGCGGGTTAATTCAGCTGACCGTTTCTCCAATGCCGGAATGTCAAAGGCTGTCCTGCATATTGTGTATCATAGTATGCAGTTCTTCCAGTTCTGTTTTGATATTGGGATTCATGTTATAACCTTTCATGTGAAAATTATGTCCCGCAAATCATATCACACTTAACAACAATCCGTATCTCAACTCCTCGTGTTATACTCTGCATAATGTATATCCCCATCACTAATTTAATGAGGAGGTTTTACGGTTGGACATCAAGACTTTCTTCAACATCGCAGGAGGAGTTGCGTTATTCCTTTACGGCATAAAACTTATGAGCGAAGCCCTCCAGTTCATTGCAGGGGACAAGATGAGGCAGCTCATAGGTACTCTCACGAAAACGCCATTACGCGGAATATTCGTGGGAATACTCGTTACAGTCCTGATACAGTCAAGCACAGGCACTACTGTTATGACTGTCAGTTTCGTAAACACTGGGCTTCTCAACCTCACACAGGCTCTAGGCATCATCATGGGAGCAAACATAGGTACGACGGTAACGGCACAGATTATAGCGTTCAAGATTGAGGCATTTGCGCTTCCACTCGTGTTCGCTGGGGTGTTCATGTCGATTGTCTCGAAGAAGAAGCAGATAGCATACCTTTCAAGCGGAATAGTAGGTCTCGGCCTCCTATTTATGGGAATGCAGACAATGGAGAGTGCAACCCATATCATCTCGCAGCACAGAGACATGCTCCTTATCCTCAGCCGAAACCCAATAACAGGCGTTATTGCAGGAATGATATTGACAGTACTCATACAGTCCAGCGCGGCAACAATAGGCCTGACGATGGCTGTAGCGTCGCAGGGTTTAATCGGCCTTGACGCGGCAATCCCAATAATACTCGGCGACAACATTGGCACGACACTTACGGCAATAGTTGTTGCGATGGGTGCTTCACGTCCGGCAAAACAGGCTGCGATGGGCCATGTACTCTTTAACCTGATAGGAACGGTGATATTCCTTCTTGCATTCCCTATTTACAGAGAGATAATTCTCTGGAGCAGTCCGGATATCGGCAGACAGATTGCAAACGCTCACACAATCTTCAACGTTCTAAACACAATAATATTCTTCCCGTTCGTATCATTGCTGGCAAAACTCATTTCAACACTTATCCCGTTAAGACCCGAAGACAAGCCCGAAGATGTCATGTACTTAGACCCGAAATTAATCACAATATCGAGCGCAAGTGCAGTTGAGGCTGTGAAAGATGAGCTTCTTCACATGGGAAACATTGTCCGCAGAATGTTTGACCTCATACGTGAGACATTCTTTGACTTTGAAGAGGGTAAACAGGAGGACAGGCGCAAAAAGTTCGACAGCCTTGAAGACAGCGTGAACAAGATAACCCGCGCAATCTCCGAGTATGCTTCCGAGATATGGCAGAGGGGAGTATCCGATGAAGTGTCTACGGTTCTGGGCTGCTATGTGAACGCTTCGCTTGACCTTGAGCGCATTGGCGACAGAATGGAGAACCTAATAGAACGTTCGGACGTTATGAACCATTATCTTTCGGACGAGGCAGTCGGGGAGTTCAAAGACATGTACGACACAACCAACATGGCGGTGGATATGTCGTTGTCGTCGATAGAGCAAGAAAACTCAGCGCAGGCATGGCAGGTAATCCGAGAGATAGAGAAGAAGATAGACGGTCAGGAACGTACCTACAGGAAGAAGCATATTGACCGGCTCAATCGCGGAGAATGCGAACCCGAAAAAGGCGTGAACTTCATAACCCTTTTGAGCAACCTTGAACGAATTGGCGACCACAGCAACAACATAGCCGGTTACACGCTTGATATTTTGGCCATGAACAAGAGGGCGTAAAGTTGAGGAAGATTTCCCTCCTTCTGGTACTTATATTTGCCGTAATATTTGCTGGATTGTGGCTGAACATCGACATTAATCCGGATAAAGTTACGGTTATATTTGGTTCACCGGCACTTTATGATGTAGAGGGAAGATTGTTTCATGTCAGGCTGTCTCCTGCGTCGGAATGGCAGATACCGATACCCCTTGAAGACATGGGGAAGTGGCTTCCGCTGGTGGCTGTGAACGCTGAGGACGGCAGGTTTTTCCGTCATGTCGGGATTGACATGCTTGCAATGCTGCGTGCGGCAGCCCAAGATGTATCGAGGGGGCGTGTAATCTCTGGTGCTTCAACGATAACGAGCCAGGTTATACGCCTCGCAGTCTCCGAGCGTGAGGGCAGAAAGCGTACACCATCGACGAAGGTACGAGAGTTCATAATGGCCATGAAGCTGGAACATGAGATCCCCAAGCGCAAAATTCTGGAATGCTATCTCAATCTTGCACCATTCGGCGGGAACATAAGGGGTGTTCAGGCAGCGTCGTTAATATACTTTGGGAAGACGGCAGCACAGATTTCGCCGGGCGAGGCATGTCTGTTGATAGGAATGCTGAAAGGCCCAACGTTATATCGTCCCGATACTCGTCCAAAGTCTGCAATGAAGCGAAGGAACGAGATTATCTCCCTGATGGAGAGCAAGAAGGTATTTACCCGTGATGAGGCAAGGCGTGCAATGCTGGAGGAGTTGCCGCGACGAAAATTTGACCTTCCGTCTAGGGCGTGGCATTATTCGGAGCTTGTGCTGTCCCGAAACCCAGAACACGACAGGCGTTACGATACGACACTGGACATTGAGGCGCAGAGCAAACTTGAAGCGATACTGCGGCAGGCATTAGGCGGTGAAAGTTTCCCTTCAGACGTAACATTATCTGCCGGAATAGCAGATAACAGGACAGGAGCGTTGACGGCGTGGGCAGGGAATGCGCGTTTCAGCTACATGGCCGGCTCGCATTCTGCGTCATGGGTAGATTGCGGACGTTCACTGCGTTCACCAGGATCGACACTGAAGCCGTTTGCGTACTTATCGGCCATAGAACAGGGAATACTCACCCCCTCAACAATGCTTGCGGACACATCATCGGCATTTTCCGGACGTGCGCCGCGAAACTTCGATCTCACGTACAGGGGAGCAGTAACAGCCAGAACAGCCCTTCACGAAAGCCTGAATGCTCCAGCGGTAAGAGTTTTACGTTCATCAGGGAATGACAGGGTGCTATCGTTCATGAGACAGTTTGGTTTCCGACATCTCACACAGTCGGCGGAATATTACGGGGACAGCCTGATACTTGGCGGCTGCGATGTTACGCTGCTTGAGGAACTTGAAGCGTATACAGCACTTGCGTCAATGGGAGTTCACAGGCCGTTGAAGCTGTTGAAGGAGGATAACGTTCAATCGGAACGTATAGCGTCAGAGGCAGGCAGCTGGATAACGACTGATATGTTGAAGTATGATGGGGAACTATCGCTGTTTGCGCGAGGAACATTGGGCGGGAAGTGGCAGGTTTCACTGAAGACCGGGACATCATACGGTCTTAGGGACGCATGGGCTTGTGCGTGGACACCAGATTACACGGTGTGCGTATGGGCAGGGAGGCCGGACGGTTCATCATGGGAGGGGTTAGTAGGAGCGAGAGTTTCTGCGCCTGTAGCGGTGAAGATACTGCGTGTGATATCGCCAAAATCGACATGGTATGCGAGGCCGGAGGGTCTTGCAGCGCGGCGTGTATGCTCGTTATCAGGCAAACCTCCAACGGCGTTATGTCCATCGGTGAAGCAGGAATGGGCGATTGAGGGTGTAACCAGCACATTTCCCTGCGACATGCACACGGTGAAGTCGGGAAAAGTTGCTGTGAACATGCCATCAGTTTTCACAGGAGGGGACAATCCGCGTTCCAGGCTTGGGATAATATCGCCGATACCAGGAGCGTCGTATTTTGCGGCACCATTGGACAATGAGAGAAGGATACCGCTGAAGACGGAAGGTGCGAGGGGGAAAGTATGGTGGTATCTTGATGGCGAGTACATAGGAACGTCAACGGGAGATACAGCGTTTTTCCACGATGTTCCTGACGGTGAACACACGATATCAGCGGCGGACGAGGGGGGAAGGAGCGATAGTGTTAGGGTGAAGGTATTTACGCCTGGAAGGAGGGTTCAGGGGGATAAGCTGTTCTGATCCATAAGGTGTTTGTTTCGAGACTGTACAATGAAATGTGTCAGAGAGAAGCAGATAGGAGGACACGTTATCATAGAACAGACCAAGCAGGAAAAACTGAAGATTAGCAATGAATTGCTCGTCAACTTTCTCGTTGGCGTAAAAACAAAAGGAATTTATGGAGAGTCTGTCAAGTAAACTGTGTATGTGATGTTTTTCTCTACGCTGCTTTCGGAAATCTATCCCCGAATTTCTTCTTCTCAAGTTTCCAACAGCCAGGCCAGAATGAGCATCTCAGGATATGGCCGAGTGAAATCCGGTGCTCTTTCTTTTGCTCACAGTAACGCAGTATCCAGTACTTATTCCCCATAGTCATTACGCTCATTCTGTCAGTCTGACTGTAGAAAGAAACCAGCTGAATTTACTTTCTACGTTTTTCTACGGTAATATGTCGGCTTTATGGGGTTTTCCGCGATATGTTACGTAGTAACAACATTAGAAACTCCACTTACTCAGCTAGATTTTATTGTTCAACAGTTTACTCTGTATTTATCATCTGGTGGAAGCGGGGGATACCGAATAAAATACACAAACCCTTGCTATCAATCACTCCTGCAAAATTATTCTTCTTGTCTCTTGTACGTTTTTTTGTACGGTCATGTACTCAGTTTGACAAATCAATTGCAAGGGAGATAGTAAACACGATCCTGTGATTGGTTGTATCTCTTTTGTACTTTTCTATATTGCGCTTGCGTACAGGGTCATCTTTCAGTTTTTCTCCCACAGTCGCACAAACGAGCTTTCTCGT
Source organism: uncultured Fretibacterium sp. (assembly GCA_937892105.1). The sequence goes on along the minus strand of CALAUZ010000013.1, from coordinate 903 downwards.
AATCTCGCTTTTATCGACAGACTTATCGCCGAGATATTCTGCCAGCTCCACAAGCTGAAATTTCTTGAGCTTCAGCCTATCAAACAATCTAAACGCCTTATACACGCTCGGACACGCGAATAATTTCCGCTTCCATTCTTCCAGAGTGTCATTCTCTGTTCTGCCCTGACAGGGCTTCTTGACTGAGCATACCTTGAACGTATTGCTGAACTCTTCCAGAGTCCCATAATTCCGCATGGTTTCTTCACGTAATCGTTCATAGATGACCTGAGTCGCTATACAGTCGCCGATTGCCCTGTGCCTGTTGCCGACTTTCAGACCGAAATGCTCAAGCACTGAAGTCAATATCACGCGAAGGCAATTCCGCGCACAATCTCCTGGAGATTCTCAGGACATCAATAAAATTATTTGTCAGCGGGCGTTTTAGGTGCTTCATGAATCTGTCATACAGAAAATTAACATCAAAGCTCACGTTATAGCCTACAATAACGCTGTTGCCGAGAAAATCCGCAAAGTCTTTTATCGCACTTGATGTTCGGGGAGTGTCAGAAAGCATTTCATTTGTTATCCCGGTCAAGCCCGTAATAAATTCGTCAACAAACACACCATTACGGCGCGGAGGCTGTACTAATGTCTGGAACTATCCGGCAGGTTTGCGGCCTGAATATTTCATCGCTCCGATCTCTATTATGTCGCTGTCATTCGGACTCAGCCCCGTTGTTTCTATGTCCACAAGGCAGTAATCAGGCGGAAAAGCTACATAGCTTAGGCTGCGAAATTCACGGAATATTGTCGGCATGACTAAAGGTTCGGCTTATACGATTTAAGCCACGTTATACTCACTACATTTGAAAAGCTGTAAAAATGGCACTGTCAAGATCTGTGGATTTTTTAAGTGTATCT
>CALAUZ010000012.1 GCA_937892105.1 uncultured Fretibacterium sp. | reverse complement strand
CATACGGCGGGTCTGTCAGCACCAAGTCTACTTTCTCGCCGTCTACCAACCTCATTACGTCCTCACGGTTCGTTGCGTCCCCGCACATCAGAGGATGATTGCCTAACGCAATAATTTCCCCATATTTCACGGTAATATTTTATCCTTTCTGTCTATTTTATGTATTTGTCAGCGAGTTTGTGATAGTACCTTTCAGCCTTGCGGAGATATTTTCTGTCATTTGGCGTGAGCCACCGCAAGAATTGAGCCTTTTCCTTATCGTTAAGGCCGTGCAAAGGGTTCATAGCCATCATGGATGCTTTAAGCCCCTGTTTAGTGCCGTCAGCTTGCTTATATTCCCTGAGGAAACGTCTGACAGCTTCCCTGTCATTGTAACGCAGGGCTTGTTTTACGCGCTGTAGTATTCGCCCTCTCTGAGTAGACGCAAAGCCGTCAAAATGCTTGTCGAGTACGTTGCTTTGGAACTGTCTGACCTTATCGAGAGTTTGCCAATATGCGGCTTCCTCGTCGTTCTGAGTGTAAAGCAAGATGTTAGATAGTTCCTGCAAATTATCAAGGGGAAGTCCCCTTATAAACTTATACGGCCACTGTAAAGCGAAAGACCGTGCAACATATTCCGCTGGGTCTCTGATGGTGGAAGGGTGGAAAACATCAGGGAACATGGAGCGTCCCATAGCCAGCTCAATAGGCATCTTAATGCCTGGGTTGAGAGCGTTTACAGCTTTACTGACGGGAGCCTGAAGAATTTTCTTCATGTAACCGCCTAAAGTTTGCTGACCGCTAGCGAGGTCTTTTGCGTCGAGGAACAACGAATCGAGGCTGAACCAGTCAGCGACATCGGCAAGCGCACCGATACGGTCAAAGTAGTAGACATCACCCTTGCTGTTTTTGCCTAAAGTAACATGAGGCCGGTACATCACATCATCAGGCAAATCGTCATCAGCGTCAGGGAATACCAATCTGTTGAACATCTGAGTAGCCATAGTGAATAAGGCAATTTTCCCGAATCCCCAAGCACTAGAAACAGCGTAGGCCGGAATAGCGGCAGTTTTCCCGAGTAATATCTGTCCCAGCAGATTTTTACTGTTCCCCCCTTTGGCGGCGTTCTTAAAGAGCCTGTAATAACGCCTCATATTAACTTCCATCCAGCTGTAGAACGGTACAAGCATATCACGTAACTGCTTGCCTACTTCACTGACTTGGTCATACGCACCGAGTAATTCATTGCTCATCTTATAAGCCCTGTCCTTGATGTCCTTGACCGCCATAACCTCGTCCTCGATTGACGCGCCCCAATTAAGAGGCTTGCCTTTGTTCTTTTCCATTTGTTCTTTGTAGTCAAGGTATGCGGCATAACGTAACAAGTGTTCGCGCCATTCAGTGAAAGCGGGTTCAATTTTGCACAAACTCACAAAAGCATTCCACGCCTTTTTGGCATTGCTTGGATTATCAGCGGCTTCGCGTTCAGCTTCAAGTTTAGTATGTCGTTGTTTTGTTCTTTCCAGTCTATCCAGAATTTTCTGACGATATTTATCTTTGGTCTTCTGCTTTGATTTTTTGCCTGGCTTTTCCAGCGGAAGCGAATCGAGAATGCTTTGCGCTTCAGTAGGTGAGAGATTAAGGCTTTGGATAGAAAGTCCTCCAGCTCTCTCTATATAGTCCTGCAAGTCCTGAGACATGGAAAATCCTTCCTTTCCCTTGTGTAAATAAAGGTCAGTGAGTTCCTTTACAGCTTGAGAAAATTTCTTCAGAGCGCGGGGGTTCCCAGCAATGAGAGCGTCAAGGTCTCCCGTGAAGTTCCTGAAATTATACTTTAGGTTTCTAGTTGGAGTGAAAAGGACTGACTTTTTCCACAAAGTTGTGAGGTCTTTTGCAACCTGCCCTAGCATTCCTCTGTGTCTGCCTTTGCTGAGACGGCGCAGAGTGGCAGCGACTTCCTTCGGCAAGGCCATCAATCGACCGTTTTCCACGTCAATGCCCCAAGTCTCAAATATTCTGTCCAGAGGTATGCCATATTCAGCAGCAATATCATCTGCGGCCATAAGCAGCGCATTTTCTTTGGCAGACTTGGTGCCTTCAATGAGCCTGAGAGCAGCGGGGTCAATGATGTCCAGGTTCTCGTCCAAGATGTCAGAGAGCAGTTCTGGTTTTTTCTCTACAGCCTGAGCGAAAGTGATAGAGTCGTCCTGATTTTGAGACTTGAAACTGTGTTTTTCGCGCCATTTCTTTATGACTTCTGGCATGTAGTCTAAATCCTTTTTCAGCTGTAGCAAAGTCTTCATAGTTTCGACATCTTGAGCCATTTGAGCGCGAACTTCAGCGTTTGCCTGATAGTAATCAGCAACAATGTCCCCTGCGTAACCTTTGCGCCGTTTCAGCCAGCTTCTAGCGGGAATTTCTGCGCCGAACCCTTCTAAATCGACATTACCGACCGCGCCTAAATCGCGTTTCCCTTCTGGAGTTTTTGAGCTTAATATTTCCTGCATCTGCTGCTGGCTAAACCCAAGGGCTTCCCTTATCAGGTCAATTTTTTCGCGCTCTGTGTCCCCAAATAATGTTCCTTGTCCTGCTTTTGGCTGTTCGTTTGCGAGAGCTATGTAATCATTAATTCCTTTTGAGATTTTAGGGACAGAATTTTTGTTTTCATCAAAGAATGTTAGCCATAATCTAGCTTCAGGGGAAATCCCTAACCCCTTCATGTAAATTTGAGCATTATCTGTGGCAACGTTATTATTCTTTTCTGCCCTGATAATATCTAACTGCCGTGCAGCTTCGGCGATGTTGTCAGAGATTGAGAATTCTGGTCTTATGCCGTTTTCAGCGCGGGCAGCCGCTTCAAAAATAGCGACATTGGGTGCTGTTCTTGCGAGTGCTTCTGAGGCATTTTTGCTGAGGTCGTCTGTAGCTTCTGTGAGTTTGCCCACAATGGAATCGTTCCCATAAGCCTTGCCAATAAGTGCATTCATGAGCCTTAATTCGCCCATTTTGGAAAGATGTCCCCTCTGGTCTTTTAGAGCTGAGGCTTCATTAGGGGGCAAAGCGGCAAGGAAATTGTTTTTCAGAGTTTCCCAGTCCTGGTTATTGCTGTAATCATTAAGCATTTGTGGTGATATTGCTTTTGCATCGCTTAGGGCAAATTCACTAGCACGTTTCTCTGCGGTAGTAGATACGTTAGCATCGTCTGCAAATCTTTGCAAATCAACATCTGAAGTGATTTCGCGTACTAATATAGGTTTCTCCATTCGTGAGACTTCCTGCGGGTCAATATCGAAGTCTTGAGCGTGTTTAATGAGAAAGTTTCTGTAAGCTTCTGCATTCTCTTTATTGTGCGAATAAACCTCTCTGAGCGCGAGAGTTCTTCCATTCCCAGAAACTACGATACCATCTTTGGTGATGATAGGCGAACCATTAGCGGCGGGATAAGAGCTTCCGAGCTGTGCGGGGTCGAGATTATTTGCGATGTTCTGAATGTCCTGGATAGAAGCGTTAGAATCTCTTCTTCTAATTTGCCACTCTTGAGGGAAATTTTTATTGGGTTCGCCCCGTTCGTTGTGTGAAGTTATGAGGTTATCTGCTTCAACAAGCCTGAAGCGAGTATCAGCTTGTGCTTTTTCAGAGGCTTTTACATGTTCAAATTTCCCCTCAAAATATTCTTGAGGTGTGTACTCGAAGTTATCAGGTTTGAGCATATCAGAATAGCGTTCAATTCTGCTGTTGGCTTCTTGGATACGTGAATTGAGACTGTCTACAATTCTCTTGTCAGAACGTTCTGCTCTGCCCTGCTCATTTTGCAATTTTTTCTGAAGTTTGGCCCTTTCATCCATTTCTGCCATAAGCAGATTTTGAGTAGCTTCAACGTCTACGTGTCTATTCCTGAACTGGTCTTGAATGTTCTGCCTTATGCTAGGGTGAGCTAATCCAGCCCCGCCAAGCAAAGCCTGAGTAACGAGAGTAGACCCTGCAACGGAAGGCGCAAGCTCTTTAGCAGTCTGCCACCAATTGCCAGATTCATCAACAAGCGCGGGCATGAAGTTTTCGCCGTTATAGAGGTCTCTTTTTGCGGCTTTCTCTATGGTCTGCTGAGATGGCTCTTGTACAAGCTCGTTGATTACTTCTTTGATGGTTTGCGCCCCAAAGCGTGTGTAAGGATTTCTGATCTTCTCAGTATGCGGGAGAAAGAATACCGATATGCCGAGCGCGTAATGTATGGATACAAGAGAGAAGCTGAAAAGTGCGCGGAATTAGCCGTTGAAATAGCCGCGATGAGGGAAAAAGGAGACGTTCAGGGACAAAACTACAGAGCCGACATTAAGGCTAGCGGCGTGATGTCAGACCCCGTAGCGCGTCATGTAGAGACAATCATAACACTTGAACGCAAACTTTCATGTCTGAGCCGCCGAGTGAGAGCAGTAGACCAACTTCGAGAGGATTTAGCGAAGAAGAGTGTAATCACAATAACAAGCCCGCGTAATCTTTTGCGAATATTAGAGGAATACTACATAGCTCAAGCAACAGTGAGCGAATTTCTGATACAGACGCATTGGGTACGGTCAACATATTATGTGAGGCGGCGTGAGTTAGTGATATTGATGGGGGAATATCTGCGTGCTTAATAGGATTATCAATCAAAAGCGAAGCAGATTTGTCGCTTTGTGTTGGTGAAAATCCTTATGCCTTCTAGGTTGTTGTGTTCACTGCTTGATGTCATGGCCTGTTTTGCAGGGGAGTGCTGTTGCTTCAGTGATTTAGCTTTAGAGCGCATCTCCCTAATCTCAATATAACGCCTTGCGAATTGTTCAGCCAGCTGGCGTTTGTTGCCTTTGCTGTGGTTATGGAGACAGCCTAAATGTTTCCCAAGTGTTTTTATGGTGTCGACTGAGACTGAGAGCAGTAATCCTGTTAATGTTTCTTGGAACATGCTGCATGAAGATAACACAGTGATATTATGCTCTCTAGCGTTCTTGCGTTCCTGACCGTGAAGGTTCTTATAGTCGATGAGCGCGTCAGCCTTCCAAGTGCTAATGTTTTGAGATATTTCCTCATTTGGGACACTGTAAAGCTCCTTTCTGCATTCCGTCAAGGGAGTACGAATGATTTTCCCGTGAACATCAAGTACATTTTCGCCAACATCAATGAGAGCAAATCTCTGCTCAATGACATTAAGGAAGTCTATAGCGAAATCATATTTAACGAACTTTGCGCTGCCTGACGGAGAGAAAAGCTCCTGTTGTGCGAAGGAACGGAGCGTTTCCCAATCAAAGGCTTTGAGTATTTCCCTGCGCTTGTCATGGTCAGCCCGAACGAAATCCTCAGTGAAAGCAGTTGTGGTGATATCGTAGAAATTCTGGTCAGCGCGGAATATGAAATCTTCTGGGCGTAAGCCTCTTTCGAATATCTCTA
>CALAUZ010000011.1 GCA_937892105.1 uncultured Fretibacterium sp. | reverse complement strand
ATATTGCATTATCTAAATTTTTACATGTAACTAAATAATCTGCTACTTTTTTCTTCAGCCAATCGGGTTCAATTCAGGTGAATATAGGGGCAAAAATATTACTTGCCTGCCAGTCTCACTGGCTAATATATTCAGTTGTTTCTTCCTGAGAAATAAAGCGTTATCCATGATTTTCACAGCTCCTTAGGGGGAAGCTGGCAGCAGATGTTTGGCAAACCAATCAAGGAATATTTTTTGTAACGGGAAAAGCGTTCATTGCCTAAAGAGACACATCTCCCTGTATAGACAAAGGGCGTTGAGCACCCATGTGGAACCTGTGCTTACATACGGACACGACAGGAAACTAATGAGTATTCTTCTGTCATGGCCAAATTCTGTCATGGCCAAATTCGCGCGTTAACATCTCTAACGCCAGAAGAACACGGGAACACTGTGATTTTACGCGAGGCAGAATTAACGTTCATATGCCGGAAAATCTATTGGGTGATGATTGAGGTATTTCCGGGAATGTTTCACGGTTTCGGACTTGGCGAAGGTACGGCTGCTGAAGGCTGGCTGGATAACACCGCGAAATTCCGGGAGAGAAGCACCAGCCTAATTAACATACTGCCTTATTCAGCGTGTAACAATTATCACTGTATAAGGCAGAAGTCTTTACTCTTACTGTCCGCATCAATATTATTTCTCAAATTCTAAATGACGCAGTAATTTTCGTGCCCTCACCAATAGCAGAATCTATCCTCAAAGTCCCGCTCATGAGGCTCATTCTCTCCTTCATGCTGGCAAGCCCCCTATGTCCCTCAACCCTCAAAGTCTCGTGGTTAATGTTTCCGGAGTCAAAGCCCTTGCCGTTGTCCGAAATCTCAAGCGTCAATACACCGTCCTCAAGTCTCAGCTGTATATCAACTTCCGACGCTTCACCATGACGCACAGCATTTGAGACAGCCTCCTGAATTATCCGCAAAAGAGACAGTATCTTGTCGTTCTCGATTTCAGCACCATCTGTACCCTTGTCGTAATCCGTCATTATGATTATGTCGTATGCCTGAGACAATCTCTCGGCAAGCTCTGTTATCGCCTCGTTCAGCCCCAAATCCATCCACGGCGGAGCAAGTTCATCACAGAACGCACGCAGTTCCTTAACAACAGTCTTTGCTATGATCTCCGAACGCTTCAGCCTTGATGTCTTGTTCTCATCGTCCGCTATCATGTGTATCTGCTGTAACAGTGCCGTAACGTCCTGCAACGCTCCGTCATGAATTTCCCGTGCCATGTCCATTCGTTCCTGTTCCTGAGCCTGCACTACATCACGAACGTATCTGTTCCGAAGGTTATCGCGCTCAACCGCCGCCTGCGAAAAACGCAGCAATGCACTGTGAACGCTGGCAATCTCCTCTATCGTTCCATCAGGCAGCTTTTCCGGAACGTCCTTTCCCAACGTCATGCTGTCAATTTCAGACGCAAGCGAACGCAAAGGCGTAACTACCCTGCGCCATAATAACCTGATTGCAACGAAACTCAGTAACGCAATCGCCATAATCAGAACCGGCCATATCCTCACAATTCCGACAAGACCGCCCAATAACTGCCGCCACGATACCGCCGCAACAACATAGCCTCCGCTTGGACGCTTCACCGGATAAACTGCAAGGGTATACTGCGCTCCTTCTCTGTCCTCAACTCGAACAGCACGTCCAACAGGTAAATCATTGCGCCAGATTGACGTGATTATGTTCATTGAGCCTGGAGACGCTATTACAACCCTTCCGTCCTGCCCGATTAACGCAACCCACCCGGGAATTGACGGCCCCCATGAGAAGAATGGGAAGCGCGTGAAATCACTCAGCATTGAGAACGTCCACACATCAGAATCACTGCTTAGGTGATAGCTCATGCTCTCGGCTAAATCCTGAACGTATGAACTTACAGCAGCTTCCATTGCCCTCTCCTGCGTAACCATTCCGGCAACAGCAACAAGAACTACTGCGGCAGACGGCAGTATAAGTGCGCAAAGCAAAAAGGCCAGGAAGTGTGAGCCTGACCCTGCAAATTTCATTCTAAGGCGTGAAAGCATTTATTGATTAGTCGTCCTCCAGAAGCTCTTCAAGAGTTACAACTCCGTATTTGAGGGCGAGTAATAATGCTTCTGTCTTGTTCCGTGAACCCAGCTTGTCATATATTGATGCTAAATGTGTCTGCACTGTACGTTCACTGATAAAGAGTTTCTTTGCAACTTCCTTGCTTGAGAGACCTTTTGCCGCCAGCAACAATACCTCGCGTTCCCTCACTGAAAGCTGCTCAGGGATAAAGTCCTGTTCACCCATTACTGACGCTACTTCGGGATCAAGGTACAACCCGCCTTTCGCAACAGTATTAATTGCCGTTGTGAGTTCTTTGGGGCTTACGGTTTTGAGGACGAAGCCTCTTGCACCTGCTCTCAGGGAAGCTATGACGTACTGTTGTGCATCATAGGACGTTAGCATAACGATGGCGGTGTTCATGCCCTCATTCTTGACCTTCTGAGCGACAGTAACGCCGTCATAACCAGGCATACGGATATCCAGCAACGCTACATCGGGACGCAGCTCCTTAATCTTGTCCCATGCTTCCGTACCGTCTTCAGCCTCAGCAACAAGCTCGAATGTTTCCTCACGTCTCACGAACTCAGCAATTCCCGAACGCGTGAGAGGGTGGTCATCAGCAAGAATTATTCTTACAGCCATAAATTAAATCATCTCCAGTTAATATTTTACATTCCGATCTGTTTTTCGACCGGTCTGAGTGCTTTTATGGTTTCGTTAATCACATCATCGAGGGGCATATTCATTATTTCTGCACCCTGTTTGATTATGTCCCTGTTTACTCCGCGAGCAAAAGCCTTATCCTTCCATTTCTTTTTGACGGATTTCAGCTCAAGATCAGAGAGCGATTTTGACGGTCTGACCAGTCCTGCGGTGATGATAAGTCCGGTAAGCTCGTCAATCGTGAACAGAGTGCGCTCCATATTATTGGCCGGCTCAACGTCCGTGCATATCCCGAAACCATGAGACTGCACAGCGTGTATTATATCCTCATCAACTCCTGCGTTCCTGAGCATTTCTGGTGCAATGTGGCAATGCTTTTCGGGTGTTGGAGTTGTCTGTTCCCAGTCTATGTCGTGAAGAATGCCTACAACTCCCCATAAATCGGGATCTTCATTATACAGCCCTGCGAAGTGCCTCATTGCTGCCTCAACTGCAAGTGCGTGGTGTATGTGTGATTCTTCCTGATTGTACTGCTTCAGGAGGTTTAGTGCCTGTTCTCTTGTTGGTATCAAAATGAAAATCTCCTAAATGAAAATTTTTCTGTGTAATTATAGCTTGACGGCCTGATATTTTCGTATCGCATAAGGCTGATTTTTTCAGCAATATTCATTCATGTAACTGCGTGTATAATTCATGTAATCAAACTTTCAGGAGGCATGTTAAAGACATGAATAAATTTTTTGCTGCAATAATCCTTGTAATTGCCATGCTGATTCCATCAGTGTCATTTGCTGAAGAAGAAGTGCAGGACAAATCGGCAATGCTCGTAGTCTCGTTCGGAACGTCAATGCCACAGGCCCGCAAGGCAATCGACAATCTCGTAAACGCGGTGAAAAAGGAATTTCCCAGCGCAGATGTAAGGCTTGCATTCACGTCCAACATAATCCGCCGCAAGGTACAGAAGGAACAGGGAGAATTTATCCTTAATCCATCACAGGCACTCGCACAGCTCAACGATGAAGGTTACTCATACGTTACAGTCATTCCAACGCACATGATACCAGGTGAGGAATATGACGAGCTTGAAGACGTTACATCATCATTCGGGACAATGTGGGGGAAATTCGGCTTTGAGGACGTAACCCTTTGCAGGCCGTTTCTTGATGGCGTGAAGGAGTGCGAGACAATGGCAGATATACTCATGAAGCGTTTTGCAAAACAGCTTGAGGACAAGGAGACCGCAATAGTCTTAATGGGACACGGAACCCCTGAACATTTCGCGAACGCACAGTATCTACAGTTACAGCTTGCGCTTGACCAGAAGGCTTACGGAAGGTTTTTCATCGGAACAGTTGAAGCATCGCCGCTTATTGATGATGTTATCACGAGCCTGAAGAGACACCCTGAAATAACGAAGCTGGTACTGTCGCCATTGATGGTTGTTGCTGGAGACCATGCCAACAATGACCTTGCTGGTGAAGATGACGAGGATTCCTGGATTAATATTCTTAGGAGTAATGGGTACAAAAATATAAGCAAATACCTTGTAGGTTTAGGCGAGGACGAGAATTTTGCGCGTGAGTTTGTGAGGAAGATTTACGACACAGTTGCGGAGGATACAGAGGACGAAAATGACGACGAGGGCAAGGAAGATTAATCATTGCTCCCTGCGTTAATACTAATCATAATATCAGTATGGCGGATTTCATCAGGCGAATGGGATATGCCTTTTACCGATGTTATCCGTTTTCTTTTGTGCGGGGGTAACTCACCGGAAGCAATAGTGATACGTTCAGTGAGGCTTCCGCGTTTGTTGTGTTCAATGATGACAGGCGGCATTCTCAGTGTGTCAGGCTCAACGCTTCAGGCATTACTTGCGAACCCTCTTGCAGAACCCTATACACTCGGTATTGCGTCAGGTGCGGCATTTGGTGCGGCAGTGGGTATTCTTGGCGGGGCATTGATAGTTATGCCATGTGCATTCGGAGGAGCATTACTGGCTCTTATGCTCACGGGAATAATAGCTCATCATGGAGGACAGGACAGAATTATACTTGCCGGCGTAATCTCAAACGCGATACTATCTGCCGGAGCAACGTTTCTCAAGGCAATAGCAGGCGATAAACTTGGAGCAGTTGTACTGTGGTTGATGGGAAGTTTTGCGGGGTCTTCATGGCCAGATGTAAGGGCTGTGATTGCTGGTGCGGCTATTGTATGTATTCCGGCGTATGTTGCGGGCGATATGCTTGATGCAATGTCATTGGGGAAAGACAGAGGAGCGGTGCTGGGAGTGAATGAGGGTGTTGTCCGAATGTTATTGCTGGTTAGCACGTCGGTAGGTGTTGCGTTGTGCGTGAGCTCGTTCGGGGTAATAGGTTTTGTTGGACTTGTTGTGCCTCATGTGTCGCGGGTATTGTATGGAGCTTCTCACAGGAGAATGATGGTTCACGCGTTCATTCTTGGGGCTGGATTGATGTGTGTTGCTGATGGGGTAGCTCAGGGAATGGGGGAAGTTCCTGCGGGGGTAATAACAGCGTTAGCGGGAGGGCCGTTTTTCTGCTGGGTTCTGGCGGGGAGATGAGACGTGGAGTTTTTTGTGGTAATGCTTCAGAGCCTCAAAGTCATTGCTTAATTCCTTCTTAATATAGTTCATTCCTTTGAAAGAAACGCTAAAAAACTCCCCCCAATGTCTCAGGAGGGAGCCTGTAATCACAATACTCTGCTAGACCTCGTAAGGCTTAATCTCCCTCACAACGTCCAGTATCGTCCCATCACGAGCCTCAAGTATCGCCACAACCTTATCCTTCCACTGAAGGTCATCAGGTCTGCCAACAAGCGAATACGCTTTCTCCTGAAGTTCCTTGATGGGCACGTGCTTTATTCCGGCTTTGTCGAGTGCCTCAATGATGTCCGGCCTGTTCGGGTTGACCGCAGTACCGTAGTCCGTAACAACAACATCTACGCAGTCGCCCGGCGTTGTAACCGTAACAACATGTTCGCAGATCGTCGCCATACGTCCCCTCGTCAGAGGCGTAACTATAACGCAGCACTTTGCACCCGCCGCAGTATCAGGGTGTCCGCCCGGTGCGCCCCTCAGTACTCCGTCAGAACCCGTGATTACGTTCACGTTGAAGTCTGTGTCAACCTCAAGTGCCGCAAGTACAACGAAATCCAGCTTGTTCACGAACGCTCCCTTATTTGCAGGGTTGGCGTACTCACTGGCCGTCATCTCGAAATGGTTGGGGTTCGTGCGGATATCCTCGATTGCTCCCGTGTCAAAGTCCTGAACATCTATAATCTTCCCGACTTTGCCTTTGCGCTGAAGTTCGCAGATTGCCGCCGTAATCCCTCCGATTGCCCACGCCATCTTGATACCCTTAGCGTCCATTAAAGGCTCAAGGAACCTGTTCACAGCAAGTGAAGGCCCGCCTGCTCCAGTCTGGAAGCTGAAACCCTCCTTGAACCACGGACATGCCGCGATAACCTTTGCGGTGTTCTCGGCCATCATCAGGTCTCTGGGGTTCTGGGTCATTCTTGCAGCAGCTGAGGCGATTTTCTTGGGATTGCCGATTTCGTCAACCTTCACAACGTAATCTACATTTACACCGTGAATGCTTGGCGGGAAATTCGGGTAAGGAACAAGCGTATCAGTTATGACAACAACTTTGTCGGCATACTCTGAATCCGGCACTGCATAGCTAAGAACTCCGCAGTCTCCCTTTCCGCCGAGTGCCCTTGCGTTGCCGTATTCGTCTGATGTTGGCGCACCGATGAACGCAACATCAATATGCACATCGCCTTCCTCAATCGCTCTTACGCGTCCGCCATGTGAACGGAGAATTGCGGGTGTCTTCAGTTTTCCGTGTGAGACAACATCGCCCATCTTTCCGCGAATACCTGATGTCTGAATGCCCGTAACAATTCCCTGCTCAATGTACTCTGCTATAGGGTCGTGAGCATCGCCGAGGCTTGAGGCCGCAATCGTTATGTCCTTTATGCCCAAGTCAACGATTTCCTTCATAACCATGTTGACGATGTAATCACCGTTCCTGAAATGATGATGGAAGGATACTGTCATTCCGTCCTTAATTCCACAGGCAATTACCGCGTCCCTTATTGATGGAAGTAATTTGCTCTCCTGCGGCTTCTCGTAGATTTTGCTTGTCGGGCCGGCTTTCTTGATGTATTTACCGTCCCTGTAGCCTTTGCCCTGATAGGGTTCGTACTTTCTGCCGTTTTTAAGCTGTACTGCTAATGCTTCTTCGGGTATCTCTCTTCCTACTGCGTTTTTCATGACTTAAAGATCCCCCTCGTAAATTCCGCTGGCTTTTGCTAACTTGATTACTCTTTCTGCACCAGGTACAAAAGCAATGTCTATCATTTTCCCGTTATCAAGCGTGAATACTCCTACTCCCTCGCTTGCATGTTCACGGTAAGCACGCACTATCTTTTCGGCCTCTGCAATTTCCTTCTGTGTCGGGGCGAGCATCTCATGTACAATGGGTATCTGCTTGGGGTTAATGAGTGATTTCCCGTCAAATCCCATCTCTACATTCTGCTTGACCTCAGCCCTGAAGCCCTCGTCATCGTTCAGGTTTGTGAAGACCGTGTCGAAGCACTGAATACCTGCTGCCCTTGCCGCATTGAGCATTAATCCGCGCGCGAAAAGCATTTCAATTCCGCCGGGTATGACTTTAACCTGCATACATTTGCGGTAATCTCCGCCCGACAGAGCGACACCGAACAGTCTCGGTGAAGCCTGGCAAATCTCGTAGGCATTAAGGACACCTTTAGGGCTTTCGAGAGCGGCCATGAGGAGCGTCCTTCCGACTTCAACGCCGAACTCTTTTTCCGCCTCAGTAACAGCCTCGTCAACAGTCTTAACGTCCTGTGCGCTTTCAGTTTTTGCGATACGGATACCATCACAGCCGCCAGCAACGCAAACCCTGATATCCTCTTTCCAGTGTGGAGTGTCAAGGCCATTAATACGGACGATTACTTCAGTGTCGCCGTAATCAATTTCTTTCAGAGCGTGATACAGTGAGAACCTTGCGCTGTCCTTCTGGTTCTCTGCAACTGCGTCCTCAAGGTCAAGCATTATGCTGTCTGCGCCGTAAATGTAAGCGTCTTTAATGAGGCCTGGTTTCTGGGCGTTCATGAACATCATTGTTCTGCGGAGACGGAACCTCTCCGGCTTTGGTCTCGGTATACTCATTAGCGAATCACTCCTCCCCAGTCAAACCTGCCGTCCATGTCGCAGCCGCACCCTCTGTAAAATGCGCACTCAACGCGGGCCTTAATCGTGCAATCCAACGCGCCGTGATCGTTGACGATAACTTTAGCGTTCTTAACTCCGAGCCTTTCCAGTGATGCCAATACTTCGGCTTTAATCTGCCTGCCGTACTGGTTGAGTACAGAGCTTTCAAGGGTTAAATCTATCCCGCCGCTGTCTTTGGGTTCAAGCGTAATCATTATGTCGCTTGACTCAAGAGTTCCGGCAGTGCCAACCGCTTTTAACTCCATCTGAATGAACACCTCCTGAGTAAAATACAGTAAACTTTTAGGGAATTGATTTAGCTGATTTTATCACGTTGTTTACTTTCAGGCATTAGGAATTTTCGCGCATTGTTCAGAAAAAAAACTCCCATTCTCGGAAGGATATGGAGTTATGTCTTACTGCTTTTGAACGTGAGGTATATCCAGCCTGCAAAGTATTCCCATAAAGTCATCGAGTGAATTATTATTGCCCTTCAGTATGAGATACTCGATACCTCTTGCCGCCAGTTGAGCACAGTTTTGTTCGCTCAGTGTGTCAGCTATGAATATATCGCTGTCCCTTGCTATGGTAGCGTCCGCACTCTCTGGGTTTCCCTTCCCCATCAGTTTTACTTCAACACGGTATATTTTTCCTGTCCTGCTAATCAGCTTATAGTCAGTTTCACGATCATACGGCAAACTCTTATCCCGTGTAAATTCTCTGTCTATGTTCATTTCAGGTACTCCAGAACATCTGCACAGGCTCGTCAAGCAGAGGCTTCTCCACTCTCTTCCCTATCGCACTCCACGCTCCACCTCGTATCTGCAATTTTTTAGTGGCAAGGGCATTTATCACTATTAGACTTTCAGACAGCGATAAATTCACAGTAACATCGTTATGGCTTATGCTGATAGTTACGGCTAAATCATTTTGTGCGTCATTCTCCAGCTCCTCTAGCAGCGAGCGAAGGTATGCGAAATTGTCTGCGGCAGCGTTAAGCATGATTTTACGTGACGCATGGCCGTAAATGTTCGTTATTGTTTTCTTGTTAAGCACGGCATATATTGCCGCATCGTCTGGTGTGATATTGTCTGCCTTGATGAAGCGTTCGTTATACCACTCCATATTAATGTTATTACCGTTAATCTTCGCGCTGACGATTTGCTTGAAGAAGTGTATACTAAAATCAAAAAATACTGCATTAACAGCGTTAATTACCTCATCTCTGTAATCAAAACCTGAAAGTAATTTGCTTACTGTAGTCTTTACTGCTTCTTCCCCGAATGTCATAATATCCATGCTCCTCACTCTCTATAATATTGGCGTAATCTTCTCTCTTCTCGCACAAAACAGGAATACGCCCCATCTTCTTTGCCACTCTCCCGAAAGTTCCTGACCCTGCAAAAGGATCCATAACCGTATCTCCCTCGAAAGAATAATAGCGCAATATCCTCCGGCATAATTCTTCTGGAAACACAGCCGGATGATTTTTGTCATACTTTGGGGCAATGTACCAGCAATTAGTAGTATCAATATTCTCATCATCGTGCTTATCGTATTTGACATATTTCTTCATATTTTGGTCAAGAAGGAATGAGCAGGCTTTGCGGTAAACCATTATGCTCTCGGTTATACAATTAGGCTTATATGAGAGTGGCTTGCGGGTCTGACGGTATCCGCTTATCCTGTCTGGCACAGAAGGTTCAGGTTTAATCCATATGATTTCGTCAATGAAATAATATCCTGCCTGAGTAAGTACGTTATGCATGTCGTAATGTATAGGGTATCTTATGCTCTCGAACTCGCGTCCTGGTCTTCTGGTTATGACAGGTGAGACGTTGACGATGAAAAATCTGCCGTCCTCAAGAATACGATGACACTCTGAGAACACTTGCTTCATTTTTGCCAGATATTCGGAATATGACGTGTAATTAGAATACTCCCTTGCATTGTAATATGGAGGGGAAGTGAACACAAGCTGAACAGAGTTAGACTGAAGTGTCTTCAGAGTTGTTGAACTATCGCCTATGAGTAGTGTGGGGGTTGTAATTTTGCCGGAGGGTTGCAACTTTTCTCTTCTCTGCCGAAAATCATAATACTCACTCATTTTATCCATTATCTCATTGTGCCAATAGTCCATCATCTTCTGCCTAAGACGCAAAAATCTTTTGTCTTCACCACTTTTGTATAGGCAAGTCCTGAACATTTGGTAAATTAATTCCATTGGGTTTGCTTTACTGAAAGCCTCGCGTGATACGAAGTCATATATTTTATCTCTGTCGCTGTGCCTTCCAATTGATGATACAGCCTCGCGCCTAACTTCAATACTCTCATCGCTACCGAAAATATCCAGAAGCCTCTCGAAACTTTTTGGAGTACGTTCCCTGCCTATAGCTTTAACCTGTTCGACTGAGTACATGATAATATATTCACCGCAAAAAATTTTAGCATACACGCAAGGCATAACATAATCATGACAGACATAACCATAATAGGAGCAGGATTAGCAGGCAGTGAAGCAGCATAT
>CALAUZ010000010.1 GCA_937892105.1 uncultured Fretibacterium sp. | reverse complement strand
TATATTGTTGACTTGATTAGAAATTTAATTTTTCAGAATAGGAATCAAGTTTTTGAAATCATTAATTTTGTCATCACTCATGCCATTTGAACGCATGAAATCGATAGCGGCTTTGAGTGTTTCAGTACGTCCTTCAGTACGTCCTTCTGTTCGCCCCTCCAAACGTCCCTCTGAACGTCCTTGTTCAAGACCTTCATAGAAAATATTACGACCTTCATATTCAAGAACTTTGCCACCCATAACTTCTTTCACCTCTTTTTGAACATTGCTGTACTTAAATGCAATATTTTCAAGAACTTTTTTGCTCATTTCCAAAATGGTTCTTTTATCATGCGTGAAAATTTTTCCGTCCGTAACTGCTTGTTCAAGACGTACCATAAAATCAGCATATTCTTTTTTTAGATTTTCTAATTTCTTTGAATTTTTTTCATATTCAGGAAAATTTTTCTCGCGATTGAAAATGTAGAAAGGAAGCAAAAAATATAAATTCTTCTCAAAAATCTCTGCAAGCGAATATGACTTAACTTTCATTATCGGAACATCAAAACTTACCGAACCGCCTGGAGTATTGATAACCATGCCCATTGTATTGGGAGTATTCTTATTTGACCTCAAAAATAAAACTGCCGCGTTAGGGATAGTAACGATTAACTTGTGATTAACAATTTCTCCAGAATCGAGAGCTACCTGAGTTATGTATTCAAAAATTCTGATTATCAAAGTATCATCGGAATTGGACTGACATTCAAAAACATATTTATCTTCCTTGCCATTTTCAGAAATAATCGAGAAAGCACTATCAGTAATGCGCTTCTGCTCTTTGCCGTCCTGCTGATTAATGAAATGTTCGTTGGGATGAGGGACAATTTTTTCCTTGCCAGTATAATTCTTACCGAAAACTTCATTCAAAACAGGAATAAGAAGCCTGACGCAATCGTTCATCATAGTTCTGAAAGCGTCATCATACGGAGTCGCTACGAGATTTGAATTTTCAAAAGTATCAGTTTTTTTAGTGCTAATTCCCCTCATCTCCTTAATTATTACAATTTTTCGTTATTATACATTAAAACCCATAAAAACTGTGGACTGATTTTGAAGCGGCTCGTCATTTTCTTCGGGGTATAGAGAGGACATTTTCGGAAATTCAATCACACAA
>CALAUZ010000009.1 GCA_937892105.1 uncultured Fretibacterium sp. | reverse complement strand
CAAACGTTGAGAGAGACGTCTATTATTCGGACGATAATTTGTCAGGAATAAACTTCCATATGACTTACACAATAACAAAGCAGTAAAATAATCAGGCAGGAAACTTCACAGCAGGCCGGGAAATTTTCACCGGTCTGTTTTTTGGGGCTATTGCTATAATACCAAAAAGTAAAGGGAGGCGATAAATAATGGCTGAAAGTTTCTTTGCGGCGTTAAGGGTAGTCTGCCCAATGATGATAATGATGGTAATCGGCTGGCTTTGCAGGGTCAGGGGTGTAATAGACCGTCCTGCGATGAAGGAATATGACCGCATAATCTTCAAGATATTCATGCCGTTATTGCTGTTCAAGAACATATACGAAATGGATTTTTCGCAGGGTTTCGCGCAGAAAGAGATGATGTTTGCGGCGATATGTATGCTGATAAACTTTGTATTCTGCATGAAGTTTCCGGCAGTCCTGACGAATGACCCCCGAAAATCCTCAGTGATAGGTCAGGCAGTTGTGAGGGGAAACTACATTATCTTTGGTGTAACGGTCTCTGAGGCGTTATACGGTGAGGGCAATATCGGTATGGTAGTAATGATGGGAGTTCTTGTTGTCCCAATGATAAACATATTTTCGGCGGTAATCCTTGAGGCTGGACGTTCCGGAAAAGCAAGTATAGGCAAACTTCTTCTTGCCGTCCTGAAGAACCCAATGATTATCGGTGCAATATTCGCGTTCATCTTCAAGTGTTTCGGAATACCAATTCCCGCGCCTGTATGGTCAGTGATACGGAGCATAGCGAACTCGACAACGACAATCAGCTTTCTCTCATTGGGAGTTGGTCTGGACATGGCTGATGCTATTGCTGACAGGAGATTATTGCTTTGGGGAGTGTTTCTGCGAATGGTCATAGTTCCGTTAGCGTTCATGCCACTAGCGGTGCTTGCGGGTTTCAGGGGGCAAAGTTTGTGCGCAATGATGGTGATATTTGCGGCACCTTCTGCGGTAGCGTCATATCCAATGGCTGTGGCAATGGGAGCAGATGGACAGCTTGCGGGACAGCTTGTCTGCACAACGACGATACTTTCTGTGCTGACGATATTTCTGTGGACGTTCGGGCTAAAGACTTTGGGTTTAATGTGAGATATAATTTGAGTAGTAAAACTTTTTGCTGAAGGAATGGTGAAAGTTGGGACTGCTCAATAAGTTTTTCGACAATGCCGGTAAACCTTCCGGAATAATGGGGCGTGTAATGATTTGGGGAATGAATGTATTTCATGCTCCTGTAGCACATTGGGGAATGTCGCGCCTGAATACCCCTGAGCCATTAGAGATTGCGGAACTTGGTTGCGGTGGAGGGAAGAATATACGGGACTTGCTGAAGAAATATCCTTCCTCGCATGTTACGGGGCTGGATTACTCGCCTCTCTCACTGGAGAAAGCAAGGACATACAACAGGGACATGATAAAGTCTGGACGCTGTGAAGTTGTTGAAGGCGATGTGTCAGCTATGCCGTTTGCTGACGGGAGGTTTGACCTTGCTACAGCATTCGAGACTATATATTTTTGGCCCGGACTGGTGAAGTGTTTTGGGGAAGTCAGGAGGGTACTCAGGGACGGCGGTCATTTCGTCATAGTCAGTGAATCTGATGGAAGGGATAAGCCAAGTATGTGGTTCAAGTCAATAATTGATACCATGAACACGTACACGCCGGAAGAGATAGAAGACGCGTTAAAGTCTGCGGGCTTCCGTGAAATCAAGACGGAACATCACCCTTCACATTCGTGGATTGTGATTGCCGCCCGGAAATAAGGTCAAAAAAATCCCCCTGCCGTTAAAGCAAGGGGATAAATTTTTGTTGTGTTATTCCGCAGGTTTCTCCTCAGAAGGATCAGGCTCATTATTGGCCTCTGCATTCTCGATTGCATTCGCAGGTACGGGCTTCGAGGCTTCCGCAACATCTGCGAGGCTCTTTTCCAGTGAACTGGCAAGCCCATTGGTCGCACTGTCAATCCTCCTGTACAAGTCGCGTACTCCCTGCATTGCAAGAACATCGGTGAAGAATGAGTTATCGTACTCAATAAGCTTCATGTTGCCCTTTATGAGTATGTCCTTGTTGCTCCTGTCAATATCCTCAAGTTTCGGGCGCATTTCCTGCAATGCCTCTGACACTGCCTTATTCAGTACCGCCTGGTGTTCCGGCGAAAGTGCTTTATAGAGTTTGTCATTGATGCATATCTGGTTGCAGTAGAGAATATGGTTTGTGCAGGCGAGATAGTTCTGGACTTCCTCAAAGTGTGCACCAACGCATGTATCCGCCGCGTTCTCCTGAGCATTGACCGTCCCGTTCTGGAGGGAGATGTAAAGCTCTGACCACGCAAGAGGCGTAGGTTCTGCACCGATTGCCGTCCAGAATGTCATGTGGTTGGCGTTCTCCATTGTACGTATCTGAAGTCCCTTGAAGTCGCTCAACGTCTGAAGGTCTTTGTTCGCTGTAGTAAGCCTGTACGTTGCGTTCTGCATGAAGCCTAGAAGGTGAAGCCCTGCTTTCTCGTAGGCTGCCGACATCTTCTTGTGGAACTCCGAGTCGCCGTTAAGAACCTTGTCTATCGTATCGCCGTCATATCTCGCGAACACCATAGGAAGATCGAACACTGCAACTTCAGGAATGAATGACACAACCGGCGCAGTCTGGCAGAGCATTATAGCTATATAGCCCTTCTGTGCCTGACGAAGAAGGTCAGCGTCCCCGCCAAGTTCTCCATTGGGGAAGTAGTCGATTACGAGGCCGGCATTTGCCGCCTTCACTTTTTCCTGTACTAGCTGGACAAATACCTGTCCTGCCGCACCCTTTGCCGTAGTGTCAGCAGTAACCAGCCATACTTCATCAAACTCTGACGCTCCATACGCGCATGAACTCAGAGCCAGAACAAACACTAACAGGGTAATGATAAATTTCTTCATGAATAACATACCCCCTTATACTAATACACAAGCCACGTGCTTATCGCAGGTACGTATACGATAAGGGCAAGTGAAAGCAGGAATGCCACGATGAACGGGAAAGCCTTTTTCGCAACGTCCATAGGCTGATCCTGTGAGATATTCCCCGCAACGAACAAATCCAGTCCGAAAGGAGGTGTAGCAAGTCCGATTGACAGGCAGCACACAAGTACAACGCCGAAATGAACTTCGTCAACTCCGAGCATCTTAACCGCAGGAAGAAGAACAGGTGCAAGAATGATGATCGCAGGGCCGGTGTCCATAATCATTCCGAGAATGAGGAAGATTATCGTGCATATGCTGAGGACTGATACGGAGCTGTGGAAATTGCCGACGATGAAATCCTGAACCGCTGACGTTGCGTGTGTGAGGGAAAGAACCCTTCCGAATGCCGTCGCAAACGCAAGAACGAATGCCAGTCCGCCATATGTCTTCACGGAGCTGATGAGGAACGCTGGAAGTGCCGAGAACTTTATCGTACGCTCAATGAAAAGGCAGACGATAATCGCGTAGAACACTGAGACGACTGCTGCTTCTGTCGGTGTGAAGAAACCAGTATAAATACCGCCCAGAATGATAATCGGGCACATTAACGCCCAGAACGAATCCTTAAAGAGCGGCCAGAAACCATTTGCGCTGATTTCATCGAGACGTGCTTTAATCTTTGCTTTGTCCTCGCCTTTTGTTGCGCAGTAGAACACAGCGTAACCCATGAGGAAGAGACCGATTAATATTCCAGGAAATACTCCGCCCAAGAATAATTTTCCGGTTGAAACACCCGTAGCCAGTGAGTAGAGTACGAAAGGTATTGACGGCGGAATGATAACGCCCAATCCTCCCGCAACTGCGATAAGTCCTGATGCCCACGTCTTGTTGTAGCCCAGATCTACCATGAACGGTACGCACATTGCACCGACTGCCGCTGTTGTTGCAGGGCCTGAACCTGAGATTGCGCCGTAGAACAGGCACGTAAGAACAACCGCGCAGGGAACTCCACCCGTCATTCTTCCAACAAAATAAGAGAAGAAGTTGAACAGTTTTTTGGAGATACCGCCCTCAGCCATGATAACGCCGCCGAGTATGAACAAGGGGACTGCGAGGATTGGTGTTGAGTTTGCGCCGGATAACGTGTTATCGACTACCTGGGGAATAACTCCGCCGCGTGCCATCATCAAAATGGGAGCGACTGAGCCGAGTATCATGCTGACCCCGATAGGTATCGAGATAATTATTGCTACAAGGAACACTACGAACACTAATAATGCTGCCATTGATTACTTCGCCCCCTCTGCTCTGAGTCCTGCTTCTGCTTCTGCCTTAGCGTCAAGCTGTGTCTGCTCAAGCGTTGTAAGCTCTCTCTCATTGAAGTGTGCAAGGTGTACAAAGAACATCTGCACTGCCCTCAACGTTGCCAGAGCAAAACCGAAAAGACCTACAGCATACAGCCACCACATAGGCCAGTTCATTGCGGGTGAAGTCTCAGCCTTTGCGCCCTCCAGCATTTCACCGGCTGACCACTTGAGGCACTCAATTGAGTGATACGCAAGGAGAGCCATGCATACCGCAATGATAACATCAACGCAGAGATTGATGGTTTTGCGGAGTTTCTGAGGCATGAGGTCAAGGACAACGCTGACACGGAGCATGTTGGCCTTCCTGATTGTGTAGGGAAGGGAAATGAAAACACTCATAATCCACATGAAGCGCGAAAATTCTTCCGCCCATGTGAGCGACTGAATGAAGGGTATCTTTCTGACGACAACCTGAAGCATCATGACACATGCAATCAGTATCAGAAATATGACCATTAAGCACTCTTCAAAATGCTCATCAAGCCATTTGAACATGAAATGAATTCCTCCTGACTATTAAAATTATGTAACAATTCGATCCCTCCCAGTCCTCCCCTTGCGCAGGGGAGGCAAGTCCCCCATAGATTAGGAGGGATTTAGGGGGTCATAAATACTTACTCTGCCTGCGAGGCTATTAGATCCTTTGAGCGTCCAGCCCTTAACACGTAGCTGTCGAGGCTATGGCCGATAAGCTCACTGACTTTGCGGGACAGTGCCATAACCTTCAGGACATCAACGCCCGTAACAATTCCCATCTCGTCAAGCATATTGATTACGTCCTCAGACGAGATATTGCCTGCCGCACCAGGAACAAACGGACAGCCGCCCAATCCTCCGAACGAAGCATCAAAGCGTGTCATTCCAGCCTGCATTGCCGCAAGGATATTCGCCATTGCCGCGCCTCTGGTGTTGTGGAAGTGAAGCCACCATGAAGCCTGCGGGTATTTCTCGCGCACGTGCTTGCAGAGATCGTAGACCTGATTTGGGACTGCCTGTCCTGACGCATCGGACAATGATATTTCGTCAATTCCGACCTTCAAGTATGCCTCGATTATTGCGTCAACGTCCTCAACTGGGGTTCTACCCTCCCAAGGGGACGCAAAAGGCATAGAAATTGAGCCGGAGATTGCTATCTTGTTCTCGTTGGCCATCTTAACGCAGTCGGCAAAACCTGCAACGCTCTCTTCAGGTGTGCGGTTAAGGTTCTTTAGGTTGTGCATACGGCTGGCGGAAACATTGAGTTTAACCTTCTTGCAGCCGCAATCAATAGCACGCTGCACACCGCGGGTGTTTGGGATTAACGCCCTGAGTTCTACATCTGCGGGGACCTCGCCGATACGCTTGAAGATTTCGTCAGTGTCTGCCATCTGCGGGACTTTCTTTGGGTGCATGAATGAGCCGACTTCGATAACCTTGTAGCCAGCGTCAATCATTCCCCTCAACAGTTCCAGCTTGTCATCGGTTGTGGGAATGGCCTTCTCATTCTGTAGGCCGTCCCTGAGACCGACTTCACACATTGTAACCTTTTCGGGTAAATTCATCATCGTTTATGCTCCTGCCTGTGCGTTGTGTATCTTCGTGAGCATGTCTTTCAGTTCGCCGACCTGTATCTGTCCCGGCGCACTTGCCTGGCCTGCTGCCCCGAATGTCATGCAAGACCCCGAAAGCTCACAAGCTACTCTGCTCATCATTCCGAGAGGCCCCATCGAGATTGTGAGGAACGGGCGGTCAGCTTCATTGCCATACTTGATCGAAGCGTCAATGACATCGAGAACATCTGCCCTGATTTTCGGCATTACCGCTACTTTCGGGATATCTGCGCCTGCTTCCTGCTGGTGCTTGAGGGTGAGAGCTATGCTGTCTCTGTCGGGAGTGTCGGAGAAATTGTGGCGTGAACCTACTACGAGACACCCGGCCTTATGGATTTCGTCCGTGAGTTTCGCTGATACATCGGAGGCTTTGGCGTTCCAGTCAGTATTCCCCCAGAACATCTCAACGTCAACAAGGTCTGCATCACCGCTTTTTGCGACAGCCAGATTAACCGCCGAATATTCCTCGAACGATGGGGCAATCTCTCCGCCTTCGGGTTTCGTCCTAATCGTGAAAAGAATAGGAGTGCTGCCGAGTACCTTGCGAAGTTCCTTCAGTGTCTCAAGAAGGACAGGTGTATTCAGCAGGTCAGTATAAAAATCTGCGCGCCATTCCACAAGGTCAGCAGGTAACTTTGTTATTTCCTCTGCCTTAGCGAGAATGTCAGCTTTAGTTTTCGCGACTATCGGGACAATAGTTTTGGGAACACCCGCGCCAAGCTCAACACCGCGAATTTTAAGCGTTTTCATGGCCTTAGTCGATGCCGTTTTCGGCAAAATACTTCTTCGCGACATCGAGGCACTGTTTTGCGTGCCCTGCAACTCCGCGAGCCTTGATTTCTGCAAGGTTGGGAAGCTCAATCGACAGCGGGATATTGGGCATTGCCTTTACCATGTCAGCTATTGCCATTGCGCCTTCACCGGGATACATTCTGCCTTCGCGTGCCGTAAAGAGCATGAGGTCATCTTTGATGTTGTCGAGTACAGGATCGCCGTTTGGCATGTCATCGGAAGGCTTTCCTGCCGGGCCGTCGCAGAGGTGAATGAACCTGAAGTACTTTCTCGGTGTGCGTGCAAGTTCTGCGCCTGTTACGCCTGCTCTGCCTGCATGGAGTGTGTCAACCATCACGAATACGTTATCCCTGTAAAGGTTGTCGATGAGGGTGATATCCTCCTGAAGGTTTCTTACGCCTGCCCATGGAAGAAACTCAATGTTGAACATTAAGCCAAACTCTTTGGCCATGTCAGCAACTTTTCCTGCCGTCTCTGTGTACCACTTTACATCGCGTGTCCATACACTTCCCAGAACGTCAGTTGCTCCGAGTTTCGCGGCAGCCTCGAACGCTGGCTTGTACTCGTTGATGTCGAGGTCTTTGCGGATACGGGCAAGCTCAATGTCCATGAGGGGCATGTCGTACTCTTTGAGGGCGGCCTTGATGTCAGCGAAGAGTTTTGGATCGTCCTGCGGGAGGAATGAAGGTTCTCCGGGAAGGTGCATAGGGATTGTGCGGAGGCTGACATAGTCGTAACCGGCTTCCTTTGCAATCTTAATCTGATCCATCGGGTTAGTGCCTGGAATTGTGAGGTACGCTAACGAAAATTTACGTGCCATTAATACATTGCTCCTTTCTGGTGAGTAAAGAAAGTTTTACTTTCCTGCGGCTTTCTCGGCCATGATAGTTTCGAGGGTGTTGCGCATTACGTCCAGCGGAACAGCCTTTCCGCCCGTCCAAAGCTGGATCTGACGGAGACCCTGATACAGCGACATTCCAAGACCGTTGATTACCATCTTGCAGCCGACTTCCTTAGCTTCCTTGAGGAAACGTGTCTCTGCCGGGTTATATGTTGCGTCGAAGCATACGTGAGAGGGTTTGAGGAATTTCTTGTCAACGCAGGTATATTCTTCCTTGCCCTTCATGCCGAGACCTGAGAGGTTGAGAATGATATCTGTTTCATCGAGAGCCTTTGCGATACCGGCCTCATCAGCAGCCCTTACGGGAACGCAGACACCTGGATAGAACTTGTTGATTTCCTCGCTGAGTGTCTCGCATTTCTCAGAACGTGAGGAGATGTAGATTTTCTTTGCGCCCTCTTCGGCAAGCTCAAGGCAAACGCTCCTGCCAGTTCCGCCTGCGCCGAATGAGAACATGACATTTCCTTTGATGACACAGCCATGCTCCTTGATGTCGCGGAGTGCGCCGTAGCCGTCAGTGTTGTAGCCAACGAGCTTTCCGCTTTCGGTTTTTACGACAGTGTTTGAGCTTCCGATTTTCTTGCAGAGCGGGTCGAGGTCATCGAGGTACTGCATGACGGCTTCTTTGTTGGGCTTTGTTACTGCGCAACCCAAGAATGTGGGCATGTAGCGGATACCGTCAATAATTTCCTTGAGGTGTGCGCTGTCTGCCTCGCAGTAGCAATAGACCATGTTGAACCCTGCGGCCTGGTAAGCTGAGTTCTGCATTCTAGCGGCGAATGACTGGCTTAGAGGCGTACCGATAAGTGCGATAAGTCTGCTGTTAATATCAATCTGCATAATTAACGCTCCTGACATATAAAATTTTTGGTGAATTTTTTAGTGATTGAACGTGATAATTTTATTCACGTGAATGTAAGATTGCAAACATAATTTTACTGGTATTGAAAAATTTTTGTGGGGAGTAAAGAAGAAATTTGCCCCCAGCGGTTAGGCTAGAGGCATGAAATTTACTGTACATAAACTATTTGAATATGAATTTGTACACTGTCGCTTCACTTCTTCACGCGTTATTTATGAACCTGTTGGAAATCTGCATTAACACCGCAAAAAATTAGCAGACCTTCAGCCCTTAAAGCCGAAAGCCTGCCTGAATAGCCGCTACAATTACAATTCACGGACTATTACCCTTACTTCCTGCGTCTGTCTGCCTCCTCCGTAAAACACTCCCTGATTTATCGCACAGTCCTGAGCATCGCGCCCAGACGAGATTTTTATGTATGTGTCATCGCATTCCCTGTTGTGTGTAGGATCTATTCCCCTCCATGTCCCAGCATAAAGTATCTCAGTCCAGGCATGTGTTGCACCTTCGCCAGGTATCATTCCGGCAACGTAGCGGCAGGGTATGCGTTCAAGCCTGCAAAGCGACAGCAATATGTGCGCGTAATCCTGGCATACTCCCCTCCTCAGATTAAAGGCGTGTTCAGCATCGGTTAATATTCCAGTTATGCCTGCGGTGTAGGTAAACTCGTCATACAGTGCGTTCATCATGTATAATGCACGTTCGTATTCGTTCATCCAGTTCATTGGGTCAAGGCTCATGTGAAATTCACGGATTTCCCTTCCAGCACGTGTCAGCTCTGTCTCGTACCTGAATATTCCGGCACTGTTAGGTTCCGCCGAAAGTCTCCCGTTAATGTCAGTGGCAGCCTCACCAGTAACATCAACTGCAAAGTAATCGTGGCTCTGTCTTGCTGTACCGTAAATGCACATGTTGCCGAACGAATCACGCTCCGAATTGCTGAAGTGAACAGGATAAATCTCTATATGTTCGCCGGAAATCCTCTGCCTCTCATCGCTTGAAGGAAAGCACCGCAGCTTGAAATAATGTTCGTTCACAGGCTTCTCAAACGATAACTTCATGTGATAAGAATAACTCAGCCTTCGCATTTTCCCGCCGAATAAATATCCGCAAGAGCTTCAACCTCTTTCACAATTTCAGGACGGTTAATCTCCCTGTCCTCAGCAAGAGCATTCAGACTGTCCAGCCTTTCAGCATTGTAACGCAGCCCGGTCCTGCCAATCCTGTATGAAAGCCTGCGTATCTCCCTGCGTATGTCATCACTGCCAGCATTATTCCTCGCGTAAAGGTCAACACGTTCAACCCTCTTGCCCAGCTTGATAATGCCGCGCACCTGTTCATCATCAATCCTGTCATCGGCCATGCCCCAGAATGCCGCAATGTTGTCGATTATCTTCTGAAGCTGCATTAACGGTGCAGGAGACCTTCGGGCTGTATTCATATCGTAGACTGCCATCTGAATGTAGCTGAATGTCTCGGTGCCTATCTCGTCCCTGAGAACAATAGCGTTGTCATATGCACGCATAAGGCTGAAGGATACAGAGCCGGTGTTATCAGCGTCAAAGCAGTACCGTCTCGCGTATTCCTCACTAAGCCTTCCGCCGCTCATAGCATCATATTCTGCCATGAACAAGCGCAACCCTGTATATACTCTCTCGCTGTAACGTCCAAGCCAGAATAATCTCTCGCTGTTCACGCATGATATTGCCATTGAATACTAATCCCCCTTCATTCGGACATTATCCAGGTATCCTTGAAGCCGCCGCCCTGTGATGAGTTGACGATGAAAGAGTCTGCCCTGCGCGAAAACCTTGTTAGGCCGCTCTTCCACACTACGGGTTCATCGCTCATCAATACGAATGCACGCAAATCTGCTTTTCGCGGTACTTTCACGCCTTCCTCGTAGATGTCCAAATCCCGAAAGTCAATAACTTCCTGTGCAATAAACCTTCTGGGTTCAGCCTTCAACATGGCCTTGAAGTCTTCCTGTTCCTGATGTGTCAGCTTTTCCCCAAAAACTATGCCGTAACCTCCTGCCTCCGCAACGTCCTTAATCACGAGGCTTCCGAAATTCTCAAGTACATATTTCATGTCAGCTTCATAATATGGCAGGTATGTTGGAGCGTTCTGCAAGACAGGCTCTTCATTAAGGTAGTATTTCACCATTGCCGGGACGAAATAGTATATTCCCTTGTCGTCAGCCGCGCCGTTTCCTGGAGCGTTGATGAGCGCAACATTGCCCTTCCTGTATATGTCGAATATGTGGGGTATTCCTATGAGCGACTCCCTGTTGAAGTTCACCGGGTCAAGGTACTCGTCAGAAATTCTGCGGTAAACTGCCCCAACTCTCTCCTTCTTGCCAGAATAATCCAAGAAGTATAGATGTTCGTCCTCCACTGACAGATCCGAACATTCAACGAGATGTGCCCCCGTCTGTTCAGCAAAGTATGAATGCTCGAAGTATGCGGCGTTAAAGCGGCCTGGAGTGAGTATGACGTTCAGACCTCCTGTGTTCACGTAATCCATGACATTGCGGAGAAGGACGGCATAATTCCTGTTGTCCTCAATGCGGTTATCCCCGAACAATGAGGGAACGAACCTTCTGCATAATTCGCGGGCTGTCATAGGGTATGAAGCTCCCGAAGGAATGCGCAGGTTATCCTCAAGGACATACCAGCTTCCGTCCTTTGCCTGAACGAGGTCAATACCTGAGATGTGGGCGTAAATATTCTTTGAAGGCATTACCCCGTTGCACTGTGCGAGCCAGCCGCTTCCTGAGTAAACGAACTCTTCAGGTATAACTCCGTCGGAGATAATCTTCCTGCCTGAATATATATCCCTGAGAAACTCGTTGAGTGCAGCAACTCTCTGTTTCAGTCCGCGTTCAAGAACAGCAAATTCTTCGCGGCCTATTACTCTTGGGATTATGTCGAACGGGAATAACTGTTCGTGAAACTGGCCGCCTTTGTAGATGCCGAACTTTACACCGTAGCGTGCAAGAAGCTCGTTTACGCTGTCCGAATAACCGTAAAGCTCATCTGTAGGGTATGAATGATTTGATAACATAACAAAAACTCCCCTGCTGATTTTGGGAGTAAATGTTAAACGTGATACTTTAAGTTGTCAAAATATTATGTCAACTTTATTAACTCATAAATTTCATTGCATAACACAATAATGCTATTCCCCTCGCAATATTGAACGGTCGCCGATGTTTTGCACTGAAAAATCAAAGTCTCACAAGAAAGAGAATGAATAACAGTTTCAAGTGTTTCATGAAAGCCTCCAGAGAAAATATGACGTGAGCAATCATATCACATGAAAATTTGCATATTGATTTAGTGTGTAATTCGTGGCATAATTACCCGCAACGAAATTCCAGAGAGGTGAAACAGTTATGTATAGCCATAAATCATTCAACGCAATTCTCAAGGCCATATGTTGCTGTTGCCCTTCACACTTCAGCTTCTAGTTACGCGCAGTTAATCTCAATAACACAATATTTTTTCACCAAGCAGCCTGGCATATTATCAGGCAGAGTTTATCTACATATTGCAGGAGGTATTATCATGTCGAAAATTTACACGTCAATCGACCAGCTTATAGGGCACACTCCTATTCTCGAACTCACGAGGATACAGAAACATTTCGGGCTTAATGCGAAAATCCTCGCAAAACTCGAATACTTCAACCCTGCCGGAAGCGTCAAAGACAGGATCGCCAAAGCCATGATAGATGACGCTGAAGCCTCCGGAACACTCAAACCCGGAAGCGTAATCATTGAGCCAACCAGCGGGAATACAGGTATCGGACTTTCCTCAGTCGCGGCAGCAAGAGGATACAGGGCAATAATCGTAATGCCTGATACAATGTCGATCGAACGCAGAAAGCTCATGAAGGCTTACGGCGCAGAACTTGTCCTCACTGAAGGAAGCAAGGGAATGCGCGGTGCAATCGAGAGGGCCTCCGAAATCGCGGCGAATACCCCAGACAGTTTCATTGCCGGACAGTTCGTGAACCCCTCAAATCCCAAAATACATCGTCTCACAACAGGGCCTGAAATATGGCAGGATACAGATGGTAATGTTGATGTATTCATTGCGGGAGTTGGAACGGGAGGGACTCTTACGGGAACGGGGGAATATCTGCGTTCTGTGAAACCTGATGTGAAGATTATAGCGGTTGAACCTTCGGGGTCTCCAGTGCTGTCGGCTGGGAGAGCAGGGGCGCACAAAATACAGGGAATAGGTGCGGGATTTGTTCCTGAAGTTCTGAACACGAGGCTTTATGACGAGGTAATAACTGTCAACGATGATGACGCGATAAACACCGGTAAGCTCACAGGCAAACTTGAGGGTTTTCTGGCCGGAATATCATCTGGAGCTGCACTTTACGCTGCTGTTGAAGTCGCTAAACGTCCTGATTTTGCAGGGAAAAATATTGTTGTGATACTTCCCGACACTGGGGAACGTTACCTTTCCACCGCATTATTCGCGGAATAGGCCATGAATATTGATGATGCTCTGAAGTCGGCTGAGGAAGGTTTAACGTTTTTCGCGGCCAAAGACAAAACGGATTACAACGGAATAAAGGAGAGTGTTGAAGCGTCATTCAAGGATATTCAGGCTGCAATGTTCCCGGAACACGTCAATCCTGAAGGCAGGACTATAGCCGAAAATCTCCGCAAAGCCTCAGACCGTCTCAAGGCTGCAATCTCAAGGCTTCTTCATACTGATGACAAAGAGTTGGAAGCTGAAAGGTTCACGGCAATGCTGCTGGCTAAACTGCCTGAAATACGGCGTATATTGTGGACGGATATTGTTGCGGCGTATCAGGGAGATCCAGCGGCGAGGAATCCTGACGAGATAATACTGGCTTATCCGGCTTTTACTGCAATCAGCGCATACAGGGTAGCGCATGAGCTGTACATAATGAACGTGCCTTTAATCCCCCGAATTATCACTGAATATGCACACAGGCTGACGGGGATAGACATTCATCCAGGTGCGTCAATCGGGGAATACTTCTTCATAGATCACGGTACAGGTGTAGTAATCGGCGAGACATCTACGATAGGCAGCAGGGTGAAGATATACCAGAATGTTACTATTGGCGCAAAGAGTTTTGATGTTGCCCCTGATGGTTCGCTGGTGAAAGGGATAAAGCGGCACCCTGATATTGGGAATGACGTTGTGATTTACGCTGGTGCTACGATACTTGGAGGTCAGACGGTCATCGGGGATCATTGCGTGATTGGCGGGAATGTCTGGCTTACTCACTCGGTGAAGTCGGGAAGGGTTGTGCTTAACGAAAGGTAAATTGTTATCCCTCCTGTATAATTTCTGCGGGAGGGATTTTTGCTTGAATTACACATGCTCTAACATAATTTTCCGACTCGCATTCCTACGTGAGAGATTTTAGGAAGATTGTTGGCTTATAGACAAAAGGGTTAGACGAAAGTCGTGCAAAAACTGGGGCAAATTGTGTCTATAAACAAAAAACTTTACAGTCTCCTTACCGTGTCTTCGCTAATGGCTGATGTCCCTGCCATGTGTATGCTTTTGGCCGCGTTCCTTTCTCGCTCATGATGTGTTCCGCATGATGGACAGTCCCATTATCGAACTCGCAAGTCCTTCACCGCTTCATTCTTATACCCGCAAACACTGCATAACTGGCTTGATGGATAATATCTATCTATCTGCGTCCCCACTTCCAGTGCTTTGTATTGCAGGATCTTCACAAACCCGCTGAAGCACAAGCTGTGAATTTTTCTGCCCCATAATCTCGCCATTGCCTTCATGTTTAGGTCTTCAAGGCATATTACTGCGTATTCTTTACAAAGTAGGCGGGCCAACTTGAAGTGGAAATCTTTGCGCTGGTTCTCCAGTTTGCGATATTTTCGCGCTATTTCAAGCCTTGCTCGTTCTCGATTATTACTACACTCCTTTATTACGGGATAAGTTGCTGCATTGTGTCTTGATAGTTTCTCGTTATGCTTAAAGAAGGCTGGTGAGACTATATCATTCCCGTCTGAGCCTGTGAGAAATGTTTTCAGCCCAAAGTCAAATCCTACGCTTTTACCTGTTCGGGATTCAACTGGTTCGCGCTGTACATCATACACTAGATACACATATATCTCCTACCGCATCTCGCTTAACCGTTACTGTCTTGATTTTCCCTTCTATAGTAAGCCCAATTGTAAAACAGTAAAAGTGATAAAATAATAAAATGGCATATTCAGAAGATTATCGTAAAAGAGTAATAGAATATCGCCAAGAGGGCCC
>CALAUZ010000008.1 GCA_937892105.1 uncultured Fretibacterium sp. | reverse complement strand
TATCCTTGTTCTTTCCGCCTCGAACGGGTCAATATCCCTGTAAGGCGTAAAAGTCGGCCTCTCTAACCGCTTGCCTAACTCGACTTCAGACATGAAGTAACACTCCAATCTTCCCTATGCGTGAAGGTCTGCCGCGTCTCTTGGCCGGTTCTGCTGCCTCCTGATGAGCCTCCTGCTTTGCCCGCCATGCCGCAATGTCAGAAATCCGCCACCTCAGCGTCTTAGCCCCGAAAGCTACACCAGCAGGAAATCTCCCGCTCTTCACTCCCTCGTAAAACGTAGTCTGCGAAATGTTCAGGTACTCGCAAACCTGCTTCACATTCAGCCAGCCGTCCGTCTGTGTTACTTGCACATCCTGCACCTGCGGCTCTCCCAGTGAGATTAAAGCGTCTTCGAGACGGTCAAGTTCACTCATGACCTGCTGACGGAATGACCTGATGTGTTCAAGCAGTAAAGACTTATTCATGACAGACAGCCTTTCTGATTGAGCAAGCTGCCTCATAGAAGCCCTTAGCGTCGAAGTCAAATTCGCGTCCAAGAACGAACTGTGCCCTGCCGTTGAATGAACTTGCATCGAGTAGAATCCAGTCGTCCGCGAGTAATCGATTTGTTTCCCGCGCTGGAATGCGACACTCGGACTTTCCGCATAGCTGAGTAATTCTGCATCTCTGCACCTCCAATATTTATCCTGTACAATCTCCCTATAGCCTTGAAGGGAGGTGAAAATTATGCACGGTATTGTCATTGCTAATCCCAATATGCTCGTTGTTCGTCTTGAAGATGGCATGTATTCTGTCGTTGAACCTATGGGCGGTTACAACATTGAAATCGGTGATGAACTTGTCGGCGACCTTGAAACGGAAGGAAGCACAGTTCTAATGAATATCACCTACGATGAGGAGATAGATGCCATCATTCAGTACGTTGCAGGAAATCCGCAAGATGCATTCAGGATTCTTCCAGCGCACTGATTCTCGTTTTAGACAGGGTGAAGCCTTGAGTAGCGTTTTTCAGGCGGTATGACCATAAGCGCACTCTTAATACGCTTAAGTCCTTCCTGAAACACTACTTCAGGGTCTTCATCCAGCCCTGCAAGCATCTTCACTTCGTAATGCCCGCGATTTAGATTTTCATCGTGAACATCATTCGTGGTTACATTTGTGGATATTAACGCCATATTTACCCTCCTTTCCTGTAGTAAAGCTAGCATCTCATCCGCTCTGAGCTTTGCACCCAGACTCGCATTGATTACCCAGTGCACTATTTCAGCCTTGAGATACCTGCATCCAGCTATTTGCTGACTGAAACACTGGTCTGAGGCAGGCTCATGTTATGTAAAGTAATCTTAGCGGCCTTATCGAGCAGATTTTTCATGAAGGCTGGGTCAGGATTATCCTGCTTGCAAAAGGTGAGAGTGAGTACCTGCATGAGCATTCCAATCTCACTAAGCCTGTTATGAATCTCGCATAAAGCTCTTTCCGATATATTTTCGCCTTGAGGTTGCTGAAGCACATCAACCATGATGTTCTACGCCTCCGCCTCAGCAGTAGCCTTGTGGTCAAACATCCAGCACGCGGCCTTGAACTTCCTGATGATTTCCGCAAGTGCGTTCTCGCGTTCCTCCGGCGTGCCGATGCCTACCTTGCCCATCATAACTATCTGCGGCTTGCTGTCATCAACACCGTAGATGAAGTCATTATCTTCAAGCGCGACTCCTGCTAAACCTGTCAAATTCTTCACCCCCATAACAATTTTTACTTCGAACTCCTGCTTAGTTGAGCCATTCAAAAGCTCTTCGACCGTAACATTAAGTGCTTCAGCAATACGCATAACAGCCTTAGCAGAAGGTGAGAGCGTACCTCTTTCATACCGTGATAAAGTGTTCGGCTCTATTCCTGTAAGTGCGCCTAGTGCTTCTTGCGTAATACCTCTTCGTTTTCGTATAGCTTTTAAGCCTTTCACATTGATATTTACCTCCTAACGACACGAAATTCTGTTCGTAGATAAAATAGCAATGCTAATTTTCAACGTAACGGTATTTTTATTCATACCTATGCGGCCTTGTAAAAAATTAATCGCATCGGTATAGTAGCAGAGAATCGGAGGTGAAATCATGAGTATAGGAGAGCGCATAAGGAAATTAAGGAAGAAAAACGGGTTATCTCAGGCGGAATTAGGTGAGACAGTAGGAGTTGAGAGCAACACAATTTCACGATGGGAACGTAACGACCTTATCCCTAAAGGTACGTCTTTAGCGCGTATTGCTAGAGCACTTAATACTACGAGCGCGTATTTACTGGAAGAAACAAACGACCCATCATTACCTAGAGATGTACTATCAATTGATGCTATATCTCCTGAATCACGTGAACCTTCTGGTAAACGCTTAATCATCAAGAACAGAGATATGTATGTAGATTTGCCCGAAACCTCCGAAGGCTTCGAGATGCTCCGTAGATTTTTTGATATGCAGACAGCCACAGGTAACGGCGTGATGATGAGCCGACCTGCCGTTCAAACATAGATGATAAAAACTGTTCTCCTGTGGCTCATACGCAAGTACCAAGCGATAGATACTTCTCTGCATTACCGTTGTCGTTTTACTCCCACATGCTCCGAGTACATGGCATTGAGCCTCCAGAAATACGGAGTGTGCAAGGGATTGATTAAAGGGCTTGGCCGCCTTCTCAGGTGTCATGTACCCAATGGCGGGGAAGACTGGCCGTAAAATTCCCTTAAAATTTCAAGGAGGTATAACAAATGGCAAATTATGAATATAAGTGTGTTCCCGGCCCTGCGCAGTTAGTAGTGAAATCAGCATCAGAGTCCTCAAAGGCTGTAGCATCATACGCAGAGATTATTAATGCTGAGGCAATCAACGGCTGGGAGTTCTACTCGCTTGAGAGCATGTCAGTAGCGCAAGCTCCCGGTTGTTTTTCAAGTGGGAAAGAACCGCCAGTGCTGTTTAACATGCTCGTGTTCCGTAGGGAAAAATAAGCTGATGCAAATAACCCTGACACCCGAACTGGAACAGCAAGTGAACTTTTGGGCAAACAAGAGTCATGAGACACCTTCCGAGCTAGCCCTCCGGCTCATTGAGGAATACGTGGAAGATTGCCGGGACACGGAGGAATTTTTCGCGTCTGAGGGCATGGATACGTCGTGCCTGTACAGTTCGCCCGAAGTGAAGCAGTATCTTGGCTTGGAAGGTTGAGTACACGAAGGCGGCGCGTGAACAGCTAAAGAAGCTGCCTCGTGAAGTCTCATTGCGCATAACGAAATACATGGATGAGAGAGCTGCAGTGTTGCCACGTGAACACGGAAAAGCTATGACAGGTGATTATTCTGGTCGCTTCACGATGATGTGCTGATGATAGAGGTAATTAGGGTAGGGCATCGGAGCGATGTATACAAGCGGTGAATGCTACCGTAGAAATAACCGTAGAAAAAATAAATCGGCTTTTAACGCTGAATAATTATTAACAGCGGTTTTGCGGGGTTTATTCAGTGGCAGTATTGCCCACCAAGATTCAAAACATTAACAGCCCGCCCAAGAATGAGAGCGGGTTTTTTGTTACCATGATATATCAGTGAGTGTAGAATATAATATCCATCATGCATAAGACTTCACCATTAATTACAGCGAATAATAATGTCAAATTACTGCTTGACGGCAAAGAAACGTTTTCTGCCATACAGGAAGCCCTCCGTAACGCAAGGGAATGCATTAACCTTGAGTACTTCCTGATAAGTGATGACAGGACAGGCAGAAGCATAAAATCTATTCTCACTGAACGTGCCAGAGCTGGAGTAAAAGTCAGGGTAATATTTGACGCAGCAGGAAGCTGGAGATTAGGCAGAGAGTTTGTTAGTGAGCTTGAGGATGCAGGAGTTCATGTAAAGCGTTTCAGGCCATTAACGTGGAGGAATATTAGTGCAGGGATAATTCACAGGGATCACAGAAAGATTATTACTGTTGACGGAAGAGCCGGACTTCTTGGAGGGTTCAACATAGGTGATATATACCTCAGTCAGTGGAGAGATACTCACCTGATGATAGAGGGAGAGGCTGTGAGAGTGCTTGACGGGATATTTAGGGAGATGTGGCGCAAGGCAGGAGGAGAGGGATATTCTCAGGCTGATTACTCAGTGGATGGTGTAGGCAGTGTTCCTGTGGAGATACTTGCGAGCGGTACAGGCCAAGACTTCCGGGCAATAGCGGACAAGTATATAGACATAATTTCGCGTTCGATGAAAAGAGTGTGGATAACTACGCCGTATCTTGTGCCGGATAAACTGTTCGTG
>CALAUZ010000007.1 GCA_937892105.1 uncultured Fretibacterium sp. | reverse complement strand
GTGTGTAGTACGCCAGCAGTTTTTAACTTGCAAAATTCAGAGCATAGATATTTTTATATGTTTTGAGTAACTATTCCTACCTTCCTAATTACAAACGGCAGAATCTTGAAGATTGGTGAGCCTCCAGCGTCGCGCTTGACCTTCTCCATTTTTTCTTTAGAGATAACGAGAGGAATAACCCGCATTCCAGCTACAGTATCACCTGCCTTAACGGGAAAATCTCCATGACGTGAAGCTATCATCATTTCGCCCTGAGAATTTACGGTCAACAGACGTTCTCTATCTATCTTCAGAAGTCCGTCAATTTTTGCACAGGCTTCAACTTTTCCCTATTTGATTTCTCCGTGAGTGATATTTTCGCTGGCGCAAAGGTCATAGAGCATCATCGCTGCGTCATTTTCATGAAGCATGTTTTCATCGTTTTCCCAGATATATACATGTTCCTTTCCGACACTTAACAGAACAGGTATATCTTCTTCCCTTACGACATGTCCCTTGCGAAACACAGGGCCTTTCTTCACACCTGGAATTATCTGCGTAATGTCATGACATAGCATTTGTCCTACAGCTTCTTCAGCCTTCATCAACTTCAAAGCATTACCCCCCGTTCTTTCAGCTTCTTCTGTATATTCAGTGCTTTTTGCCAGCGTTGAGAATGTTGAAGTCTGGCTTCTGGTGTCTCGCAATTTTTGAGACTGTTCGCAAATCTCACTCCTAATGTTACCCGGCAATCGTCCTGCACACGTTTATCCGAGTACCATAAAATATCCGCGTCAGTTAATGCGGTATCTGGAGAAAATTCCGCGTCGTTGTGAACCTCAACAAGTTTTGCTATCTCGTCGTAACCTTCACACCTGAGTGCTTCCGCGCCAAGCCTAGCATGTCCTCTCTCGACTCTGAGAAGGTCATGAAGCAATGCTGCCTTAATGATACGGCCATGATGAAAATTTCCACCAAGCTCATGAAGAATATCCTCTGCGAAACTTGCTACAGCTTCCATATGACCAATAATTTTTCGTGGAGTGTCATATTTCCTGTAAAGCTCGTTAATTTTCTCTCGGGTAAGAGTTTTTTCCGGCAAAAAACCAAACCGTA
This sequence comes from uncultured Fretibacterium sp., assembly GCA_937892105.1. The sequence continues at coordinate 3,386 of CALAUZ010000007.1, read as the reverse complement.
AAACGCTCAATTTTCCATCATGCTCATTCAGAATTGTCAAACCCGCCATTGGAATATGCAGTAAAAAGATTTCATTGCCGGAAATTCCCATTACTTCACACAAAAACGCTCTCATTACTCCTGAATGTGATACCAACAGAATATTCCCTTGTGTTGAGCCTAACGCATCGGCCAAGAAACTTGAAAATCTAACACAGGTATCATGAAATGTTTCACCTCCAGGTATCCGAAAATCCCAAGCATTTCTGCCGCGTTCAACAAATTGTTCTGGGTAACGTTCACGAATTTCATCAACCAGTCTGCCTTCCCAGTCTCCAAGATTTATTTCACTCAGCTCTGGTGCAATTATCGGCTCAGGAAAGCCCGCAACACTTGCCGCAATTTTTGCCGTTTCCAACGCTCGAATAAGTGGGCTTGTGTATACTGCTTCAACATCATCTGCATTCTCTCTCAGCCAAAGCCCGACAGCTTCAGCTTCATATTTCCCCTTTTCCGAGAGCAGAAGGTCAGTACGGCCAATGTAACGCTGTCTACTATCTTTTATGAGAGGTGTTCCATGACGAAGCAGAATAATTTTCCTACACATTATTGATAACTCTGTTTCAACAAAACCGCAGTCCCGTGCAAATCCATCAAGGGGACAAGAAATAACTTCATTTCCTCGCAATACTCATTGACAGCCTTATGAACTCCAGGAAATTGTTTGCTCGTGTAGTCGTGAATCAGAATCGCTCCGCCAACACTCAGTCTTGGCCAAAAATATTTTAGCCCTTCAAGTGTAGGCGTATACATATCAACATCAAGACTTACAAGCGCGTAAGTTTCAGGCAAATTTTGACACGAGGAAAGGCTATCTGGAAATCGTCCTATCACAAAAACAGCTTGAGAGGGATTAGGTAAAGCATCTTTTACGGTTTCAACACTGGTATCTGAGAAACTCATTTTTGAAACATTATCATCAATATCGCGCTCAGAAAAACCCGCAAATGTATCAAAAATATATATTTTCCTCTCAGGAAACGTTCGATTGATTTCAGCCGCAAATTTACCTCGATATACTCCAAGTTCCGCCAATGCTCCTGTTATATTGCGTTCTCGTATCTGTCTTGACAGCAATCTCAAAGTGGCAAGACGAACATCTTGAAGCCACCGAATATCATTATTCAAAACAGCTATGATAATTTCATCGAGATACGGCGCGTCTTTCAACGCCAACACAGGGGTGTTATCCAAGCTAGTCCCATGTTTAGAATTATCGTTATCAATAAAGCATTTGACTTCGATATTTGACGGAAGCCAAGTCTTTAACATCAATCCTGCCTGACCTGCCCCGAAAATTCCTACACGCATATCTTTTTGTCCTTTACCCTTTCACGACGGCTATTCGGAAACAGATCACTGGCTGAAAAAATTCGGTTGAACTCTGCGTTTGCATTCTGACTAATTCGTTTCTCCAAAAGCTCATACAGTTCTATCAATCTGAGGCCGCGTGAAGTAATAGACGCACTTCCTCCATTCTTGCCTCCAGCATGACGTTCTACTACGGGATAGCCCAGTTCATTTTCTAGGTCGTGTAAAATCTTCCAGCCCTTAGAGTACGAGATGCTGATACGCCTGCAAGCCTCTTGGACATTTCCGAATGCCTCAATCTGTTTCAACAGTAATCGGGTATCCGCGCTGAAAAATAATTTCTTCCCGGCAATGACAACTGATACTTCCGCACGCAATAAATTCGCGTTATGCAAATCAATGAGATAACGAACATCATCGGGATTATCTGCGTCCATAATCGCGCCCTCATCATCAATCGGAAGATAACAGATAGTTTGTCCAATCAGAGAATCTAATGCTCCTTTGAGGCCATGCTTGCCCTCATATGAGAGAATTTGCGGAATTAGTGATGCATCGAACAATATCGGATGTCCCAACCTGTTATGGCAAATGGGAAGTACTATATTTTCTGTGCGACTGAGTTCAAGCTCTATCGTGTCGGCACGAAACAGAGGTATATCAACCGGGCAAAAAAACACTCTATCATAACGATTTTGAACGTATTTCAAGCCAATTTTTACTGAGTCGAACATCTCTGTTTCAGCGTAGTCATCATTCTTCAGGAAAATTACGCCCAACCCGTGAAGTTGACTTTCAAGTTCTTCGGACTTGTATCCTGTTATCATCATTACATCACGAATTCCGGCCTGCTGAAAACTTCTCACAACACGTTCCGCAAAACTGATGTCATCTAACTTCATCAACTGCTTGAATTGTTTCATTCTCCTGGACAAACCTGCTGCTGCTACTATCGCACCTATACGCAAACATTTTCCCCCTAATGTTTTATCGTATTGTTATTACAAAATAGACGATAAATTTATCACAATACGTATATTTATTGGCATCAATTTCAACTAAAGCATGAGAGAGGCTTGTTTGCGCAATAGTCAAAGAGTTCTCCAGATATTCATAACTTATATTCATAAAAAGATAAAAGGAGATATTAATCTATGGAGCAAGAAAACACAGTTAAAAAAGGGGCAGACCAAAAGTCACCGACAGAGAAGTCAAAAGCAAAAGCTACACTTTCAAAGTCAAACTCTCCACTTTCACTCAACTCAACCGCATTTGCGGCTTGCGTCAGCTCGAAACGGGACAAAGAGCTAGCGTTTCTGACCTCGTAAACAACATTCTTGACGAGTATGTCGCACTTCATGGCGTTGATGAAAAATAATATTCAACATGAAAAACACTCCGTTAAAGCTCAATCAAAAACTTCTTGAATTTCAATATTCAGAACTTAATAAAGTTAATGCAAAGTACAAGCCTCTCATTGAGGAAGCAAAGAACAAAGAAAGATACTGTATACACCATTCTCCTTTCCGCTATCAAAAAAACTAAACCACAAGATAGACATCTTACTCTTGAGGAAAAGGAACTCGAAAGAATACATCTCGATGCGGATAAAAAATATTATCTAGGGCTGCAACTTTTTCTGGTAAAAAAATTTTCAGGGCTGTAACTTTCAAAAATTCCTAGACTAATATTAACTTTTAAGGCTGTAACGTTCAAAAGAGGAAATTATTTCATGGCATCAATTATCAAGAGAAAAATCAAAGGAATCACCTACGTATACGAGCAAACGAAGCAATATAACGCTGAAAAAAAGCAGACGACAACAAAACAAGTACTCATAGGAAAGCTAAATGAGGCAACAGGTGAAATTGTCCAAACTAGAAAAAAAGCTGTTAAACCCACAACAACAACAATTTTATACGAAGTACCCGAAGACAAGAAAATAAACGAAAATGAGCTACACAAAATTTTTACAAATACACCAGCTATCATCGAACAAAATGGAAAGAAAATGACAAAAGTAGCTGTGTTTGACC
>CALAUZ010000006.1 GCA_937892105.1 uncultured Fretibacterium sp. | reverse complement strand
GACGAGTTCAAGTCTATCACCAATCGGCCCATGACGGCTGAAGAAATTGCGTTTGCTGAGACTCACTGCTAGGGAGGCCAACATGATTAAGAACTACAATCCGCGTCCCTTCGAGCGTTCTAACCCGTTGCCGACTTATGTGGCCATCACAGAACAGTATGAACTGCTTGCTAAAACCAAGACAGGCTACACAATTACACTCGCCAAGCTCACTGTAGGTAAATCGGTCAGCGCAGGTAATCAACTCAGCCATGCCCTATTCGAGGGTTTCACTGATCACGGTGAACGAATGGCGGTTGCCAGAATTCGTGTGAGTGGATATGAACGTGTGTTTAATGCTATCATGAATGCGATGATGGAAGTCGGTGTGGAGTTTGAATCTGTCACTCCGTGTCACTCTGAGATTATGCTTACTGCGCTTGGAGCGTGGATTCAAGCTAGAAATCCCGGCATTGAACATTATGAAGTCGTGTCACAAAGCTGTCATTGATTTGACACTACAAGGAGTATAAAATGATAAAATTGAAAAAGTTCTTATCTGGGTTGTCTATTCGTTGTGGTATGACAAGGGTGAATGGCACTGTTGGGATATGTTCTATCAAGTTGATAGAAGCACTAATAAAAAGGTTCGGATTGCAGATGCAGTAGTGAAGGACTTAGTTGAGCATGGCAAAGCTGAGTTAGTACGCTATGAGAGTTCGATGGCAAAAATTAAATTTGTCTTGTCTGAAGAACCAGCCAGTAAAGCCTATTGGTTAGCCAGAGATGGTACGGAGCGAGAGATAGATTTTAAGAGTGCTCTAAAACTGGTTATGGACAAGAAAGCGAAGATACAGGATATTACAGCTGAATAGGATTTTGGTAAGAGCCGCCCGAAAAGGTGGCTCTTTTGTAATGTGTGGAGGTAAGTTTATGTCTTACGGGTCTATTCCGGGCGATGTACAAGCCATTATGGTAAATATCATAAAAGAGTGGGACTGCACAGATTTGTATGTAGGCTGTTCTGGCAATTTTACAGTTGAGAAAGTTATATGCCCGCTTAAAAAGTTTAGGCTTCATAGCAATGATGTGATTTTATACTCATGCTGTTTAGGCAGATATTTATCTGGCCAGCAAGTTGAGCTTACCCTAACACAGGATGGCCTTGCTAAATTCCGTGGGTTGAGGAATATTTGTACACACCTGTAGATTGTCTGGCTACGCTGATGTTGATGTCGGGAATTGTTTGCTATATAGATAAGGACAATGCTTATTATGTACAAGATGTACAAAGAATATGTCACGCAATTTGGAGTTATTCACGCACATACAGTTGAGAGGATAAATAGGAATGAGACGAGGCTGGCAAGTTATTTTCATGGAGATGCGATGCAGTTTGTTAAAGAAGTACCTAGTGATGCAGGCTTTGTTTCGTACCCGCCATTCAGGAAGGCAGGGAAGGCGTTTGTCAAGGACTTTGCCAAGTTAAAGTCTTTGTTTAGTTACGAGCCTCCAGCTTATACAATATTTGACGAGAATACATTACTTGAATATTTCAGGCTCATTGCTGAAAAGGGATATTGGCTTATCGGAACAGATATGAGATTACCTGAGCCATTCGACAGATACCTAAAATCGGTGTCGAAAACTACAAATCGGGGTATAGCCATATACCTTTATGCCAACACGGGCAAGACGCATTACATCGATCCTAGACAGGAAACAGCGAATTTGAACATACCGCGACTTATGCCGGGAGATGTTGTTGGAGAGAATATAGAGCTAAAGATATTAAGCAATAATGCCTTTCAGACACTACGCAGCGAATACATGAATATCAATATCCGACCCGGAGCAGCAACTATGGCGATTGGTGTGATTGTTGACGGTAAATTCTGCGGAGTATAGCATTTTCAGCATCGCCCACGCAAGCAAATTGGGATACACATATTGATACGCCAACAATCTATTTACTGAGCGATTTTCCAGTAGAACCGGTGGATTATGACCGTCTAGCAAAACTTGTTTTATATGCGGCACTCAGCAAAGAAAGTAAGCTAATCGCAGAGAATATAACGCGGAAACGAATAAAGAGCCTCGTGACTACGGCCTTCTCGAAAAACCCTGTAAGCATTAAATATCGCGGGTTATTTTAGAACGTGTCTTCACAAAGTTTGCGGGGTCTCGCAAAATCCTAAATAAACGGTGA
>CALAUZ010000005.1 GCA_937892105.1 uncultured Fretibacterium sp. | reverse complement strand
GTTAGTTACAGTGTTAACGGAGTATTAACGTCAAACTTCTTCTGTGTCATGTTCAATCCCCCATATAGCAATATTGTATTTTTCAGCAAGCCCAAAGAATTTCTCAGGCTCAAGGATTAACGTCTTTCCGGCTTCAACAGCGAGACATGTCAATCCGGCTTTATGCATGTTCTCAAGCGTCCTTGTCCCGACAGTAGGCAGGTCATACCTCATGTCCTGTCCTTTCTTCATCATCTTAATGACAGAGCCGCGTCCTGAGAGTTCACCGGCTCGGAGTATCATCTTGTCTGTACCCTCCATAGCCTCAACAGCAACAACAGCTCCTCCGGCAACACATATAGCCTGGCCGAATGAGCATGGCAATGTTACCCGCAGTATCCCGCGTCCATACTCAACATCGCGGAACTCTGCCTGTGTCGGAGAACGTTCCGAGAGTTTTCCAGATGTCGCGATAAACTCAGGGATTATCTGCCAGTAAGGGATAACCGCAATATTTTCGTCCTCAAAGGCTTTCACTATTGCGCCGAGAAGTGAATGATCATCACGCAGGGATTTCTTCAGAACGGAACGGCTCAGTTTGTCGAACAAAAGGGGAAGGCAGTATATTAATTTTTTTGGTATTCTTCCGGCCATGATTAACTTGTCAGAACCGTAAGACTTAATCTCACGTATCCCCCTGCCTAGATTAGGTATTCGCATGTTTACGAGTTTTCCGGCATAAGGCCTCAGAGTTTCAGGGTCATCACGCAGCGCAAATATGAGAGTATGTTCCTGTATCTCCTGAAGTTTACGGGCAATCTCAACAGGCAGTATTCCTTCCCCTGCAATAAGTGCTATGCTCATTCCTCTAAATTCTGTCCACCCTCCAAGCAAAGAACAGTGCTACAACCAGAAACACAATGTTAGGCCCCCACCCCGCGATTACTGCCGGAATGCTGCCGGCTTCACCGAGTGCCCTGCATAATGACATGACGACATAGTATGCGAAGACCATAACAACGCTTATTCCGAAGCCTACTCCTCCTCCAGAACGCCCCCTTCGTGAAGCCCCGAAGCCTGCACCGAGTACGGCCATAATTACGCACGCCCACGGTACAGCGAGTTTCAGGTGGAACATAACCCAGAGTTTCGACAGGTCAGCCCCGACACCTTCTGCCTGAGTGATGTAGCTCCATAGTTCATGAGCCGACATGTTCGAGGGTTTTCGGGTACTCCTTTGCAGCTGCTGGGGGGACATTCTTATTGCGAGCCTCTGACGCTCAAATCTCAGCAGCAGCGACACTTCACCTTCACGGTTCACGCTGTATATCCTGCCGTCCTCAACCCACCACTGCATGTTCTGCCACATTCCCTGCCTTGCGTTGAGAGTGCGGGCCAAGCTTCCGTCATCGAACTCATGTACTATTATCCCTTTCATGAGACCTTTCTCCGAATCAAGTTCATCAATATATAGTACCCTCTTGAGCTGTCCGCCTTCTTCCTCACGAAGAAACACTTTTTCCTGTATTGCCGCCGCCTGGTTCTTCATGATTTCGTAACGCATCAGCCTGTCCGCCGCTATTGAACCGAAAGGGACTACTGTCTCGTTCAATCCTAGTCCTGCAAGGGAGACTATCACTGACGCAAAGAATACAGGCCGTAATATTCTTGTGAATGGTATTCCAAGCGACTTCAGCGCAATAAGTTCACTGCCGCCGTTTAGGGTTGACATTCCCAGAAGCGTTGAGAGCAGGGAGGACATTGGAATAGTCATGACTGCTACTTCAGGGAGACGATAGAAGAACAGCCTAGCAACTACCCCGAATGCCACGCCCTGTTCAATGATGAGCCTTGCCGCCTGGAAGAGTAAATCTCCTGCCACAAAAATAAGCACGAATATCAATATTCCAAAGAAGAACGGCCCTGCACATGCCCCTAGTATTAACTTGTTGAGAAGCCTCCTGCTCATTGCGATAATGCCGTAGCTGAATATTTACGTGTCATCTGGTTAGTAAGTTTGTCCACAAGCTCCTGCGCTGTCGGAAGGTTAGTGCCTCCCTCGTATGTCTCAGATACGTTCAGGATAGTAACGTGCAGGAATTCCTCGAACGTTGGGACAAGGGCATTCACTACTGATGTAAGCCTCTCGATGATACTCTCTACCATTTGGTACGGGCACTCTGACATGACGGCGATAATCTGGAATTCTCCTGCCTGTATCACCGTATCAGTCTGGCGTATATCCTTCCTCACTCTTGCACAGTACGCACGGAACGGCCTTACATACTTTTCCATATCATCATCAGGTAGCAGTTGCGGGAACACTATCCTTATCATGAATGCACTGACGGGGTGGTTATATCGTCCTGCCCTGTAAAGCTCGTCTGCAATTCTCATCAGTCCGTAACGGTACGTGTGAAGCTGAGTATCTGGGTCTGTAAATTCTGCTGGCCCTGCGCTCTCCGACTGCCCTTCACTCTCAGAACCGGTGGGAAGTCCTTTAGGTCTCAGCTCAAAATAGAAGCGTCTTCCGTCCTCTATGCTTTTCCGTTCGATGTCCCACAGTTTGCCGTTAATCTCAGCAGTTTTCGACACAGGGCTGAACCAGTCGCTAATGTTTTTCCCGATGTAACCTGCGCGTGTTATGCCGAGAACTTCCAGCATGTCATCTGTGAGATTGAGTATTGCCCCCGTGTCGTCAGTAATCGCGAAGTTTGAGGGTATTCTTTTCACGTCGTCTTCAACTTCGACAGTTAAAACTTTATTGCGTTCTGCCTCCGTCTGGTTATAAGCAACAAGAAGGGCTGCCCCTCCGCATACAGCAATGATAACGCCGAGCCACTGGAACATTCTTGCACCGTAAGTTATTGCCATAGGGCAGAGAAGAACTCCCTGTGCCAATGCCTGCAATGAGATTAAGCCTATGTTGAAGCCGTGAACGATAAAGAGGCCGTAGAGTACGCTCATGACTATAAAGAGAAGCCATACAAGCCCCCATATTGCCAGGTCAACTTCGCCTACAACGTTTCCTACTCCCATTCCTCGCGCTAACATTATGGTGAATATTGCTACTACGGGAGGAACTGTTATCCACTTGAAAAAGTTAGTCTGTCCCATTATTTGTATTGCAGCTCCTCGCCTGAAGGATAGCTTAATGTGTAATCCACTATTACCGGCACAGCTGCTCCGGCAGGAACGGTTATTTCCCATGTGAGCCTGTTTTCTTTGTCGCGTTCCTTCTCTTTTGGCTCAATGCGCTTAACTTCCAGTTTGATTTTGTCGTCCGTAGGTATGGGCAGTCTGTCCTTAACCGTTACAGTTTGCTCGTCCTTTGTGCCGTTGGTGATTTCCAGCTTGTATCCGCTTGTGAATACACCGCTGAACCATGAGACACCTGTTTTCTCAACGAGAGCCTCTTTCTTAACAGTAATCTGGTTTGCGTAGCCGAAAGGTATCCGCCTCTGTCCCTTTCCGTATTCCTCAAGGTATGTTTTCCCTGACGAATGATTATCCACCCTTAGTTCTGCCTCGCCGGGTATTAAGTGTTCGTTGCCCTCGTCCATGCTGGCAACAATCCATGCGTCTGTCCTCTGTTCGGGAATTAGTGTAAGCTCTATCATGCTCTTCAGGAAAAGTCCGCCTGTTATGACCTCGAACTCACGCTCTGTCCCATCTCCAGGCAATTCACCCTTAATGTTCAGTGTCCTGTCTGCAAGCGTCTCACGTACTGCCGGAGCTGCTGGAGCTGACTGTTGTACTGCCATATATCCTGCAACATCGTCTGCCTCTTCTTCAGGCATCGCCATATCCTCATCGGGTACTGCCATTCTTGCGGACTTGAACATTCTGTTACTGCGCGAGTAACTCACCATAGAATTGGAAGCTATGACTTCTTCTTTTGGTTTTATGCCAACTCTTAGCGGTTTAATTTCCGGCGTTGTAATGTGTTCATCGGGTGTCTTCGTGTGGAGCGTCATGTTCCCTGTATAGTAGAGACCTGTCCTCTGTGCGGCACGAATATACATTTTCGCCTCAATGTTCCCTGAGCCTGTCTCAAGATTAAGGGTATATCTGGGCTGCCATGTTGCGGAGTTTGTGAATGCCTCAATGTATACAGTCCCTCCTGATTTCCCAGTAACGGTGATGTAATTGTTCGCGCCGGAAGGACTTTTCGACTGCATCTCGGCAGTAAGCATTCTCAGTTTCTCCTGTTCCTGATTGAGTTTCACTTTGAGGGTTGCAAGTTCATTCTCGGTATCAAGCCTTAAAGTCTGGGCATCTTTAATGTATGTGAGCAGTTCTTCTGGCTTTGACTTTTCGGGATTGAAATTCTTGAGAAAGCTGAGTGTCTGTTCAAGCGCGGATTTCCTTGCAGTGAGAGTGTAAACCGCCATGTTCTGCTCCTCAATCTGTTCCTTCAGTGCTTCAAGCTGTGAAGGTGTCCATTTCGTTCTGGAAAACACAGCCACGTGAATATCGCCGTAAACTTTTTCGGGGTTAGCCAGCCTTATTGTGTCTGTTTTGAATGAGCCTGGTATTATGGCCTTGAAGTCGCCGTCATTGCCCTGCGGTTCGACAGCGAATGTGAACTTTGCGCCTGTGGGGTAGAAGTCAACTGCCGCGATTGTGTCCGTGTATTTCTCCGGAATTTCGAGGGCAGAAGCATTCCCGCCATAAAATGATAACGTGAGGATAAGTGCCAGCATAAAAATTACTGTCTTCATGATGATGATTATCTCCTCTCTGAATTATGTTGCCGTGAATTTCGATTATTATAATGTATAATAAAAAATATTTTGCGCCCGTAAAACTTGACGGATGTAAAAGTTTTTGATGGCCGGTGAAAAATAAAGCGTTATGGGTGTAAAATTAGCGCGAAAAATAAAAAGGGGCGAATGAAAATTTTATGGCCGTGTGTCTGTTTAGGAGGACGGCAAACGGACTTTCCTCGCAATGTATCTCATAAAATTTTAGAGCATAATGAAGCATATCGACGGAGCGAAAAAAAATAAATTATCTGACCGGGAGGCCTATATAAATGGAGCGTCTGCTAATAGATTTTTCCCAAGTGTACGGACAAAACGGAACTCAAAGGGCGGCAAAGAGTGTTTACAGCACATATACTGACCGAACTAAACAAAAAGAAACTCCGACAGTATCATTTGAAGATATGCTCTCGGATTCCATCAAGAAAGTGAACAGCTTGCAGCTTGATGCCGAAAAGAAAATCCGCGACCTTGCAATCGGGGACGCTGAAGACATTTCCGAAGTTGTGCTGGCCTCATCGAGAGCTGACACTGCACTGCGCCTAGTCATGGAAATACGCAACAAGTTCCTTGATGCATATCAGGCATTATCACGAATAACAGGCTAAAACAACTATGGATAGTTTAAGACGCTGGTTCGCCTCGTTCCTGAACTTCTGGGCCTCCCTGAAACTTTGGCAGAGAGCGTCAATATTCCTTGCAGTATTCCTTGTGCTGGGAGGGCTGGGAGCATTGATATTCATGACCGGAAGCACGACATATGAGCCTCTGTATGCTGGTCTTGAAGTTTCGGATCAGGCGGCGATAGTAGATTACCTGAAGGAGAACAACATACCTTACAGGCTTGACCCATCGTCAAACGCAATACTCATGCCTGGAGGAGCAATATACGAGACGCGCCTTACACTGGCACAGATGGGACTGCCAAAGGGAGGGACAACTGGATTTGAGATATTCGATGACTCTGCTATGGGAATGAGCGAGTTTCAGCAGAGAATAGCCTATACCCGCGCGATTGAAGGTGAACTGGCACGTACAATATCGCAGATGTCTCAGGTGGAAAATGCCCGCGTGAGTGTAGTAATCCCTGAACAAAGATTGTTCCTCGAACAGCAGAAGCCTTCGACAGCTTCAGTACTGCTGAGGCTCAGACCTGGTTCAACGATAGGCCCTACGCAGGTCAAATCCATAATTCACCTGGTGGCACATTCCGTTGACGGTTTGGAGCCAGACGCTGTTACCGTTGTCGATACGAACGGGCGTATACTCTCGGACATGGTGTCGGACAGCATGATAATGTACAACCCTGACGGCACCAACACTGTAACATCGGTGCAAAGGGAGCTTGAACGCCAGCATGAGCGTGAATTGGAGAACAAGGTGCGTGTTATGCTGGAACAGGTTTACGGGCCTGGCAGTGCGGTGGTCAGGGTGCGCATAGATTTGGATTTCGACAAGAGGACAAGCTCATACGTTGAATACAGCCCAAACCCTGAGACAGGTACGGGAGTTCCCAGAAGCAATGAACGTCAGGAGGAGAGTTACACCGGTCAGGGAAACCCTGTAAACGGCAATCCAGGAACGACAACGAACATTCCAGGCTACGCGATAAATTCTACGCAGGTGGAAAGCGAGTATAACCGTTCCAACTCCACGACAAACTACGAGATAACGACACGCAAGGGGGATCAGGTGGTAACGCCTGGAGGAGTGCGCAGGCTTTCAGCATCGGTACTCATTGACGACAAGCACAACGAAATAACGGAAGAAAGGCTTGAAACGTTGCAGGAAGTCATAGCGTCATCAATAGGCTTCAACAAGGACAGGGGAGACAGTCTCGTTGTCCATGCCATGAGGTTCTCAACGGCATTTGCAGACTCAATGGCTGAACAGTTGCGGCAGGAACGCATGTGGAAGATGATATACGGCTCAATAGCGGCATTCATCGTACTGCTTATAGTTCTTGGCGCGCTGTATGCGTGGGTGAGAATGAAGAAGGCCAGACTTGCGGTTGAGGAGATCGAGGCAGAAGGCAAGAAAGTTCCGACGATACAGGAAATGCTTACGTCTCCAGACTTGCTGGCGTTTCAGGGTGAGATGGCGGTACTTGAGGAACAACTCAAAGCCTACGCCAAGAGCCACCCCGAAGAGATTGCGACGCTGGTCAATGAATGGCTCTCAATGGACAGCTAGAATATTCACATGCTCCCTGAAGATAACGGGGAGTAATTTTTTTTACCTCAGACGGTAAGGAGTGAGAACACATGCCCCCTAGAAATGACAAGGAAGAGGGAGGAAGCAAGGGACTGACAGGCCGTGAGAAGATAGCGGTGCTGATGGTCTCTCTTGGGAGTGAAATAGCTCCTGAAATCTATAAGAAACTTGACGACTCTACGATAGAGTTAATCACGCTTGAAATAGCAAATCTCAGAAAGGTAACGCCTGATGTAAAACTCACGGTACTGAAAGAAGCTCAGGAAATATTGATGGCTCGTGAGTTCATGGCAAGAGGAGGAGTGGAATATGCGCGAGATGTATTGGAGAAAGCTCTCGGGCCGGAGAGGGCACAGAGTTTGCTTGCGAGGATTACGGCCAGCCTTCAGGTCAAGCCGTTCGATTTCATGAGACATACAGATGCAGGCCAGATACTTGGCTTTATTCAGAACGAACACCCGCAGACCATCGCGCTTATTCTGTCGTACCTTGAGCCTACGCAGGCAGCAATGATACTCAGCGGCCTTAATCCGGTATTGCAGGCTGATGTAACGAAACGAATTGCTGCCTGCGTAGGCTCAAGGT
>CALAUZ010000004.1 GCA_937892105.1 uncultured Fretibacterium sp. | reverse complement strand
CGGCTTGGGCACTAGTCAATGATGCAGATGACATTTCTTGAGTCCCCGCGTTGCTTTCTTCTAGCGAAGCAGAATTTGACTCCATGAGTTTCACAGTATTAGCGACTTCCTTGCGAACGTAATTAGCCCCCTCAAGGTTTGTAGCAGCATCTTTATGCATGGTTGCGGCCTTGTCGGTCGAAGAATTTGCGTTGTCCCGAATTTCTCCGATTGCTGTGCGTAAGGACAGGAACATTTCGGACAGTGCATCACCCAAATCACCAAGCTCATCATGACCGTGATAATGGAAGTCATCACGAGTGATCGTCATATCTCCGTCTCTTGCGTTCGTAACAAGTTCAACAACCCGCCCCAACGGAATACGGATAGACCTTGCAATATATAGTGCTATGCCGAACCCTACTACTATAGCGGTGGCGGCCAGTGATACCAGCAGTAAAACGGAACTGCCCAGCGAGTCAGAAGCCATATTCATGAGCTTTTCGAGATTGATTACGCATGTATCCATGATTGTATCGGCAATGTTGACCATTTGAATCCCGTCTTTCAACAACGCCTGAAATAATGGATCCGTTTCCGTGTACGCTCTCAAGACATCATTGAATCCCTCCTTGAATTCCATGAAGGCAGGGCGGGCAGCTTGAAGGGCCTGTGCAACTTCCTCAGATAACGTAGTTGCCGCAAAGTTCTCGCAAAAGTTCTGAAGGTCGCTAATATCTTTCACAACATCGTTCAGAGTTTTAATGTTACGGTATTCCATGCCCTCCTGATAACGCCATGCTATATATGTGATTTGTTCTGCCGCTTCCTCTATCTCCTTTATGCGTTCAACTTTGCGGTTAATCTCATTCCGAACTTGGCCCTGTTCAATGTTACCCGCTAGTATGTCGTCAATCGTGGAGTCCATGCGCTTATATTGAATGTTCACGACTTCCCTCAAAGCCGACCGAATCTTCTTGATGTCCTCATCGAGCCTCTGCACTGCCGCCCGTTTAGTCCGAATCATTGATGCAACCCTCTGGAAATTCGTTGTGCTGTTGCGTAAAGAGTTTTCGAGGTCTGAGGCTTTCGCTAAGATGTCGATTCTTGGAACCGCCGTGTAAAGTTTCTTGAGCGCGTCAATTTGTGGCCGGAGGTCATCTAAATGGTGCTGAAGGTTCGTAATATCATCTTCGCTTTCTGTGAAACGTAGATCCCTAATGCTGGCTCGTATGAATGACACAGTAATATTCATGTCATTAGTCAGGTTCACAGACTGCACAACATTCTTCAAGAAGTTTATCTCAGCTTGAACAACTGATATACTTTTCCAGCTGAAGATAACTGCAAAGGTGAACAGAAGCAGTACTAACCCGAACCCTAAACCAAGTTTTGCGGTAATTTTTATGTTCTTTAACATATAGAGATACCCTCCCGAACGATTTAGAAACTGTTTTTGCAGGATAGGCATAGCAGTTAGACGGTAAGCCCTGAAGTTAGAAGTATTGGAAATTATGATAACAGCTTCTTGTAGAATTGGTTATTTTATTAAGTATATCATAAGTATATCATGAAAAGGTTTGCCAATACCCTATAATGAGTATCGGCATCAAACACATCACTGAACGCAATGACCGCGTAAATGCTTGGGCTTCCTGTCAAAGCTGAGTCTTCCCCGAAACATTCGCCGTCAGCCATGCTTGCAATGATGTATTCATCCATATATAACGCTGACAATCCGCAAACATATATGTTCAGCGGACAAAGAATAACACGAGGACAATATAGGACAGTAAAAGGAATGATATTGAATGCCGGTATAAACGGAGCATTAAATATATTACTTTTCAATCTCAGAAGAGGTGATATACCCAACTGGTTTAATAAAAAGGGAGAACCTATAACTTCATGCGTTCTCACACTCGCAGAGGAACGCACGCAGTACAAGGGAGAGAAAGCACAAGAAGAAGCAAAAGAACCCGCAAAACCTAAATATACGGACAGCGTTTTATTCGCGCTCGATACATTCAGAGAGGCCGCAAAACTTCACGGAAAAATTATTACAGACAATTCCGAAACAGGCCACGAATTTATACGGCTTGACTTTAAAGATTGACATGAAACATTCTACAAGGAATCTACTGCTGACAATGACAACACAAAAAAACAGGCATTCAACCGCGCAAGAAAAGACACAGCATAGAAACATAAAATTTTTACACATGACAACGAAGTAGGAATTTAATACTACCGCCTAGAGCAACGACAAGACAGACGCGGTTTATCGCTTAGATAGTGTCGTCAAATGATTTGAAGCTATAGGAACATACAACATATTTTTACTGCTGCTACATATGATGAGGTTGTTTTTGCGTACCGTGTCGCTATTCCTCGACAACGTTGTAACTTCAGGAACGTATTCTCGATTTTATATCTGTATTCATATATTTTATGATTATATTCAAGATATTCAAGTTGTACTTTCCGAGTTTTCTTTGGTCGTTGCATATTATATTATTTCATTCGTATCATAACCACGATCGGCAAGCAAGTACTGTGCTTGTATTTCGGAAATAAGATTACATGCCTGTGAACTATCTGCTGTTATACCATTTGTTATCGAGAAACAAACGGGCATACCAAATGGATCTATAGCAAGGAGAATCTTCGTGTTTATCCACCTTTTGTACGTCCTATGTCTTGATTTCCTCCAACTGCTCCGGTTGCATGTGGATTGACCTTGATATATGAGGCATCGATCATTAACTATTTAAAATCGGGGTCTTGATCTCCAATGGCAGGAACGTCAATTGGTATTTTTACAATCTCCATATTCTTGAGGTCAATCTCTTCAAGGTGCGCCTGTACGTAATATCCATATAACAGCTTTACGTCCTGATGAGTCACGTCTACCCTGAAGGTGAGGCTCCAGCAATTCCCACATGTCGTCTGTATTTTTCTATCACTTTATACCCAGATAACTAAAGTTAGCGGTTTTGCGGCGGGGTTAGATAATAGCGGCGGCCAATATAATAATTTGCTCCCGGAGAGTTTCCCGGAAGCAAATTATTTATGCTCACTAACTGGCCGTGAACGTTACATCATTTCAGGCTAAATCTCTGCCGTTTGTCGCTATGACTTTCTTATACCAGTGAAAACTGTCTTTGCGTATGCGCTTCAGGTCTCCTGTGCCGTCATCATACTTGCTCACATACACGAAGCCGTAACGCTTGGCCATTTCTCCAGTAGAGGCTGACACCACATCTATCCACCCCCAAGGCGTATAGCCCAGCAAGTCAACTCCGTCCGCAACTGCCTCCCTCATCTGCTCAATGTGCCGGCGCAGGTAGTCTACCCTGTAATTGTCGTGAATTTTCCCGTCCTCTGTCAGAACGTCCCTAGCTCCTAGCCCGTTCTCCACAACCATCACGGGAAGCTGATACCTGTCCCATATCTCATTGAGTGACCATCGCAAGCCTTCAGGGTCTATCTGCCAGCCCCAGTCGCTCGCTTTCAGATACGGATTAGCAATACCGCCTACAAGATTTCCAGCCGCTTTGGCCGTAACAGCCGGGTCATCGGACTCACACGTTGACATGTAATAGCTGAACGTGTAAAAGTCTATAGTACCCTGCCTGAGTATTTCATCATCACCTTTTTCTTTGCGGATAGTTATCCCTTTTTCCTCAAAGAAACGTTCCACATATGAAGGGTAATAGCCACGTGCCTGAACGTCCGAGCAGAACCAGTTTGTTATTCTCATCTCGCGCTGACACTTCAGGACATCGGACGGATTGCAGGTATACGGGTACTTTGTCGCAAAAAGGCTCATGTTCCCCATCTTGAAGGACGGGTATCTCTCATGCGCCAGTTTTATCACTTTCGCACTTGCTATGAACTGGTGATGAAGTGCCTGAAAACGTACCTGCGGTTCATCTGGAACCTGATTCACCGCCCCCGTGAAGCCCTGTATCGTTCCCAGCGACAGCACTGCACCTAGCGGCATTGTTCCCGAATTTATCTCATTGAACGTCAGCCAGTACTTGACTTTATCCTTGTACCTCGCGAAAAGCACTGACGCATAACGCACGAAACAATCAATCACTTCACGACCGTACCAGCCGTTATATTTCTTGACGAGAGCATAAGGCAGCTCATAATGTGAGATTGTTACGAGAGGCTCAATGCCGTGTTTCTTCAGCTCGTCAAACACACGGTCATAGAACATCAGACCAGCTTCATTCGGCTGTTCCTCCATGCCGGTCGGGAAAATACGCGTCCAGTTTATAGACATTCGGAACACTTTGAAGCCCATTTCCGCCGCAAGACGTATGTCTTCCTCGTAGTGATGGTAGAAGTCTGTCGCTTCTCTGCTCGGATAAAGTGTTTCTGGCTCGAAATTTTCTGTTACACGCTTCGGGTGGGCATGAGAACCGTTTGTGCAGTGGTCTGGCACTGAGGCCCCTTTGCCGTCAATGTCCCATGCTCCTTCGTACTGATTGGCGGCTGTCGCTCCTCCCCACAAGAAATCTTTGCGAAATTCCTGCATCATTCATACCCCTTTCGTGTGTCAGTGAATATTGCCGATCTGTTCAGCCTTGCCGCAGCTCTTACCCGTAGTAAACGCTATCTCCGTGAAATCATCGGAGTTCGTGATGACAAAAGCGGTAGTTAATGGGTGTCCAGCAAACTTTATCTTTTCAACATCGAATACTAGAAGCGGATCACCAATCTTTACTTTGTCGCCGATCTTAACTTTCGATGTAAAGCCGTCGCCCTTCATCTCTACCGTATCCATTCCGACATGTATCAACACTTCTACTCCGTCCGAAGACTGAATACCTACTGCGTGTTTAGTATCCGCAACCTGCACAATTTCACCATCAACTGGTGAGTAAACTGTGTTATCTTCAGGCTCAATTCCACAACCTTGTCCTAAAAATCCTTGCGAGAATACTTTGTCGGGAATCTCCTCAAGCGGGATATATTTCCCTGTGATAGGCGCGTGAAGCGTAACATTTTTTGCCTGACCTTCTGCGGATTTTGCCGCCGGAGCGGCCTCTGCCTTTTCACGATAAAACAGAAGTTCAGCTATGAACCCGACAAACGCACACGCTAAGGAAACAACGATTGCTATAGTCATGCCAGAAAAATTATTATTCACTGTGTCAATGAACCCCGTGTAAGAGAATACTCCAAGCCCCGCCATCTGGTACATCTTGACACCCAAGAAGCCCAGTACTGCTCCTCCGATTCCTGAGATAACACAGCCACGAATGAACGGTGCTTTTTTCGGCAGAAGAATTCCGTAAATCGCAGGCTCTGTAACTCCAGCAACCGCTGAAATGAACGCTGCAGGAGATAAGCCCTTAATCTTCTTATCCTTCGTCTTGAGCCATATTCCAGCGATTGACCCAGAGTTCGCAAACGTTGTGCCTAACATAGCCGCAAGTATAATATCTCCGCCCTGAGTCATGTTTATCATCGCTATCGGCACTAACGACCAGTGAAGACCGAATATCACCAACACAGGCCAGAATGCTCCGACTATCGCGCACATAACCACAGGGTTCACAGCATACAGCCAGTTAAACGAAAAGGAGAGGCCATTTGATATTACTGACGCTACCGGGCCGATAGCCAGAATTGTAAGCGAGAATGTTACAGACAGGGTGATTAACGGTATCGCGAATAGTTTTACCGTGTCAGGGATATATTTCTTGTAGCGGTTCTCAAACCATGCAGCGAATGCCACCGCGCATATTACAGGAATAACTGAGCTTGTATAGTTCCCTGAAGGTGGCATCACTACGGGTATTCCGAACAAGCTGGATATGTCCATGGCTTTAGCGTCAAGCAGGAACGGGTACACCATAGCAAGCCCGATTAAGAGTCCCTCCATTTCAGGGAGCTTGAAGCGTTTGGAGGCTGTGTAACCCAGTATAGGAGGCAGGAAATAGAAGCCTGAGTCTGCCAGCGAGTAGAAGATGTTGTAAGTTCCGCTGTTGCCTCCGAGAAGTCCGAATGCTGTGAACAGTGCCAATATGCCTTTCAGGATTCCGCACGCGCATAGAACACCCAAAAATGGAGTGAACACATTGGTTACTATGTTGACGAAGGTGTCGAAGGGATTCATTTTCACATCGACTGATGAGTCTTCGTCTGTCTTAGAGGCCGCGAGATTTTCCAGATGTCCCACAGATACTAAGGACTTGAACACGTCAGGTACATGATTGCCTATTACAACCTGATACTGTCCGCCCGACTGCATTACCGTTACAACTCCTTCTGTGCTATTCAGGACATCGGCATTCGCTTTCGATTCGTCCTTGAGGTTGAAACGGAGTCGGGTGATGCAGTGAGTTACAGTATTGATGTTAGCTTTCCCTCCTACATTCTGCAATATAATACGAGAAAGGGCATCATACTTACTGGCCATAAAGATACCTCCCTAAATTAATTTGTCTTAGCTGGGAAATGGAGTTTTCTTAATAATATTATATCTTGAAACTCAGAAAAAATTCAGTCCTAGCACTATGTGAAAAACGATTACCACAATTTCGCATAGCGTGAAGTTGATGGCCAGAACCTAATATATAGTTTCGAGAGATCTTACGCGCTGGGCAATATTGAGAGCCTGAAGCCCTGCTAACATTCTGAGAAACTCGCAAGGCTCAGTTTTCCACGACTTCAGTTATACTTCAGAGACGCTTCTACACATTCTGCCGCCATCGCCTTGAACTCTTCTACGCTCTCAGGCTTTACACGGAATGAAGCTATTACCGTAATTATTCGTCGTAACTTCCTATGCTATATTTCTGCCAGCATCGTAGCCTTCACGCGTTGCATGAGACACTTTGCGGGCACGAACAGCATCACCAACAGCTACATACTCAATCCCAGCTTTATCGAGTTCAGCTTTTAGCTCCTCGTTTGAACGGTACCCAGTCGCTACTACTACAGTATCCGCAGGCGCAAACACTTCTATTCCTTCTGGAGTCTCGTAGCGCACTCCATCATTCTTTATCTCAAGAACTTTAACGCTCGTATGAACATCTACCTTGCGTTCCTCTAGGCACTTCTTGAGATGCCAATTAACAGCGAGTGCCGCATCTTTAGCGATCTCTGGCAACATTTCAAGTATGGTTACTTTCCTCAATAGCTGGGCTAAGAAATGCGCAGTTTCTGCCCCAACTTGGCCGCCGCCTATCACAATGCATTTTGCTCCAGGCATGATACGGCCTTCTAGGACTTCCTGAGCGTTCGTAACTATTGGGGACTCTTTACGGCCTGGTATCGGAGGTTCGGCAGGGTGAGAGCCTATCGCATGTGTACACGTATTGCGGCGATGGATAACGGTACAGTGTTTAGCGTAAAGGACACAAAGGAATTTTTCGCGAACCCTGAGACAATTACGGCGGCGATATTATCTGGCTGTAAGAATATAGCGTTTGCTCAAAAATCTGGCGATTATGAAATTACTGTACCTGAATGGGGAATTTCTTTCAGAACGGAGCGTCCAGTTCATGATGATATTGCGGGCGTGGGGATAAGAGCGCATTACTTTAACGCGAAAACTTCTCATAACAGGCATAAAGTTATTTTCATCAGAGAGATGGAAGAACCGTTTGAATGGGTGATAGAGTTCCGTTTCGATGGGCAATTACCAGATAGTGAGGCTTTGTGGTGGCGTATGGCTAAGGACAAAAAGCCGGCTGTTTTTCCCGAAGAGCTTGGAATTTCGGGGGCAAATATCCTCTTACTGAGAGAATAGAAAAGGACTTTGCCCCATGACGCTATTATTTGGAATGGTCAATCAGAACTTTGACGTTCCTCTTGTGGTCTCTTGCCGCTTCAAACGCTTCTTTGACATCTGAAAGTCCGTATGTCGATGTTGCAATGGGAGCGAATATCTTTTCATTGCTTGTTACCATCTCGATGACCTTCTTGTTTGTCTCTGGCGTATAGGCGAAAGTTCCCTGAATGCTGATGTCCTTATAGGCTATGTTAGTCTCGGTAACTTTTTCCTGAGAAACACCTAAAGCGAGAATATTCACGGACGATCCGCACTTTGCGTATTGCATAATTTCTTCAAGCACTCCCCTGTATCCCGCTGTTTCAATCACGAGGTCAGCGTCCCATGTATCTTCGCCGTTATTGCCTGTAAGTTTGCCCCACTTGTTCATGACGAACTCTGGAACTGTAGACTTGCCCGTATCGCAGAGTATTCCGCCCATTTCGATAATCTTCTGGCTGCGGAATGGATTTCTAGCAGTTACGATGACATCATCAATGCCCAAGCACTTGAGGCAGGCCAAAGCGCACAGACCGATTATTCCGCCTCCGTATATCAGAGCTTTATCGCCCTTTTGGGGATTGCAGCGTTCGATACCGTGCATAGCGACACTCAGCGGCTCAATCATAGCGGCAATGTCCCACGACAAAGTATCTGAAAGAGGGAAAACGTTATAACCTTCAACAGGTTTATCAACGCGGATATATTCAGAGAATGCTCCAGCCATGTCGCAGCACATCAATACGCTCATCTCAGGTGTAGGCTCTTTGAATGTGCAAGGATTAATGAAAACGTGCTGTCCTTTCTTGAAACCGGTAACGCCCTCGCCAAGTTCATCAATAACTCCCGACATCTCATGTCCGAACTGGTTTTCAGGATATATGCCAACTTCTTCACCGCTCCGTTCGTAAGCGTGAAGGTCTGTGCCGCATATACCTGAACGTACATTCTTGATGATAATGGATCCCGGAATTAATTCGGGCTTTTCGACTTCTTCCAGAGAAATATTCTCCACGCCATGAAAAATTGCAGCTCTCATTTTCATGATTATTCCCTCCTTTATGATTATATTTTCGTGTACACTGTTTTGTACATCTTGCCCATTTCGTCAGCAGCCAGCATAGCGTCAACGACATCATCAGGAGTTACGGCTACCGCGCCGTTATGGATAGTTTCACCCTTAGCGCAGGCCAGCTCAGCGACTTTCATCAGGTCATCTCTGCTTGGGTTATCAAGGTTCAAATCAGCGAGGCAGACCGGAAGTCCTACAGAGATACAGAATTTCGCGACAGTTTCAATTTCGTCCTTGTCATAATCCTCAAGAACTAACTGTGTCATGACACCGAAAGCGACTTTTTCGCCGTGATAGAACGCGTGAGTCGGTTCAAGAGCCGTTAAGCCGTTGTGAACTGAATGAGCCGCTCCTGTTCCGCAGCTCTCAAATCCAATGCCAGACATCAGTGTGTTAGCCTCAATGATTTTTGAGACAGCTGGAGTTAATGCGCCGTTTTGCAATGCCTTGACCGCTTTTGGGCCATAAGCCAGAAGAGTCTCATAGCAAAGCCGCGCGACAGCTCTTGCCACCAATGTAGCTTTACCGCCCACAAAATTATCTGAGTTTGTGGATATGGCAGTCTCAGCCTCAAAGTATGTAGCGAGTGCGTCTCCCATGCCTGAAACTGTCATGCGAACTGGTGATTTAGCGATGATAGCTTCATCAATGAGGACAATGTTTGGATTGTGGGGCAAGAAAAGATATTCCTCAAATTCGCCCTCTGGTGTGTAGAGTACTGCCAAAGCACTGCATGGAGCATCTGAAGCTGCGACAGTAGGACATATTATGACGGGAGCGTTCTCGTAATACGCTGCGGCCTTAGCGGAGTCAAAAATTTTCCCTCCCCCGATACCGATGAACATATCGCATTGAGCGTCAGCGTATTCTTTGCGTATAGCGGCGATCTCCTGTTTACTTGATTCTCCTCCGAACGGCAAGAGTTTGTAGGGCATATCTTCTTTCTTGAAGCTGTCTTCTATGATGGGAGCACTACGCTTTATGCCACCCTTGCTGATGAGTATCAGCGGTTTTTTGCCGAGAGTTTTAGCGTGTTCGGCCAGATGTTTAAGTTCGTCTTTGCCTTGAATGTAGCGTGCAGGGCTTGCGAATATTTTTCTCATGTGTACTACCTTTCTTCCTCCAGAAAAATAATAAGAGGCGGATTTACCCACCCCTTATTGAAAATTATAGCTCAATCTCTCTGAATACTTCAACTGGCGATGCGCTTTCGCACAGTTCAGCCAGTTTAGGCAGAATACCCTTGAAATGTTCCGTAGCGTTGTGCGTATCTATTGCTGATTGATCCTTCCAGCATTCGAGGAACGCAAGTTCTCTTTCGTTATTTGTGCTTTCATTCAGGGAGTAAAAGACGTTTCCTTTTTCGGCGTGGGATTTTTGCACGAGTTCCTTAGCGAGTCCTTTGAACTTTTCAAGCTCTTCTGCCTTGACTAGCATTTTTGCCACTATCTTCAGCATGTCCAGCCTCTTTTAATCCATCGTAACAACAGCCTTAATCACCTTGCCGGTAATTGATGCCTGACGAGCCTGCTCAAGGTCTGTGAACTTGAACTTTGTGATTATCTTGTCCACAGGGAAGCGTCCTGCCTTGAAGTGGCTGACCAAAATCGGAATAAAGATTTTCGGAATTGATTCGCCGACATCGATACCCTTGATTGTACGCATCTGCATGAGAACTTCAGTGCCGATGTCGAAATCTTTGATGATACCTGTCGGGGCGATGGGCAGCATAGTTCCGTTGTAGGCTGTACTCTGAATTGCGCTGAGTATCATTGCACCATGTCCTGACGTGTCGATTGCGTAGTTGACACCGCCGCCAGTAAGCTCACGAATTACTCCAACGATGTCTCCTACTTCCTTGCGGTTCACAGTATGAGTTGCGCCGAGTTCTTTCGCGAGTTCAAGACTTTTGGAGTTTCCGCCGACAGCAATGATCTTTTCGCAGCATGAGATTTTCGCGGCCATTATCGCGCTCATTCCTACAGCCCCGCAGCCGAAAACAGCGATTGTTTCATCAGGGCGTGGTTTTAGAGTATTGAGGACAGCCCCAGCTCCAGTCTGAATGCCGCAGCCGAACGGAGCAACCATTGCCAAATCAACATCGTTATCAATCTTCACGACGCTTCGTTCACTGACAACGGAATAGGTTGCAAGTGAAGACTGACCGAAGAACATTGATACGGGCTTTCCGTCCTGAGAGAGTTTTGTTTTTCCGTCAGCACCTACACCGCCGAAGTTTATCTGGTTGAAGTTATAGCAGTACTGTGGTTTTCCTGAGATGCAGTTCTTGCAGTGTCCGCAGCTTGCGTATGAAAACGCCACATGATCCCCGACAGCAATATCACGAACGCCAGAGCCGATTTTCTCGACAATTCCCGCGCCTTCATGACCAAGTACTAAAGGCATCGGAAGACCTATTGTTCTGCCAAATTCGTCAGTATGGCACAGTCCGCAGGCCACAACTTTCACCAGAACTTCATCATTCTGTGGTTCAGCAAGTTCTACATCTTCCAGAACATATGGATCTTCGGGTGCATGAGTTACGGCGGCCTTAATCGTCATTGTGTTACACACGTTGCACATGATATAATTTCCTTTCTTGAGTTAAGTTACATACAGCGTATTTTTCTCGTACACTGTTATTTCCTTATAATCTGACATGGGGTGCTGTGTTCGTCCAGCATGGCCTCTATGAACTGTTTTTCTGTAGGTTTCAGCTTCTCTATATCTCTGATGAGAAAACCATACTCGATAAACAACTCATCAGCTATTAACGGCAATACTTTTAACCCGTCCATGCGAAAAACACGTAATATATAGCTCGGCGAAATTTTTATTCCTACTCCTGCTCTCACCATATCTAAAAGTGTTCGTATTTCAGTGGCTTCGTATGCGTAAACCGGATAAGCGTTATATGCTCCATACGCTTTTAACAGCTGGCTTATGTACGTAGAATGTCTGAAGCGGGGCAATACGAGACCCTCATTGAGAATGTCCTTGATATGAAGTTCACTTTTATTTGCGAGCTGATGTTCCTTGTTGACAACAACTATAGGGTGTTCTTTGACAACAGGAATATAGTTACTCAAAACATATAAAAATATCTATGCTCCGAGTTTTACAGTGTAAACTGCTGGCGTACTACACACCTCTATCAAGTCCGCGAATTTTTCGCATTCCTG
>CALAUZ010000003.1 GCA_937892105.1 uncultured Fretibacterium sp. | reverse complement strand
TATAGCAGCACGACGGCGGCTTCTCGTTGGTCGCCGCCAGTCGGCTGTGTGAGAAAACAGAAAGAAGAACACACACCTTCAACACTGTGTTCTTCAGGTGTTCTGAAACATGAAGCGACCAACGGGAGCGTCCCCTAAGTAAGCGAGCCAACGAGCGAGCGGTGAGTGGTAGAAGAAAAGAGCAGAGAGTGCCCCTACCTTGATTGTGTTATAAAATTATTTCAGTTGAATTTATTGCATTGGAAGGAGTTTTTATTTTGAAGCGAGAGTTTTCACTGCCTTCCGCGTTACAGGAACTAGCGCAGTTAAAGCAATGGGTTTGCCATAAGGACAAGATACCGAAAAATCCACTGAATGGCATGAATGCAAAAGCGAATGATCCCGCGACATGGGGAACGTTGCAGGATGCGTTGGGTGCGTTGCAAACGAATAACTTTGACGGTGTCGGATTTCAATTCGGAGTGTATGAAGTAGGCACGTTGCGAGTAGCTGGAATAGACTTGGACCATGTAGTGCGTGCCGATGGAACGTTAGAACCGTTTGCATTGAAAATAGTAGAGGAGATGAAGAGCTACACGGAGTATAGCCCAAGTGGAACAGGACTTCATATACTGTGTTTTGTAAAACTACCAGCAATCGGGAACAAAAAGGGACTTGAGAATGGTTGTGCAGTAGAGATGTACAATCATGGCCGATATTTCACAGTAACAGGTCGAGTATATGGAGAAGAACGAGCGGTAGCCGAGCGAACAGAGGAATATCGAAAATTGCACGAGAAATATTTTGCCGAAGCTCCGAATGTCTCACTAGCTCCTTCTCATGTGGTACAGCCTCGTATAGAAGAAATGAGCGATCGTGATTTGCTAGACAGAATGTTTAACAGCCAGAATGGATATGCAATTCGTAGGTTGTTTAGTGGAGATTTCAGTGGTTATCCAAGTCATAGTGAAGCTGACTTAGCACTATTAGCACATCTGTTATTCTGGACTGGAGGAGATGAAGTGCGAGCAGATAGATTATTCCGAGAGTCAGAATTGATGAGGGAGAAATGGAATAGAGCAGATTACCGGAGCAAGACGCTGGAATATGCAAGAAGGAATCAGGTAGGCTTATACGAGCCACGTACAAGTTCTCCAACTGTGATTGAGAAAAATAGAGCGGCTCAGATTATTCAATTAGCAAGCTCTGTAAGCGACGTGAGTACGTCATCACTACAACTTTCAGAGACGAATGGACAGGATATAAGTTACTACATTCAGAACAGTTATGATAATGATGAAAAGAGGTTTGCACTTTACAAAGACCGGAAGACAGGATTTGAGAACATGGACAAGTTGATGAAACTATATCCAGGGTTGTATGTGCTAGGAGCAATAAGTAGTTTAGGAAAGACAACGTTTGCGTGTCAGTTATCGGATCAGTTAGCGCGAGCTGGAGAGCATGTGTTGTACTTTAGCTTGGAGCAATCAAGGTATGAGCTAGTAACGAAAGGACTATCGAGACTGACAGCTCAGATAAATATGAACCATGCGCTGAGTGCAATAGAAATCCGTGAGGGGAAACAGTCATCGGAGCTGGAAAAAGCGAAGGAGGAGTATATAAGGTTTGCGAAGCATGAAATCATATATGAGTGTGGGTTTGACACGACAATTGAGACGATAGTGGGATTAGTAAAGAATTACATGGAAGATAACGAAGTGAAGCCAATAGTAATAGTGGATTATCTTCAAATAATTCGACCGGTAGATAATCGAGTAAGCACGAAAGACGCGGTAGATGGACATGTGCGAGCATTTAAGAAGTTACAGGTAGAGAATGATTTAGTAGTATTGTTGATAAGTTCATTGAATCGGTCTAATTATTTAACGCCGGTAGATTATGAGAGTTTCAAGGAGAGTGGAGGAATAGAGTATACGGCGGATGTAATCTGGGGATTACAGTTGAGCGTGATGAATGATGAAATATTCGATAAAGAAGCGAAACTGAAGCAGAAACGGGAGGCAGTAAAAGCGGCGAAGAAAGCGATCCCGCGTCAGGTAGAGTTAGTATGTATGAAGAACCGCTACGGAGTAAGCAGTTACACGTGTAGGTTCAATTATTATGCGCAATATGATTACTTTGTACCGAGGGACGAGAGAGAGACAGTAAGTCAGCATATAGAACCGTTAAGATTCTAAAAGGCAGAGTTTATTCAGAGCAGAACTCGATGATCCACTTGTGGAATAAATCCGAGACAGTGAGATTACGTCTGATAGCGTAGGTTTTAACAAGTATCCTATCTTGCGGTGAGATAGAGAAAGTCATCTTCATAGTGCGCTCAGATTTCTCTGGAGCATTACCAGTAACTACAACAGTTATTTGTGCTTGTTCTTTTTCTCTCTGTTCTACTGCCTCATCGAACATATTACTTTTTGCCATTTATGTATTTCCTTTCTGTTGTATGTAATTATTGTATAGATATTAGTAAATAATATTATACAGCAAAGAGTTAAAAAATAAAGTTATTCTAGTGGGAGATTAAGGAACTCTCTAACTTTATTGCACAGCTCTAGAATAGCAACAGCAGCTTTAGACTTTGGGGCATAATCAACAACAGATTTGCGGTAAGCAGAAGCCTGAACGAACAGTTCTGATTGTGGTAGTGTTAGGATAGTATTATGTACATAGTTGGAAAGCCATTCATAGAAATCCCTTGACGCTCTCCACCTGTTAAAGGCATTCAGCACGTAGAATTACTTTGCACTCATTATAATTTCTGTTCACAATCTCTATCATACGCTTCAGAGGCTCTATGTCCTTTGAAGTTGTTCTTGTAGGAACGATAATTAAGTCAGCAGAACTAATCCATAATGCCATCTGTTCATTCAAAGCTCCAGGTGTATCAATTACCGAGACTAGAGCATTCACGTTCTTGTTTGTTCTGTGAATTGTTCCACCTTGACTGTCCAAGTCGTAAAAATTGTAAACTGTTCCTGTTCTCTCAAAAGAGAAAGATAACTCATCAGCAATCAATGATTTACCTACTCCGCCCTTAGTGTTGCAAATTAATATTTTTTTCATTATTTCTCCTCTATATGGTTATTTATAAATAATATTCTACCATTATTATTAATTATTTTGATATGTAGTAATAATGATTTACTGAAATATTCTAGAGAAAAATATTAATCGTTTAATTATAGAAGTAAAAATATATTTCAAGAAATACTAAATATTTTAATTAGCTATTTAATGTTAAACATAGATAATATTAATTGTTCTCAATAATCCGAATGAGTAAAAATAATTCAGTAACTTAATATTAACGTAATTATTACTTGCTCATGTAGACTTCTAACAGTATTTATTGAAAATAATTTTTATTACTTAGGTAAAAAGATGAAAATCATATTTATGGGAAGATTTATTTTGATAGAATATTTATTAGTTGTCTAGGAGTAACTATGAATGGTTCGTTCGGAAAATGCTTCAAGTTGCCTGTAACTAGAAATGAATTTTTATCCTGAGTTTGCACAGTAATGGAGTAGAAAGGTAAATCTTTGATATCAGGAAGGGAAAAATAAAAAGGTACAGGTTCAAAAAGAATGCCGAATAGTGAAATAGTGTCCAGTAAAATATTAATTTTACCTTCTGAGAAATTGAATTTTTTCCTGTTGAGTACATTTCTATATTCAGTTGCTATTGCATGGCTATAGATGGGAATGATGTTTCCTCTGATAATTTCTTTTACTACTTGAACAGTAGCAGTATCATCTTTATCGGATAATAGAGCTGAGACTAGAACATTTGTATCAATAACAGCATAGAGCATCATAGAGCACCTTTTTTTTCTTCTCGTGCTAATCTTATCTCTTCATTTATTTCCTCTAGTGTCATGTTTTGCAGTCCATTTCTCTCAGCTTCATCTCTAAGTTCTAGGAAAGCTTCCATAGCTTTCTCCCTTGTGATTGCAGGAGAATAAATCTCAAAAGGAATTTTCCGTTCGCGAACGACAGCACGAGCAAAAACGTTAAAGGCAGTAGAAGCATTCATCCCGAAGTCGGAGCAAAGAAGATCGAACTGTGATTTTAATGACTGCTCCATGCGTACACTGAAAGTAATAACAGACAAAATAACACCTCGAATAATAGAATTTTTAGCAATTATAATATATTAGGTTCATATAAACAAATAAAATAACTTATTAGGTTCAAAATATTTATTTTTCCTAATAAAATAGACGGTTGCTAATTTTGTGAATAATATTTTTCTGGAATTTTATTTTTCGGAATTTCGGAGAAGTTAATTTTGATAGAAAATTTAATAGGTTAATTTTAATAGAAAATCAGCGCAAATAATTCTTGAGTTGCTCGTAGAAATTTTCTCTGGTTCCAGCCATAATAACAACAATAATATTTCGTTACTCTTTTCTTCTATTACGTAGGCGATTTCGTAATTGGTTCTCTGATAGTATAAATCGTATCCGTATATACCGCTCAAATCTCCCTTTTTGAGTTTGC
>CALAUZ010000002.1 GCA_937892105.1 uncultured Fretibacterium sp. | reverse complement strand
ACAGCAGAAGGCACTTGTTGAGACAGGTTACGAAGCTGGTGTCTACAACAACGAGCTTCAGGCAAAAGCCAACGACTACTATTTAGACCTCATGAAGAAAGAGGGAGTTACTGTTACTGTTCCTGACGAGAAAGTTCTCGAAGGTTTCAGAACTAAGGCTCAGGACTTCTACAAGCAGGGTGAACTGTTTAAGTGGTCAGACGGGCTTTATGAGCGCGTAAAGGACGCAATGAAGTAGCATGGAAAATTTACGGGGAGCGGGCTGTAATGTTCGTTCCCCGTTTTATTACTACGGAGTTGAAATCATGAAGAAATCTAATCCACTCATCAAAGCAATATGCAACATCGACCTCATTATTGCCATGATTGCCCTTATTGTCCTTACCCTCGTAACAAGCGCAGGGGTATTCAAGCGTTATGTAATGAAAGACCCTATATTGTGGCAGGAGGAAGTTTCGGCGTTCTGCCAGGTATGGATGGTCTACATGGGTGCAAGTGCGGCGTTCAGGTCAGGAAGCCACGTTGCAATCGAAATGCTCATTGACGCTCTGCCGGCAAAACTTCAGAAGTTCATGGGCTATGTGATTGATATTATCGTGCTGTTTGTTCTGGTGTTCCTTCTGGTGAAATCACAGGCATATGTGGCGCAGGTATTCGGGCGTTCAGGAAGGCCGACACCAATACTCAGGATACCGTATACGTACATTTACGGCGTTGCTCCTTACGGCTGCGGGCTAATGATAGTGAGCTACTTTGTCTCGAAATATGCTCCTAAGTTCGTGAAAAGTATCGAGATACCTGAAAGCGCAGGTGATGAGGAATGATTAACGCCCTTACATTAAGCATAATAGGAGCGGTTGTCCTCATTGTATTACTGCGTGTACTGAAAGTATCGTGGGTAATGGCCATTCTTGCTGGAATAGTCCTTCTTGTGGGTGTGAACATACAGTGGATTAAACCGAGCCTTGAGGCATTGGGAAAATCATGGGGAACAAATACAGTTCTTGGGATATCTGCTGCTATGATGATGGTATTGCTGTTCCTGAAAGTCCCGGTATTCATATCAGTATTCGGCGGCTCATTGATATACTTCCTCTTTAATCCAGGAATAAACCAGATAATATTCGGCCAGCGTTCAGTAATAGGCACGGAAAATCCATCGCTTCTTGCAATACCCTTCTTTGTCTGCGCCGGAACATTCATGAACTATTCGGGCGTAACGAACAGGATAATGAACTTCTGCTCCGCCATAACAGGAAGAATGCCCGGAGGACTTGCGCAGGTTAATGTGCTTTTATCCACGCTCATGGGCGGACTGTCTGGCTCAAACCTTGCGGACGCGGCAATGGAAGCGAAAATGCTTGTACCAGAGATGGAGAAGCAGGGGTTCAGCAAAGAGTTCAGCTCTGTTGTAACGGCAGCTTCGGCAATGATTACGCCGTTAATCCCGCCAGGAATTGCAATGATACTTTACGGGTGTATTGCTGATGTCTCAATCGGAAAACTCTTTATGTCAGGCATAACTGTAGGGGGTTCGCTGTGTATTGCAATGATGATTCTCGTACACATAATCTCAAAGCGCAGAGGTTACATGCCGATACGAAACAGTAAACTGACATGGCCTGAATTTTGGGGACATCTGAGACCTGCATTACTTCCCTTGTGCCTTCCCATAATCATAATTGGCGGAATTAGGCTGGGAGTTTTCACTGCAACTGAGGCGGGAGCAATCGCGATACTATATGCCATAATTCTCGGACTAATATACCGAGAACTCAGCATAAAGGGGATAATTCAGGCTTGCAAGGAGACAGTCTGCACGACCGGCGGAATAATGCTGATAGTGTCGGCGGCTTCAGTATTCTCGTGGGTTCTGACGAAGGAGAGAATACCCCAGCAATTAACGGAGTTCATTGTCTCAATATGCCCGAATAAGTACGCGTTCCTGATTGCCGTAAACATTTTCGTGCTTATCGTTGGAATGTTCATTGAGGGCAACGCTACGATGATAGTGCTTGTGCCGTTGCTTGCTCCGATTGCGAGGCAGTACGGGATAGACGAGATACAGTTTGCGATGATATACATCTTCAACAACGCTATCGGTGCGCTGTCGCCTCCTATGGGTACGCTGATGTTCGTTACGTGTTCGGTTACTGGGTGCAAGACAAAGACTTTCATGAAGGAAGCTATACCGTTCTACATGCTGCTGGTGTTCCTGCTGTTACTGCTGACGTTCTGTCCGCCTGTTACGACTGCGATTGTGAGGCTGACTTACGGAGGCTGACGAATACAAAAAATTCCTCCTGCCATTCCACCGACAGGAGGATTACCCTCAATATCACTAATCCCGCTTACGTCCCATCACCAACGCACACAAAACAGCAACAATCATACCAACACCCGAAGCATTACACCCGTTTGAACTGCTGCTGCCATCACTGCCCGACGATGATGTTACGGCCATGTTCAGGGGAGTACCGCCGAGAGTTGCGCTGTCATACATACCGATAAGCGTATCATCTGCCATGTTGTAGAGCCTTATCGTACCGCCTGTTACCGCTCCCAGAATGTTATAGCTGGTATCTCGTATAACCTTCAGACTTCCCCCTGACTGCCCCGAAAAAAGCCTCGTGAATGATGATGTAGTTGCAGAATAATGCATTAATTCACTGTTCCCGGCACTGTCCTTCGTGAGGCAGTAAAAACCGTTACCGGTGTCCGAACAAAACGACGCTACAGGGTTATCCGATGATATGTTCACACTGTCGAGGATATACACGCCGTCTGAGTGTGCAAACGAAAAACGCGAGTTTAGCAGTGCCATCGACGTAGCCCTATGACGTATCCTGCGTACAGACATATTTCCGTTCTCGCTAGTCAGTTGTCCGTCAAACATGAAAAACGCGCTTTCAGTATCCCCAGAATCAACAAGCGCATATATACGGTCATTCTGCACTACCACATCATGAACATCACCGTAATCCCTGCTTGTATCATATGAACGTACAAAGTTAAGGTCTGATGTGTTCACCTGAGTTATCTTAGTGCCGGACGAAAGGAATAATCCCCTTCCATTGTATGAGTACGCCGCTGACTGAGTGTCATATATTCCATTCAGCGTCTTAGCTTCCGTATTCAAAGGCTTGCTAAGGTCTGAAGGGTTGAACGTATAAGCCTTATCACCCGAAGTCGTATCGTCATTCGTGCGTTCAATCAGAATTACGCGGGAACTTCCGTTATCCCAGTACGGCGCAATAAGTGGATTGGTGTTGCTCCCCTGATACTTTATCCCCTGAACATCAACGCTTGCTGCCCTCGCACCCATAATCTTTATGAGGCCAAGTCCTCCATCTGATGTAGTGTAGGCTATGTCTGCCCATGATATCCCGCAGAGAATGAGCATTACTGCTATGCCGGATAAAATCCTTCTTGCAATGCTTGTCATGAAATCATTTTCCCTTCTTCGTGTTAGTCTTGGATTTTG
The DNA here is from genome assembly GCA_937892105.1 of uncultured Fretibacterium sp. Next base: position 6,701 of record CALAUZ010000002.1, on the reverse strand, counting down.
ATGTTGTCTTGCTGTCATTGGCCTTCAGTTCCTTCACTGTCGCCAATACCTTGCTGGTCAGCTTTTCACTGCCGGCACTGTATCCCATTAATCCTTTCTTCACGTCATTGTCAGCCTTCTTCATGTAGTACGCAAAAATCTCTGTACCATAAAGTATATTAACCCTTGCGTTGAACATATCACTTGCCTTTCTGACCTGCGGAAATTCCTTCTTTATGGCCTTCTCGTGAACCTTCCAGCGCACCTGCATTAACCCATAGTCCCCGCCTTTGGAGACAGCCTTATTGTTCACGGTCGATTCATGAACGATTATTCCAGCTATAACGTATGGATCCTGCTTGTACTTTTCTGCCGCCTCTATCACAATCTCAGCGTACTTCTTCGCGTCAGTCCCGGAAAGTTTGGGATTATGTTTCGTGAACAACTGGTATATGTTCCTAGCTCTGTCGTCAACTTTTGAAACTGCTTTCTTCTGTGCGGGGTATGCAATCTCTGTGAATGCCAGAAGCAATATTACAGTGCATAAAAGTTTTCGTGTATTCATCATTTTTTCGTTTTCGTACTCGTCCTCAATGTTTTAAGCCCTGTTTCTCCAAGAATGTCATTACCCTTGCCATAACGCGATACAGCTTCGCGCCACGTCCCATTCTCGTCCGGAGAATAATCCCCGATAGCCTTCTTCATCGCAACGAGAGCAACATACATATTCTTCACTGCGTCAAGATATTCCGTCCTTACAGCCTGATATGCCGTCTGCGCGTTAATCAGGTCTATCTGTGCCCCCATACCTTCAGAGTACATAAGCTCGGTAATCCTCAGTTCCTCCTCCGAACGTTCAACCTGTCTCTGCTTGTCCTGTTCTGACGCTGAAGCATTCCTCCAGTTGTTCATTGCTACGGTGATGTCCCTTCTCGTCTGTTCGCGCAATGCCTCAAGGTTGGCCTCTGCCGCCTGTATCAGCCTGTCTGTGTTAAGAACTTTGTATTTCGTTGAGTGTCCGTCTGTGATGGGGAATGAGAGAGTGAGTGAAGCACCTGCCTGCATGTCGTTGGGAGTTGTGGAAGTCTCTGGATCTGCCCAGGGGGTGAACTGGAAGCCGAAATCGAGAGTTGGGGATAAGCCTTTTGCTGTGAGTTTCTTGACGATTTTTGCGCGTTCGAGGTTAAGTTTTGCGGCGCGTACATCGGGACGGTATTCGAGAGCGTCCTCAAAGTTCATCGCAACATCAAACTCCGGCACTTTCAGCTCTTCTTCAACCGGCTCAACATCAAGTCCTCCTGCCATCAGCGACAATTCAGCCAGAAGATTAAGGTACGTTGTTTCAGCGTTCTTGACGAGCGTCTCAGCTTCCACAACTTGAGCTTCACTGCGTACTATGTCAAGCTTTGGGACTAATTCCTGATTGTACTTCTCAAGTGTTACCCTGTGGTTCTCGGATCTCTGAAGGAGTATTTCACGCTGTAACTTCATGTTTTCGCGGGCTAATACTGCGCTCCACCATGTTTCTTCTGCGGCGGCTACCATAGTATTTATGCTGTTGTCGAACGTAGCACGTGATACTTCGTAACCCAGAATATTCTGCTTCTCGTCCAGCTTGTAACTGCCGTTAATGTCAATACGTTGTGTCAGCCTTAGAGCGAGATTTCCTACAGTAACATTCGTCTGGGAAACTGCTCCGGAAGTCTGCTTTGTGGCATATGAGCCTGTGAGTGCCGCTGATGTTGATGGTCTCTGGTATGCTACGGAAGCCAGAACGGAATAATACCCTGCCTCTACATTCTTTATGCCTGCCCTTAGAGTATGATTATTGAGTAGTATTTCATTGACATACTGCGGGAGTGTCATAGAGACGGCTGCAGAAGATACATGGGGAAGTAAAATAGTCCCCGCAAATATTAGCATGGTAAATAAAGTATGTTGTTTACGAATGCGCAAGATAAGATCACACCTTTTGCATGTGCTGAAATAATTTTGAACGTTATTATACTATACGTGTACTTGTATACTTATTATGTAAATGTAATGGAGGCACTTATATGGAAAAATTTGACACACTCATCATAGGGGGAGGCCCCGCAGGATTAATGGCGGCGGTGAGAGCTTCATCACTTGGCCAGAAAGTCGGCATTGCGGAAAAGAACCACTCATTAGGCGAGAAGCTATTATTATCTGGCAGAGGACGTTGCAACTTCACTAACGCAGAGGGGGACATGGACGTTTTCATAGCGAAGTACGGGGACAACGGAAAGTTTCTGTATTCGGCGTTCAGCAAGTTCGGGCCTCTCAGGACTAGGGAATACTTCAGCTCAATCGGCGTAAAATACGTTCTGGAACGAGGAAAACGCGTATTTCCCAAAGAAGGCGGAAGCCAGAGAGTTCTTGATGCCCTGCTCATGCAGTGCAAGAAATACGGCGTTAAGATTATGCGCGGTGTTACTGTAAAAGCACTCAAGGTTAAAGGCCGCCACATAGATTATGTAGTAACTGACTCGAACGAGTACGCTGCGGACAAGTACATTGTTGCGACAGGCGGAAAGTCATACCCAAAGACAGGTTCGACAGGAGACGGCTACGATTTTGCCAGGCAGGTTGGACACACAATTACGCCGCTTTATCCCGCACTTGTTCCTGTTAAGACGCGTGAAATGTGGCCAAAACTCGCTAGGGGCTGCGATCTTCGTAATGTCAGGCTGACCGTGATACTTGACAGGAAGGAGATTGACCAGAGGTTTGGGGAGATGGAGTTCACGAATTTCGGTGTAAGCGGGCCGATAGTTATGGAACTGAGCAGGTACATTCCCGACTGGCAGGGGAATTTGCAGTTTTCGCTTGACTTGAAGCCTACCCTGAAACATGAAATATTAGTCGCGCGCGTAAAACGGGACATCGCCAAGCACGAAGGACACGGGAAATTTGCGGGGCTTGTACGTTCGCTTGTACCTGCAAAAATGGTCAGCCTCATTCTTGAACTGTCTGACATTCCGCACGATAAGCCTACGGAATATCTTACTCACGAGGAAATATCAGAGTTTGTGGATCTGCTGAAGGATATACGCATGAACATTAACGGTTTATGGAGCTTCAACAACGCAATGGTTACGCGCGGAGGGGTAGACCTGAAAGAAGTAAATCCCGCAACAATGAAATCAAAGCTGTGCGATAATTTATATTTTGCAGGAGAAGTATTAGACCTTGACGGGCCTTCAGGAGGTTTTAACCTTCAAGTCTGCTGGTCAACAGGATACATAGCAGGGAGCGTGGATAAATAATGCTTATGGTAATTGACACTGGAAACACAACAACCGCCGCAGGAATATATGACGGAGATGAACTTATTGCGCATTGGAGACTGTCCTCAATACTGCGCACACATGACGAACTGGGAATATACCTTCTCAACCTTATAGGCACGAAAAACATAAAGCCTTCCGATGTTACAGGTGCAGCATTCGCAAGTGTTGTGCCTTCGCTTGACTTCCCAATGACAGAGGCGATAAAGCAATATTTCGGCGTTGCCCCTCTTCAGGTGAATGGTGAGACTGATACGGGAATGTCGATACTTTGCAGGAACCCTCGCGAAGTTGGGGCAGACAGGATAGTGAATGCTGTTGCAGGGCGCGAGAAATACGGAATGCCGCTGATTGTTGCAGATTACGGGACTGCGATAACGTTCGATGTTGTTTCACCCGATGGCGCATACATGGGAGGAGCAATAGCACCCGGCCTGAACTCCGGAATATCCGCTCTGTTCTCGAAGGCCGCAAAACTTCCGCAGGTTGCACTGAGTATCCCTGAAAGCGTAATAGGCAGGAACACTGAGGAAGCCATACAGTCAGGAATACTTTTCGGAAACGCGGGACTTACCGACAGGATAGTTGACATGATACGCGATGAGCCTGGAATGAAAAATGCCAGAGTTATTGCGACGGGAGGACACGCGGGGTTAATGTCGAAGGTTTCGCAGAGGATTGATGTTGTTGACAAGTGGCTGACGCTTGAGGGACTGAAGATGATATACGAGAGGGTGAACGCTTGACCATCGGCGGAATAGAAATCGCTAACCCTTTATGCCTTGCTCCATTGGCGGGTATAACTACACTTCCTGTGCGCGAATTTTTCTCGTCTCACGGAGCGGCATTGACACACACCGAAATGATAAGCTGTGCCGGATTGATACGGGACAACGCAAAGACGTTCGATATGCTTGCGGTCTCGGAACATGAAGCACCGTTAGTGGTTCAGCTTTTCGCGAATGACGCTGGAGTTCTTGTGTCAGGAGGTGAAGCAGTCAGGAAAGTGTGCAGGAGGTTCTCAGGGTTCGGAATAAACATGGCCTGCCCAATGCCAAAGATTACGAAGAACGGTTCAGGCGCGGCGTTAATGCGGAAAACCGATATTGCTCATGACATGGTGAAAGGATTAAAGTCTCTGGGTCTGCCTGTGTGGGTAAAGATAAGGCGTTTTGAGAATGATGAAGACACATTGAAGTTTACTGGAATGCTGATAGAGGCTGGCGCAGATAACGTATGTATTCACGGAAGGACTTGGACGCAAAGGTATGAAGGTGTTGCAGACAGGAGTATACTATCGCTTACTGCTAGGGAGTTTCCGGGATATATCAGTGCAAGCGGAGACGTTAGGGCAGTGAGTGATATTCGGGAATATTTGGGAATGGGCTGCTGTGCCGTTATGATTGCGAGGGGAGCGTTTGGAAACCCGTTTATGTTCGAGGAATACGGCGGAAAGTTCAGGACGTGCGATGAAAAACTTTACGAACTGGTAAACTTTGCACATCATGCAGACGAAATATCAGGTGAACACAGAGCGTTGGTTCTGATGAAGAGATTTGCCGGAAGTATACTGAAGTTTGGACATGGTTCGGCAGAACTGAGAAGGCAGGCTATGATGTCGGTAAGCCTTGAAGAAATCATTAATATTTTGGGCAGGAGGAAATATTCGGCATGTCAGAATTTGTAGAGTTTGTACCTTCAGGAGTATGCACGAAGAAGATAACATTTGAGCTTGACGGCGGGAAAATATACGGTTTGAAATTTCACGGCGGCTGTCCTGGAAATCTATCGGCAATATCACGGCTTCTTGAGGGTGCAGACGCTGAGAATGTTGCGAGGATACTGCGCGGCAATCAGTGCGGAGCAAAAGGAACATCATGCGCTGACCAGCTTGCAATCGCGATAGAACAGGCGTTGAACGGCCAGATGTTGAGCAGGAAAGCATCATAAGTAATGAAGGAACGTGCGGAAGAAGCGTCAATGAAACGCAGTCATTAAAAATTAAAAGCAGGGCGGGAATAATACTTTTCCTATCCTGCTTATATTATTATATCTAACATGGTGGAAGGGTTGTACCTCAGCTGAGTATCACTTCGACTCCCTCTTATTTCCAACCCATCTACTTTATTATGTTCGGGAACAAGTCCCGCACTTTCGGTGTCAGCACTCCCCCGCGATGTTCATATGTTACACGCTGAAAGTCCTGTTCGTGAGTATTGACCTTCGCTTGTACATGTCCTCCTCGATTTCGTCCGCCTGATCTTCGAGCATGAACTTGTCCTCGAAAATCGTCGTTCCGGCTTCATCTTCCGAACCCTTGAACGCTCCCTTCAGGAATATAGGCGTTATTATCGTGCAGACTATTATCATTATGACGATTGGCCCAAGATAGTTATCGCTTATGAGGTTCATGGACATTCCCTTTCCCGCCACAATCAGCGCAACTTCTCCCCTGCATACCATTCCCAGTCCTATCTGGTAGCTCTGTTTCATGTTAAAGCCGCAGAGTTTTGCACCCATTCCGCAGCCCAATAGCTTTGAGATTACGCCTACTGCAACGATTGCAAGCGTGAATATTGCCAGCTCATACGAAAATTCAGGAAGCTCAACTTCAAGCCCTATGTTCGCAAAGAATACAGGCGTAAGAAGCAAATATGCTATCGTGTCGAACTTGCTGGCTATGTACTGTCCCTTCGGCGACATCGCTATAATCATTCCGGCCGCAAACGCTCCGATTATGTCCGCCACTCCAAATACAACTTCTGCCGCCCATGCCATAAACAGGCAGAACGCAAAACCCATCACGGGATAACGCCTGAGATTACGTTCGGCCTGAACACGGTCAGACCATACCATTCCCTTGTAATACGCGTAACCTGCACCTGCTACGAACACAAAGAACCCCGCTATCTTCACGAATACGAGAAGAAGGTTCACATCTCCACCCGCAATTCCCGTAATTATCGTGAGGCATATCAAGCCCAGAATATCGTCTATCAATGCCGCCGCTAATATCGTGTTCCCGACTTTCGTGGACATCTTCCCAAGTTCCTTCAGAGCTTCAACTGTTATTGACACCGATGTCGCCGTAAGAACCGCACCTACGAATATTGCCGACGCAAAAGTAGCATTGTCATCGCAAATGTACATCAGTCCCGCACCCATTCCCAGCGGTACAAGCACTCCCAGCAACGCCACTGCAAATCCGACAGTTCCGGAAGCCTTGAGTTCCTCAATATTGGTTTCCATTCCTGCCGTGAACATTATGACGATTACGCCAAGTTCAGCCATTCGCGATAACAGCGGCGACGGCATTAGACAGAACTGCACGCCGAAGAGCTTTGTCGTTATCATTCCCAGAACCGCCGGGCCAAAGAACAGTCCGGCCATGAGTGCCCCGACAACCTGAGG
>CALAUZ010000001.1 GCA_937892105.1 uncultured Fretibacterium sp. | reverse complement strand
CGGTGAAAGAGGTAGAGCAGAATATAACCGAACCCGGCGATATGCTAGTATTTGCGGCAGGATTTCCTCCTGTTTATGGGAAACAGATATTGTACTTTCTGGATAAGACATTTTCAGAGAGGTCAAAAATTGACGCGCCTGAGAAAAGTGATGTTTTATAGATAATGATAATAATATTTTGTTGCCAAAATAAAGTTTTCCTTTATACATATGGTATAATACTCAGAAAATATAATTCTCACATGAAGGGAGAGCGTAAAAATGGATTTTAGAGGTGTACTAAGAGCGCGCCGACGCGAGCTTGGAATGACACAGCGAGATTTAGCTAGTGTTGTGAAAGTAACGCCTGTCGCTATCTCGCAGTGGGAAAGAGGGGAAACTCGGCCATCCTATAAGGCTTCATCAAAATTAGCGAAGGCTTTGGGAATGAGTGAACGTGATTTGTTTTATCCCCAAGAAGAATCTGGAGAAAAAGAGGACAGTAAAAATGTCCCTTAAAAATAGATATGCCCTAGTTTACGATACTAGGGCGGGGTGCAATATAAAGATAGAAAGCGCATATTTATATTGCGTAAAATATCTCTTAACAGGGATATTTTAACACAAAGACAATTCAAAAGAGTAAGATCAATAATCTTCGCTAAGAACTTTTAGAATAAATTGCCCCCGCCCGCCGGACTAGGTAAAGAATAAGGACTTTACTGAAAAGGAGGCGAACAGAGTGAAAGAATTTGAATACAAAGATGAACAGGAACAAGAAAACGATGACCAGCATCGTGAAGATTTGTATTCCTTAAATCACTCTGAGACAGCCTCCAGGCATGGAATGGAAGCCTTATTTGCGAGAAGCCTCCAGAAGATACATGAATGGCAAGACATGAGCGTTTATTATGTTTACTTCAAGGAAAAAATCTTAGGTAAAAAGGGAAAGACCGGGAAGAGGAATAATAATCAGTGGATAGAGACTAACGATATATATACAGAATATGGATTACCAGAGACGATAAAGACGGATCGTGATAATTGGATTTCAGCGGCAGAAACGGTGACTCAGATAACGAAAGACTACACACCTGTATTGCGAGAAAAGTGGGTAGCATCAATAAGCTGTCATCACCAGATACTGTCGCTAGATGAAGCGTGTAAAAATTTAGGCGTAAATCTGACGTGCGAACAGCTGAAAGAGCTAGTACTGGAGCATTGTAGCCAGCGAGGAATGCCAGCACCAATAATTTGGGAAGACGGGGAAGAATTGACGCTGGTGTGGGCATTGGAGACCCCGTATTACAGGTCAGTCGAGGAAAGTGAACGTTATCGCTATGACAGGAAAACGGATATGTGGTACGAAGATGAATTTGTGTTCAATCCTAACTGGGATAAAGTCCAAAACTGGCTGTATGAGGACTTTAGATATTTAGGGGCGAACGCGAAGAGGAAGCACATATTAACAATGTTAAGAGTGCCTGGAACTTTGAACACTCGTAGCAACCAGCCCGTGAGGATACTTCATGACAGCGAAAAAATATCCCTGTCTGAGCTGACAAATGGACTTTGGTATGTCAGAGAAAGACTGCGGAAGTACGAGCCAATAGAGCCGCCCGATTTGTCAAAGTTATTGCAGGAGTACAAGGAATTTATGAAATTCTGCGACGGTCTCGACAAAACGACTGGAGAAAGTGAGCCGAAACGCAAAGCGCGAAAAGCGAGAACGGCAGCTTCACAGGCGCGGAAGCCGAAAAAGTCTCGAAAAGTAAACCCAGTTATAGAAGAGTTCGCTAGGAGAACCAGCGAGAATCCTATTCTCAGAAAAATTCCTATGGATCGATGGGACAAATACAATGAATTTGTTGATCAGCTCAGGAAGGACATACTGTTAATTCACCCTGAAAGTGATAAGTATGTTTGCCTTTGCTTAAAGAAAGGCGAGAAATGGCAACAGCTTTGGGTACAGGCTAAAGATTTAGAGAGAAAGCTGACGGAGTTATGGTTAAGGCCTGATTTCAACAGCAATGATATATATGATTCGCAAGCAGAATATTTAAGTTGCGGGAGTCGTGAAGTCAACAAAGTGTACTCAGTGCGAGCGGGCTACCTAGACTTAGACGGCAAGTATACAGAGGAGCATAAAGACCTTAGTCCCGAAGACTGGGTAAAGGTGATAATAGCTTTTTGTGAAGGGAAGAAAGTGCCAGTTCCCACAATAATGGTGTACAGCGGGAACGGTATTCATGTGAAATGGCTTTATAAGGAAGCAGTAACAGGAGCAAATCTGAGGCATTTTGAGAGATTAGAGAAGAAACTGCAAAAGTTATTTGCGGAACTGGGAGCGGACATAAAAGCGACAGATTTAGCACGAGTGCTTCGAGTGCCGGGAACGAAGAATTGTAAGCCCGAAACGATAGACCGTGATGTGCGAGTAGTGAACCTCACGTCAGAGACGTATGACTTTGAGGAATTTTTGGCTCTGATAGATGAGTTAGTCCCTAGTGAAGGCGATGAAATGCTTTCAGATCAGGAAATAGAGTCATTACCGATAGAAGAAGTAGATAATTACCCTGCATTCTATGTGCAGAACGAAACGACCGGGACGTTAGAGCGGGTAAAGAAGTCTGAAATGCAGGACTATCTTGGTCGACAGGACAAAGCGCATGTATTAAGGAGTACGATAGCCGAATTTGTAGGGCAAGACCTTAAAAGGATATACTGCAACTGTGTGAAACTGTCATCGAGCAAAGTACCCGGAGCAACGTTTGAGGAAAAAGCCACAGCGATTCGAATCCACTGTCAGCAGTATCGCGGTGTGGGCTTCCCCGAAGCGAACCTAATACTGGAGTACGATGACAGTTTGATAGCGATATGGAAATACGTATCAGAAGATAAACTGCCTGCACGAGCCTTATCACGTTGGAAGAGGACGCAGGAAGATATATGCGAATATTTTGCGGACTGGGGAGCGAAGGACGATCCTGAATATCAGGAAGTAACTGTATTATTGCCAATCGCTGGATTTACAGGGGACACAAAAGGAATATCACGGTCAAATGCCAGTTATACGTTTGACAGCCTAGCGCGAAAAGTCCTTCCTTATAGCCAGCCGGAAGTAAAGGAATATAAGGCGAAGAAGGCAGAAGAGAAAGCGAAGAAAGCCGCAGAACGTCCCGTAAGGCGTAAGCGTGTCTCTAAAGGACAGAAGAGCGGGAATTTTGGCGGAATGGCAGAACGTCGCTTTGGAGATATATGGCATTTATTCGGTCTCCGTAAAGATAAGCGAGGAGAGATACCACAAGGCCATCGAGAATTGAGTGTATTTTGGGGAATGAATTTTGCAGTAGAGGCAGGAAAAGTAACGAATCTGGCCGAATTTGATGCATTGACGCAAGAAATGATAGACGAAAACGGCTTGCAATTCCGCAGTGAATGCAGTGTAAGAACCTTAACAACGTTAAGGGGAAGATTTGCTCGTGGCGAGGATGTATATAAGGCAGAAACGGCGACACTGATAGAAGATTTAGGGATCACTCCCACAGAACAGGAAGAACTGGAGGTATTGAGAGAATACCCTAAGAAAGAGAAGAAAACGTCCAAGCCGAAAGCCCCTTCACTAGAAAGTCTGAAGCTGTGGGAAAAAGAAGGAATATCGCGTCGTATGTGGTATTATCGCCGAAAAGCGGAAAGAGAAGCTAAAGCTAGACAAGAACAAGCTCAAAGCCAGTTTATAGCATTTGTTATAAATCGAATTGTAACCAAGTTATATGCTTCTATGGTTTACTATTGCACTGCGCGCGCTTATATTATGAGGGGGATTGAGTGCGTGTGTATGTGTGAGGATCAAGGTGGGGGGTTGAATGTTCGTATTATAACCCCAGCATTGCAAGGTAGCTGGAAGGGCTTTATCTCTATGGAGGTAAGCATAACTGACGGAAAAATTGTAGTTCGGGGAAATATCACTAAGCGTGAAAAACCTATCAGGGCTGATTATGTCTTGTACGTGAATGAAGGGAGACCGCTTGCAGTCGTTGAGGCAAAAAGTGATCTCTATTCCGTTTCAGCAGGCCTCCAGCAGGCGAAACGTTACGCGGAGAAGCTAGGTGTACCTTTCGCGTATTCTTCAAACGGTCAGGGCTTCGAGGAGTATGATTACCTGACAGGGCTTGAGACATTTATCCCCATCAATCAATTTCCGTCAAGAGAAGAGTTAATCGGGCGTTACGAGATTGAGCGCGGTATGTCCGAAACAGAGAAGAAAGTTTTTGCTGAGAGGTTCTATACTTCGCTCGATATTCCTTCACCGAGATATTACCAGCGTATAGCGGTTGACAAAGTTCTTGACGCAATAGCTTTCGGCAGGAAACGCATACTTCTCGTAATGGCTACAGGGACAGGGAAAACTTACACAGCGTTCCAGATAGTGAACAACCTGCGAAATAACAGGCTTGCACGAAAGATTCTATATCTAGCAGACCGCAATGTGCTTGTTGATCAGCCGTTAGAGAGCAACTTCAAACTCCTGAAAAATGTCGCTCATAAAGTCCAGTATCTCAAAGAGCAGAGGACAATAATATTCTGCGCGAATGAAGATGCAGCCGAGAGAATGCGGAAGGAAATCGCCAACCTCAACGCTGACATGATGAGAAGAAATCCCGATTATGCTGTGAGGATAACTAGCTCCGATAATTACGGCAAAAGCAAGCTGGAGTACTTTACTTCAGTAGACTCTGAATATCCAGTGATAGCGACAACTTCAGAGCTTCTTTCAACAGGAGTTGACACAAAAACAGTGAGCTTAATAGTTCTGGATAAAAATATATCGTCAATGACGCAGTTCAAGCAGATAATTGGACGCGGGACTCGAATCCGTGAGGATAAAGGCAAGCTCTCATTTACAGTGATGGATTTTCGCGGGGTATCTCGGCTGTTCGCTGACCCTGAATGGGACGGCCCTGTAGATATTTCACCTGACTTTGATCCTGACGCGCAGACACCAACGCACAAAGCACCTACTCAGACTCACAAAGTCAAGCCCGTAATAGATAGGGAAGGCTGTCCCGTAGAAATCACTTCAGAGACCGTATCAGTCTATGACACTGACGGAAAACTACTCAGGCAGGAAAATATCATCGACTATACCAAGTGGAACATACGCGGAGAATTTGCCGACCTTCAGCAGTTCATATTACGCTGGAACACAGCCGCAAAGAAGCAGTAAATCACGGAGTTGTTCAGGGATATGGGCATTGACTTTGAGACGCTCAAGAAAGAGCAGAATATGCAGGATACGGATGACTTTGATTTTATCTGCTATCTTGCATTTGCTCAAAAGCCGTTGACGAGAGCTGAACGCGCCGAGAAAGTGAAGCACAGTGATTTCTTCAGCAGGTACAGCGGCTCAGCCCGTGAAATCCTTGAAGCATTGTTAGACAGGTACGTGAATTACGGCATATATGAGCTTGAGAATCCCACAGTGCTGAAGATACCTCCGTTCACAAAATACGGCAAGCCCGCTAAAATTGCTTCGTTATTCACAGGAACGAACTATGCTGACTCGGTGAAAGAACTGGAAAACTTAATCTACATGGCAGGCTAAAACAATGGGCAGTCTTAACAGCGTAATCAAGAACATACGAAACTTTATGCGGATGGATCCGGGCATAAGCGGCGATGCACAGAGGATAGAGCAGATTTCGTGGCTTCTGTTCCTGAAAATTTATGACGCAAAGGAATCCGACTGGGCATTTGACGATGAAGGCTACACGTCAATAATCCCCGAAAAATTCCGCTGGCGAAACTGGGCGAAGGGCGACAAATCCCCCACAGGCGACGAGCTTCTTCACTTCGTCAATGATGAGCTGTTCCCCGCGCTGAAAACTCTTCCCGTTACAGCGTCAACCTCAGTCCGAAAATCAATAGTACGCTCGGTTTTTGAGGACACAAACCAGTACATGAAAGACGGAGTGCAGCTTTACAAGGTCATCAAAGAAATAGACGGGATAAATTTTGACAGCTACGAGGACTCCCACGCTTTCGTGGAAATCTACGAGATATTTTTACGTGAGCTTCAGAGCGCGGGCAGTGCCGGAGAATTTTACACGCCGCGAGCAGTAACAGACTTCATAGCGGAGAAAATCAACCCCAAAATCGGAGAGTCGTGTGTGGATTTCGCCTGCGGTACAGGCGGCTTCTTGGTGAGCTGGCTCAAAGCCCTCGAACCGAAAATAGTAACCTCATCAGACCGAGAACTTTACGACAGCTCAATTCATGGCACGGAGAAGAAGCAATGTCCCTATATCCTGTGCGTAACGAACATGCTGCTTCATGACATAGACAGCCCCGACATCAGGCACGGAAATTCGCTCGGCAAGAACATTCTCGACTTCATCGACAAAGACCGCTTTGACGTGATCATGATGAATCCGCCGTACGGAGGCAGTGAGAAATCGGACATAATGAGCCATTTCCCGAAAGACCTGCGAAGCTCCGAGACGGCAGATTTGTTCATGGCGTTGATCATGTACAGGCTGAAAGAAGGAGGAAGGGCTGCTGTGATTCTGCCTGACGGATTTCTTTTCGGGACGGACGGCGCAAAGCTCACCATAAAATCGCGTCTGCTACAGAGCTTCAACCTTCACACTGTAATACGAATGCCTGCAACAGTTTTTGCACCCTACACGAGCATAACGACAAATATATTATTCTTTGAGCGCAACGGGAAGACTCGTGAGACGTGGTTTTACCGTTTTGATATGCCCGAAGGCTACAAGAATTTCAACAAGACCAGCCCGATAAAGCGCGAGCATTTCGCCCCTGTCGATGAATGGTGGCAGAACCGGCGAGAGATTCAGGACGACGGCGGGACGTACAAAAGCCGGAAGTATTCAGCGGAAGAGATTGCGGCAGGGAATTACAGCCTTGACCTTTGCGGCTTCCCTAATGACGAGAAAGTTATACTGACTCTTGAGGAGACAATACAGAAATTTATCCGAGAGCGTGAGAGGCTGGGCGGAATAGTTGACGGAAAAATAGCTGAGATTATGCGGCTGCTTGAGGTGGAAGAATGAAGTTAGCGGAGGAATTGCGGAGGGCAGTATTGCAGGCGGCGATTGAGGGGAAGTTGACGGGAGGGAGGCGTGATGGCTGGCGGTTGGTTACGATTGGTGATGTATTTTCGTTGAAAGCTGGTAAAGCTACAAGTGTTGCGAGTATTTTCCCTGAGAAATCGGAACAAAAATGCTATCCTTGTTTCGGCGGTAACGGTATCAGGGGGTATAAGTCAGAGTTTAACGAGGAAGGTATCCACCCAATTATAGGGAGGCAGGGTGCATTGTGCGGGTGTTTGAATATGGCTGAAGGAAAGTTCTACGCTACGGAACATGCTGTTGTTGTTACGATGTTAGCAGACACGAATCCGTACTTTGCTTATTACGCACTAAAGGCTATGAATCTCAACCAGTATGCTACAGCTACAGCACAACCCGGCCTTTCCGTGCGTAAGATTCTTACTACTCCTTTTCCCCTTCCACCACTCGATGAACAACGCCGAATAGTCTCACGTCTTGACGCAATCCTGCCCCTGATCGCCGAGCTTGAAGCAGCCGAGAACGAACTCGAAACCTTAGAGCGGAAATTTCCCGGCGATATGAGGGACGCACTCCTTCAGGCGGCAATCGAGGGAAGACTCACAGGCAGTAATACGGATAACTGGCGGCAGGTTAGATTGGGAGATATTTCAAGTTATGGAGAACCCGTAACGAAAGTAAGCGCAAAGAATATTCCCGCAAATAGTTGGCTTCTTGATTTAGAGGACATCGAAAAGGGGGGGCGGATATTGAGACATAGAACAGCGCAGGAAACAAAATCAACAGGAGACAAAGCTATCTTTCATAAGGGAGATATTCTTTTCAGCAAGTTGCGTCCATATTTACAGAAAGTTGTAATCGCACCTTCTGACGGTTATTGCACTCCTGAGCTGATACCGTTTCATTGTTTCGGAGAAATAGTATCTCAGTATATAGTATATTTCCTCAAAGCACCGAGCATAAATTATAAAATCAACAGCGAAAGTTACGGTGTGAAAATGCCTCGTGTAGGAACAAAAACGATGAAAAATTTACTCGTTCTGTTACCACCAATTAATGAGCAACATAAAATCGTTTCGTGTCTCAACGAATTATTGCCACTGTGTGAAGCTCTTGGAGAGACTGTATATGATGCATAGTTACCATGTTTTACTGAAATTTATAAGCAAAGAGAAATACGTAGAGGATTTTCTGAACGGAAATTTCTACATGAATACGCTTTATTGTTTCTGGGATCAGAAGCCGATTGAAGAAGCAAAAGAAGAGCGGGAAATGCTTATCAAAGCTAATCCTGAAGAAAATCCAGATAACATAATAGTTCCAATACGAAATAAATTACCTTCTGCTCAGGCTGATACACTTGAAGGAGTTGTTGGATATGGTTCTCATGCTCCTTTTAATCTTGTGTTTGGAGAGAAAAACATGCTTTCAGATTGTATGTATCAAGCAGTTGGTTTTCAGTATTGTAATGTTTTATGTTTCTATAGGCTAGATTATAAATTTCATGCTCCAATTTTTTGTCATGATGATCTTGATGATGATATGACAGAGTTCGGCGAGTATGTCATTATTATCAAAGATAAATCGGAACTTATAAAAAGAATAGAACGTGTGGTCGGAGATATGAAATTTCTTTGCGGAGATGTTGAATACAAGGCACTAATGAAGAATGGGGAAGAAACTTATATCGGCAATAGACATCATATCCTTGTTAGGCAAGAGCCGACTGAGAATGTAAGTAGTATACAAACAGAGGAAGGAGATTGCTTTACAAAATTTGATAAATATGCATGGCAAAAGGAATGGCGTGTGGCTCTATATCGTGGTAGGAAAGATACTAGAGCATTTACGCTTAAAGTTGGAAGTATTAGAGACATTGCATATTGTAGAAGGGCAGAAAAATTACTCCCTGAACTTGAGCAAATGCTCATAGCAGGAGATATAAAATTCAGTAGAGGAGGCTATTATGGCAATATCTCTCGACCAAAAATGAGAAAAAAATTTTACCATCTCGGAGGAAAAAAGGTGAATGTGTTTTCATTCATAGGATAAAATCTGATTATACGCTTAATTTTGCTTAATCTTATTGTCTCTGTTGAATTTAGAGTACGTTTTTGGGATTGGTCTCGTCGCCAATCGAGGTACAACGTAAAATAAAATTGTTTCACACCTCAACGAGTTATTGCCTTTATGCGAAGCCCTTGAGAAAATAACATAAGGAGGGTAACGTTATAGAACATTTTATTAAGGAAATACACATAAATAGCGTCAGACACTTAAAGGATATACATATCGGCCTAGATAGCGACCACAGACAGCACTTAATCCTGACGGGTAGAAATGGATCAGGGAAAACGTCAGTACTTAACGAGATAGCGAATAATCTTGTGATTCTCAATAGGAGTACGGACACAGATCTTTTAGAAGTCCGCAGACAATTACGGCAAGATATGAATTTACTTGATGCTGGAGTCGATGAACGTAAAAGAGCAATTATTGAAGACATTAATTCTCTTCGTGAAATAGCCTTGTCATCTTGTCCAATAACAAAACTTGACGTTATCTATAATCATGAAGAAGATTTGCCGAGTTTGTATCGTAGTGGAGAATTTATCACAGCATTCTTTGTGGCTGGCCGACCATCTAATGATGTTCTTCCTGCGCATGGTGTGGAAGACATAAGATTATCTTCTTCAATAGGAGTGACCGAATCACCATCTCGCGACATAATGAAGTATATGGTTCATCTGAAAACGCAGCAATCATATGCGAAAAATGAGAATGATACTCAGAACGAGAGATATATAGGAGAATGGTTTGACCGTTTCGAGGAAGCATTACGAACGTTGCTTGACGATGATTCCATAGAGCTGAAATATGATTACAAAAATTATAGTTTTGTGATACATCAGAAGAACCGAAACCCTTCCGGCTTGAATGAATTATCAGATGGTTATTCATCAATACTGAGAATTTTATCAGACTTGATGATGAGAATGGATCAGAACTGGCTTCACAAGAATCAGCTGAGTGAATACAATAAAGAAGGAGTAGTCTTGATAGATGAGGTAGAGACCCATCTTCACATAGAATTGCAGAGGAAAATACTGC